>JBAZMV010000003.1 GCA_041649635.1 Dehalococcoidia bacterium
TCAAGGCAACGGGAAGCTTACTCTTGCGACATCCGACGCCTATCGGCTTGCCGAGATAACCCTCGACTTTGAGGACGGGGAAGCGCAAGCGCTGATTCCCGTCGAGGAGCTGAAGGGATTAATCACGGCGCTGAAGAAGGCGCACAGGGTTCGGCTGGCAATTGAGCCCAACGGCAACGGCTGCAACGGCCTTATCATCGAGACCGAGGCCATCCGCTACAAACTAGCGGGTGAAAGCGGCACATTCCCCGATTATCAAAAAGTAATCCCCGCCGAGTTCAAAGCGGCGGCTCGATTCGATACACGGGAGATGATGAAGGCGGGAGCAAGCCTCAGCGCCCTGTCGCTGGACAGGACATCGGCAATAACCCTTGCTCTGATGGATGGGAAGTTGACGCTGTCGGCGACGGACGACAGGGGAAGCGCTCAAGTCGAGGCCGAGATTGAAGGGGAAGCGGAAACCGCCCTAAGCGGCGCATATCTTACGCAAGCGCTCAAGGCGCTGGGCGGAATGGCCGAGGTCAAGCTGAGCAACCCCAAAACGCCGATACTGTTCGCCGTTGACGGCTATCGATTGGCGGTTATGCCAGTAGTCATGCCGTCAAAGCCGAAGGTTCACATCGAAGCCGAAGCGGAAGCGATAGCGAGAGAGGCCGAAGCGAAGGCCGAGAGGGAAGCCAAAACCCATGCCGAGAAGCCGAAGAAGAAGCATCGCAAAGCCAAAGAGCCGGTAGCAGCATAAGCCTATAGAGCGTTTAGCCCGAAACAACAATCACGCAAGGAAGCGGGGGTGTCCCCGCTTTTTTGCTTTTTCCGAAGAGAAAGGGGCTATGTCTCCCCGTGCGTGGGATGCATAGCCCCTTTTTTTGACCGAAACACCGAGCGGGAAGGGGGTGATTAACGTGGTCAATACCTGTAAGGACAAGGTTCGGGACGAACTCAGGGATCGCATATCGGACATACGGAAATTATGGCGGCTGTACCGCAAAGACCCCGAGGCGTGTGATGAGGACTTGGGCCGGTTCGATGAGTACGGCCTGTGCTTCGATTATGTGCCCAGAGATACCTTCAGCGACCAGAAGCGCGGCTTCTTCCGCTGGCAACTCTCATACGGCGGCCCTCAGGACGAGTTCCGTTTCTTCACGGACGAAAACCTGGACCCTGTAGAAATCGAGTACTGGTACCTGGACTGGTTCGACGGTGCCGGGGTAAAACTGTGCGGGCGTGATTATGAGTTGCTGGCCGAAATCTTCGGGGACTTCAAAGAGATGGGCGCAGTCGAGGAAGAGCGCAGAAAGGCAATGAGCGACTGTTAATAAGGCCATGCTTAAGTTGGGGCGGCCAACGATCCTCGAGATGTGCCCGGAAAGGAGAGACGATTGCAGGAACGTAAGCTGACTGTGAATTATCTGTACAGCAACGGCAACAAGAAGCCTTATCCGTTTATTAGACTGCAGGGCAGATGGCTGGAGAGGCTGGGTTTCACCGTTGGGGATAAGGTGACTGTGACTGCCGGTGATGGGAGGATAGTTATAATGCCCGTCAAGAAAACTGAATAAGGGAAGGCTTCAAGATAAGGGGGCCGGGTGTCGAGAGATATCCGGTCCTTTTTTTGTGCTTAGTTAAACGAAATAAGTATTCAAGCATAAAAGGATTTGTATGTCAGACAATTCTAACGTAGCTTTTCGACAACTGTCTGTCAATTTGAACAAATATGGGGAGTTGCTGCTGGTACATAATCAATTATTTATTCTATCCATACCAGACAGCATAGCCGAATTTACGCAGGCTCTTTGCCAGCTTTGCCTCAGCTTCTTCAGCCTCTGCGCGAGTCTTGAACGGATCCAGCAGGTCGACGATATTGGGGTATAACCGGATGCCGTAATCACGGGCATATCTATTGGCTTTGTAGCCATTGAGGTGTTGCTGAAACCGCACTTCAGGTGCGCGTGCCGTCTGTCCTACGTAAAGGCATGGTTTGCCCGGGATATAGTCTGGATTATCAGACATGAACTTTTTGTTTGAAAGTACTTTTTTATTCAGTTCGATTACGTATAGTCTGTACGGCATGTTTTTTGCCTACTGAATAGTAAGTATAGCCGCAGGGGGCAGCGCGCGCCCCCCGGTTACTGTGTACCCCTTTCGCCGCAACTCCGCCGCCAGTTTCTTCTCCATCTTGACCGCTGCCTGCGATAGTATCTGGTTCAGGCACTATGAATAGTAGTGCACTAATTTAGGTGGTAGGTCACTATGAATCAGAGTGAAAGTTGATATCAAATATCAACTTTAATATTCCGGGGCGTTGTGGTGTGCCAAGAACCGATTTTTGTATTTGTCGCCCAATCGAACTATTCGATACAATGTTACCGTGAGCAGAAGGGTTTCGATACTTCCTTATAATCTCAAGATCATTTGGTAATCTATTAGATAGAAATTCAATATCAATATCATAACCTGCGATAAATGATTTTAGCAGTGGGTGAGATTTGATACCATGAAGTAGCCTTTCAATTTGTTCTAGGTCGATACTCATATCTATTATTATTCTTCTATCACCAAAATCAATAGATTTAGTTTTCTGAGAAACCATGAATTTAACAAGAGGTTCTAAGAATCGCTTTCTAAGCTCAGCTTCTATGGCATTTGAATAGCCTACTATTGATTCACCCCAAGATAACTCATTCTGATTGAGACTATCGAATAAATACTCAGCGTTGGTCAATGAGCCCGGGTTAGCCAGTTGTCGAATCCAATCTCCATATTTATCTACAAGCTTTTGTTGGGTTGTTAGGAGGTTTTGTTGAGAGTCTCCATCGCGTAGTTTTTTTATCTCTTCTCCCATAGCAGATTTTATAGGGCTCAAGTTGTCTTTAACGGATATATCCATCATTTCCCTAAACTTTTCAAATAATTTCTCTTCTGGTGACTTCGTAGATAAGACTTCTTTAAGGTCCTCCTGCAATTTTGGATTTAGGCTCTTTTCCAGATCAATAGGCTCTATCTTAGGCTTTATTGAGTCAGGGTCAATCAATGCTTCCGCAAAGCCTATCTTAACAGCCCAATAAAGATCATTATTGGTCCCAGCTTCAGATAAGCTAGTCCATTTGTATCGAGGCAAGGAATCCCACATGGACAAATACTGTTCACGTAGGCTGTGCCAATTTCGGTTTTCGTTGTATTCCAACAAAATTGCAGCTACTAATGTTCCATTAAGCCAATCATCTCCTAGTCCCCCATAGTCAAATAGCTTTATTGAAGTCTTTTTATCTTTCCAACCATTAGATATAATCTTATAGTTTTTACCAGACAGATCAGCTTTATTTCTTAACGCATAACGGGCTATTAGATTCCCAAACTTCCATGCTAAAAACTGCGGAGAAGTCACCTTGTTGTTTGATGGATGGACTCCTGATATATCTGCTTCACCGCAAACTTCAATAACATCGGAGACTCTATCAAAGAGGCAAACCCAGTCTTCTGCGTCATTAATAGTTTCGCATTTTACGGCGAATAATTCTACGAGATCAGGCACTGCTTCCATTAGACCTTCAGAGAAATTCCCCGGGCTATTAGATGAAAGCGCTTCTGTCAATAGACGAAATGCAGAATCATAATCTTGCCTCTCAACATAGTAAGCTTGTAGGACTATTGCGAAAAGAACCTCAGCGATTTGCATTGCCCCTACTGTATCTGTTTTTAAGTTTGTTCTAATTATTGACTTAGTGCGTTCTTCCTCTCCTTTTAGCAGAAGAAGTGTGCGCAATGCCAAGCTTGTGTGGAATAGCGTTTGAGTATCTGCCTCTGATAGCTTTTCTTCATCACTAAGTTTTCGATATAGAGGTTCTATGGACTCATACGCTGGTTCGACCAGGTCCAAATCTTTGCTATCCGAAAGGATTTCCAATGATAAAAAGAATACTAAATCTAACAGAGCCGGGTGATTCATTTTCCCTTCATACACATTGATATTACGAAGCAGTAAACCAAGCGCATAGAGTGCTATCGTAAAAGGTGCTTGCCAAGACAGATCCCCCTCTTTTATAGCTGTCATACTGTTTTTAATATTTAAATAGACAAGTTTATCTTCATCCATTATTTGCTTTAATAATTCACGAAATCTATTACTTTCATTATTGGCATCTGATGATACTTCCATGAATTCTCTCCTCCCAGATTTAGGCATAAAGATAATCAAGAACTGGTTCTATTTTTTTATTGTCTATATAAAAGTGTTCGTATCACCCCAGCTCAGCCCATTGCTTAAGTATAGACGCCGGGGGCAGCGCGCGCCCCCTGGTTACTGTTACCCAGATATACTCATTGACAAGCGCCAGCACCGTGGCATCCGGCCTATCCAGCTTCTTGGGCAGGTTGTCAATCTTGAAACCTTTTGCTTGACACAAATCCGCTATGTGGCAGGTTAATCCCTGGATTATTTTCAGATAATTGAAATAAGAATCAGGTCTGCCGTCACACTTGAACCTCTTTCGCATTGCTTCATCCCAGGGCATCAATGCCTCAGGCCTTATAGCGAAGAGAATCTTGGAGGCTGCGGTTTCCCCTATGCTAACCATTTGTTTTTTTCCGTTGCGGATACGCTCAGCACCTGGCATATCCTTCAGAGCTCCATATGAATGAGCGGCTGCTTCCAGCTCGTTGTCCTTCAGGTTCCAGATCGGTTTCCTGCCTGAAAACAGGCTGGCACCATATTTCTGCTGCCATATTAAGATGCTTTTAGAGGCGAGTTTGTGCTGGTCCCGGGCAAGGTTCCTACAGCCCCAATCATTCAGCCATTGCAAGAGAGATTCGCGATGGGTAGGATTAGTCAGGTCTATACAACCATCGGTAGACTCTTTTAAGAGTTTAAGTGATTCATTGAACGGTGTTAGAGAATTATACATTAAGCAGGCAATAGCCAGCTTGGACAGAGTCACATCTTTGATATTCACCTGGCAGGAACCTCTCGGCCCAGGATCTCGCTTTCCACATACTGCTTAAACTCATCTGTGGATGTGAAGCACCGATATCCCGCTTGACTGGCGATAGCGATTACGTCGGTGTTTTCATTTAAAAGGACGGCAACCGGCTGGCTGAGTTCTTCCTGGATGCCATTTGGCCACGCTAAGTCAAACACTGCTTTCTGCTCTCCGGTTACAGCATCTGCGAAACCATAAGCCATTACACCGCGGGAGAGCTCCTGTGCTTCCATCCAGTCGTTGAGGGTTTCCAGTTGCTCTTCTTCCTCCTCACTGGCTATACCGCCGCATACCGCGACGGCTGCGGGTACAGCCCCCGCAGGACCGGCAAGCCAGCGAATGTCACCACGTAGTAGATCTTCCATACGCTTATTGAGCTCTTCGGCAAGAAGCACTTTACGAGCTTCGAGAAACTCGCGAAAATGTTCGATCTTCCACAGTGCCGGGTCTGTGGGAACCCACTGCGATGCCAACGCGCCAGGATGGGCTTTCTCAACCTCTGGAAAATACTTCTCTGGCAGCCGGTCTCTGATGTCGAGATTCGTATCCTTTGTGAGGAAGCAGAAATTCGCAAGCGCATTGACTTCAGGCCGCTTGTATTTCAACTTGTAGAGCTGAGCTTTAGGGAAGATATGGTGCACCTCTAGCTTGCTCATCTTTCCGAGCAGATTGGCCTTCAGTGGGAGGCCAGTGCCCCAGTCACGCGCCTCGCCCATACGAGTGAGTAAATATAAAACCGGGTAAAACCGGGCGCCTAGGCTCCAACCAGTGAAATGTCCTGGTTCCGCACGCAATCCACCGTGCCAGAGACGTAGTTGTTCTAGTAATCTGTCAAGCCCTCCATCTGGGCCTTCCAGAGCTGCCAAGTCTTGATCGATAAAAGATTCTGTAGAACCAGAGAAACGGCCCCACATTCCCGCTTGTGCAAACCAGAATAAAAGTTTATCGCGCTCAGTGTCAGTCATAGAACCTTGTCTTTGATCAAGATAACGTACCATAACCGGAACACCAAAACTGCCAAAGAAGACTTGGTTATGATCCAATCCAAGCCTTCCGCCAATCATATTAAGTGTGGTATTGATATGTTTGGTGGCACGCTTAAGACCGTCTTGAATTTCCTCACCACTCTTATCGTGTAGAAACTGAAACTTAGCTTCACCGGTGAGTACTGTATTTACTGAACGCAATAACCAATCTAGGTTGAAATCATATCCTATGTTTTTCCATTCCTTAAGATTGGATTTCATCGTATCACGTGCCTCAGGCCAATCGACGCAAATCTTGGCCATAGCCAAATCGCCTTTAGAGAGCTTTGTCCCGCCACTATTTACTATATTGAAAATATCTACCACAACATCTAGAGTCTTATCTGTTCCTGTTAATTCTTCAGTATATATATCTATATCGGTGATACTAAGCAGACGGCCAAGCCTGCCTACATAATCACCGACTTTTGTTCCCAAAGATGGCTGAGCATTCAAGCGGTTTACAAATTCGCCCAGCCCCGCATTTCCCTTTTTCATCAAGTCGGTAATATCAATCCAGAGAGGATCATCCTGCATTTTAAACGGCTGATAGAAAGCGAACGTTTCAGTGTCAAGATGGAAACATAGACTTGTAAATGTCTCCTTATTTCCGTCGAAGAACTTCGGCGGCTTACCTCTTACTACTCCATATATACTCGTAATGCGTTGTTGACCATCGAGTAGCAGTTTCACCACGCCGGCAGCTAGCGGTCCATCACCACGATGCACAGCGGTTTTAGATTCCGTGGCCCAGACTAGTAGACCACCCACCGGACGATGAAGATAAAGTGAAGTGAATAGTTTTCGTACCTGGTCGCGATTCCAGACATATCCGCGCTGGAACTCAGGCAAGGCCATATGTCCACTGTCAATGTGATCAAGAATTGTTGAGATTTTCATGTGTTTCTCCTCAGTTGCTTTTGATTAATCTAAATTAGTTGGGCATCAATACCAAGCCGGTAGAGCGCTGCCAGCACCCAGAACTCAGATGCGAGGTTGGTATTGTAAGTGAACGTATTTCTTTTCATTCTTAACAACTCTATTAAGTATCTAGTTTGACATATTGCTTATTTTTTCACTTAACTTAAGCAATTGATATATTATTCCATTACAGCCAATTCCCATTGTCTTCTTAAATAGACGCGCTATTTCAGTTGGGGCTATGATACTTGGTTCTTCTTGATCTGGATGTTCCGCGCTTTTTCTACCACGGCGTAGATTCTTAATGTCTAGAGGTAAAGTTTTCAACAAGAATTCTCTTTCTCTATCAGAAAGTGCCCATGATTTTATCATATCTTTGAGGGATTGCGTTTTAAGTATAGATTCGTACTCGTAAAGTGATGGGTTCTTATGTTCTTCTTCAAGCTTTTTTCTGATCATTTCAAATTCCATAAGCTTTGGGTCATTAATCGAAGTATCTTTAGACCACTTAGATAGATTTTGCCATACTAAAGGATAAAGTATGTCTTCAATAGCGAGTCTCAGTTCGTTAAGGAGCCTTTCCCTTCTCCCAGATTTAGTTGAGAACCATGCTTTGTCCGCCTCTATCAGGGAACTCTGAGCACGTGGGGATAGTCTATCCCATAGTTCCTGCTCCAATAAATACCTGATGATACGCTTTTTAGCTTGTTCGTCCTCATGTTCCTTCAGCTTTTCAAGTAATTGATCCGGCTCCATCTTAGCTTCTGCCCAACCTGCTGTAAAATACCAGTATCCTCTCCATGGCCATAGTTTCCCTTTATTATCATGAACCGTCTCCTCATCGTCTTTGAGACAATCCACCCACGTCAAATAAATGACCTCGCAATCCTGTATTACTTGACGCAAATCTAGAAGCTTGTCGCTGTCACGAATATTCTCAAACAAATCGACCAGTTCTTGAGGCTTAACATCTAGTCTTGGAAGATAATCCTTGAATACTACTTGCTCTTCCCAAATACAATCCTCAGAAAAACTGCCTAAGAACACTGCTGATATATAGGACATTCCTAAGGCGAAAGTGTGAAAGGCTTTTTGGTATTTACCATCTAAATTCATTAGTTTTGCGTTTTCAATAAAGCCTAAGCCTATTAAAGATCCCCATGAAAGACCATAGCAGAGTTCAGCAGTAAAATTGTCAGGTATTGCATATGTGAACTGTTGGCTTAGATGGAATCGATTGATATGATGTAGTACCTGGGTTAGGAGTTGCATTACGTCGTCCGAGTAGCCGTCTCTTTTTCTTAATAACAGAGCCCGAAGCAGGGCGACATGTACATATACAAATGAGTCTGTTTCTTTATCTGGTTCATAGGGAACACGTAGAGTGTATTCAATGTCTTCCAACTCTTTTAGAACTAGAGTTAGGACTGGTTCATCTATAGCTGAAAAGACATTCCACCACCAGTCTCCATATACCCAACGTGTTTCACTTGGTTTATTGGGCTCATAAAAACTCCAAAAAACGTTCACAGCGTCTTTATTTGCTAAATCTGAATTAACGTAATTCTTGTCAATCTGTACACCCAGATCAAAAGCAATAAAACCGCTGAGAGGAAGGTTTGGATCTTTTCGATTTAGGTCGATCAGTTTAATTAAAGTATCATTTATTTCTGCCATTGCTAAACCTACAGCCTTTTTTATATGGGCAATTGTGATTGTAATTACTTCTTAAATGTTACTTTCAAAATCAACTTTAATCTTTGCTGCTTTTAATACTTGTATTAATCTACCAATGTCGCTATTAGCAGGTGTAGTAGTAGAGGTATTGTAGATATATTTGAACATTTCCTCTAAAGTCCATATTTCAATATTTCTAGTTAGACGTTTTTTAAATTCCTTATTATCAATCCAACATTTGGCGTTTTCAGGATCTCTCCACCGAGTGCATGCAATCACATATGTAAAATCGCTCGATCCGGTTAGATTCTTTACTTTTCGTTTGAGTGCGCGAGCCCATTTATCGTTGGCCAACTCTCTATATGCTTTCCATCTTTCACGTCCGCCAGCTATTTTCTTATTGGAAATGGCTTCACATTCCCATTCAGCCCAAAAACCATTCTGCATACTTTTACAACTGACAACATAGACCGATTTGGGCCCGGTCTCACCCGGTTTGAAGCCAATAACATCAATATCACTATTAACTGAGTCTAATTTACTATCATATTCGGGATCCTTGGGTGATGGTTTATACTTAACGTTGCTTAAAGTAAAGTATCCACGTAAATTCAGGTAGTCATCGACAATTTGTTCCAGAATGTCCTCTTTCATATGTTACACCCTCATAATGATACTTTAGACTAGTATTTCCAATGCTCAAAACTCAGTGGAGCACTATTGAGTTCATTCTTATACTGCTGCCAACGAGGCATATATTTGTCCATCATAGAGATGAAACGGTCGTTATGTTTTGGCTCTAGTAAATGTATCACCTCATGTACCAAAACATATTCGAGACACTGGGAGGGCTTCTTAGCGAGATGTGTGTTCAAGCGTATATTACATGCTTCATGATTGCAGCTGCCCCACTTAGTCTTCATTCGCTGTATAAAACAATGCTCGACTTTAACACCTATTATAGGTTCCCATTTCCTAATCAACGGAACATAGGCTTGTTTGATCAGGTTGCGATACCATTCTTCGATAATGGCTTGTCTCTTCTCTTGAGTTGTTTCAGGTCGAATGGTCAGAATCATGCGGTTGTGCCGCAACTCGATGGAAGGCGCCTGGTCACTCTCTAAGACCTGAAGCAGATAACGTTTCCCCCAAATATAATGGCTTTCACGGTCTCTATATTCACGTAAAGTCTCGCGCTCCTGTTCCTTGAGCTTCTTCTGCTGTTTCCTGATCCAGCCAAGCTTAGAGATGGCAAAGATGCGAACGGTTTCGCGATTCATGCGCAAAGGTGCTGAAATACGCACTTTCCCTGCCGGAGGAAGGACGCTCAAATGAATATTCTTGATGTCCTTAAATACAACGTCTATGCGGATGTCGCCTAACAGCAGTTGCGCTGCCATCAAAATTCCTTCTGCGCTTTGATTATTCTAAAGATAAGTTCCACTTGGTCTACATTATGGATGATATCGAACAAGGCTTGCTTGATTACTCGCTCTCGCGTTTCGATGCCGCGCCAATCGGCGGGGCGAACACGTTTTACTGTTTCATCTATACGCAGTGCAAGCGTTTCATCGTTATTGAGGTTGTTGTAAAGCGCGCGTTTCCCCGGCGTGTCCAATGAAGACGGGGTATCATCGGCCTTCCCTATAGCCACCTGCTTGGCAAGCTGCGCGACGCGCTTGAGATATTCCTCATATTCAATGGCTTTCGTCTTTCGCGCGATGATTATCTCATCCAGCAGTTTAGACATTTTATCGTAGTAGGCGGGATCGCTCAGATTCTCTACCATTATTCTGCTGCGGACGTTGTTCTCGATGGTCTCAGCAATAGCATCCTTATTATGCTGAAGGCTGCCTAGTTTGCTAACGATGGCATTGGCGATGCCGGTTTTAACAATCAAATCCAAGATGCTTACGTTGTCGAAGAAGGAAATCTTGCGGGGTTCATCGGCCTGGATGTAGGTGTCTATCAGGTGACGCATGTCGGCCTCATAGGCTTTCAGGTCGAGGCTTTCGCCGCTGGCATTGCGTATGATTTCTCTGAGCTTTAGATAACTGTCTATCTGGCGCTTGATTCGCGCGATATCTGTATTGTCATAGCCCGCGGCCTCAAGTTCATCTGCTATGTTGGCGTAGGCGCGTAACAGTGAAGCGGTCGTCTTGTAGAGCGCTGCCCGCTGCGGCTCCCGTTCCTCCAAGTCGGAGGGAATCTCGGTATTGCCGCAAAAGTAGTGAATGTGCTCCAGTTCCCCCTTGGGAGGCTCCACCGGTTCGCACATCAACTCAAGGACTTCAATCGAATTGTCGAGCCGTTCTCTCCCCTTTTTGAGGCGGTCCTGAACCATCACTTCTGGATCGGTGCCTCCGGCGCTGTTATCCAACTCTGAGGTATAAACTGCGATCGCGTTCTCCATCTTTTTAAACAGGTCTTTGTAATCCACAATATAGCCGAAATCCTTATCCTCTCCATCCAGCCGGTTAGTGCGGCATATGGCCTGGAACAGGCCGTGGTCTTGCATGGACTTATCGATATATAGGTAGGTGCAAGGAGGCGCATCGAAGCCAGTCAGCAGCTTATCCACGACAATAAGCAGCTTCATTTTCACAGGTTCTTTTACGAACAATTGCTTCGCCAGTTCTTCATAGGTCTCGGTTTTTGTCATTCCCGACTTGGCTGCGAAATCCTTAAGCAAAGAGGTGTAAGTGTTATAAATGAACTCCTTATCCGTCTCGGTGTCTGCGCCGGTATCCTCAGTGGTTATATCCCTGGTATTGGGATCGTAGGACGTAACCAGCCCGCACTTGCCCCTCAGCGAGGTCTGATTAAAGAGTGTGAAATACTTACACGCGTCATAGATGCTCGCGGCCACCAGCATGGCGTTGCCCCGTTCGCTGGACAGGCGTGGCTTTACGCTGAAGTCGAAGACTATATCGCTGACCACTCGCTCCATGCGCGAACGCGAGCTGAGAACCTTCTGCATGGTTCCCCACTGCTTTTTCAATTCATCCTTCTGCCAGTCGTTAAGTCCTCTGGTCTTGGCCTCAAACCAGGCATCGACCCTGTCTACCGAGCTTAGCCGCTGGTCGATGTCCCGCGCTTCATAAATCAGGTCCAGCACTACCTCGTCTTCCACCGCCTCGTTGAACTTATAGGTGTGTATATACCTGCCAAACACTTCGAGCGTGGTCTTGCTGTCCTTTTTAAGCAGAGGCGTTCCGGTGAAGCCGATAAAGACGGCGCTCTTGAGCATGGCTTTCATCGTTCGATGCAGCTTGCCGCTCTCGGTGCGATGGCACTCATCGACAAAGACGAAGATTTCACCCGCCGTTTTGATAGGTTCCGCCTCCAGCTCTTTGATGAACTGATCAAAGTTGTCAACGTCTTTTCTGCCGAACTTATGAATCAGCGAGCACAACAGGCGCGGCTTGGCCTGTCCGATCTGGCGCATCAGGTCGCGGCCGCTGCCGGTGCGATAAATCGTCTCGCCCGCTTCGCTGAATACGCGCTCGATCTGTTTGTCCAGTTCGTCCCGATCGGTTATGACAGCTACGCGGGCATTGGGGTTGTTCTCTAATATACATTTAGCCAGCAGCACCATTACGATGCTTTTGCCGCTGCCCTGCGCGTGCCAGATGATGCCGCCCTCCGGCCGCCTGACGTGTTCCTGTGCTTTCTTAACGGCGAAATACTGGTGCGCCCTCGGCAGCTTCTTGATTCCGCCGTCGAAGAGCACGAAGTCATACATCAGCTCGATCAGGCGCTTCTTGCTGCACATCTTTATCAGATACTTGTCCAGCTTGAATCTGGTGTCGTCTTGCTCGTCCTCTTTCCACTTGAGAAAGTATTTCTCCGGAGTCCCTATCGAGCCGTAGCGCAGCCCTTCCGAATCGCTGCCCGCGAAAACGAACTGCACGGTGGAGAAGAACCACTCATTGAACTCCGGGCGCTGGTTGGATATGTTCTGGCGAATGCCGTCGCCTATAGAAACGCTGCTGCGTTTCAGCTCCAGCACGGCCACGGCTATGCCGTTGACGTATAAGACGATATCGGGACGGCGCTCATGATTGCCTCGCAGTGTGACTTCCTCGGCTATGGCGAAATCGTTCTTCTCAGGCTCCCGCCAGTTGATGAGGTGGACGGTCTCCGTTACCTTGCCCGCTTCAATCTTAACCGGCACGCCGTAGCGCAGCAGGCTATAGACGGCTTTGTTGTTATCGTAAAGACCGCGGCTGTGGTTGTCCGCCTCGGCGCGCAGCTTATACACGGCGGTGCCGATCTGCGCAGGTGTGTAATCGTTCTTGAGCAGGTAATCGGTGAGAAGCTTCTCATCGATGTTGCTATTGCCGTCGCGGTCGGTCCAGTCGCCCAGGTAGCGATAGTCTAACTCATCGCGGAACAGAGAGATGACACGATTCTGTGTGGCGCGTTCAGGCTTGCCGATCGTGCTCATGATTGTTTCTTTCGGCTCCTGCCATTTTTCTTACTGGCCGCTTCAGGCGATGACGGGTTTGTCGGCTTTTTGTCTGGTTTTGCATCTGTCTGGTTTGTCGGGTTTATGGCAGGTTTAGCAGGCAGACGGTAAGCCGTGCTACGTCCGGTTTTCGCGGTCTTGACCAGCAGCCCTTTCTTCACTAATTCATCGAGATCCCTGGCAGCCGTCCTGTCGGTCACGCCGGTCAGTTGCCGATAATCGGCATTGGTGATCTGGCGTCTGATTTTCAGATGCGGAATAACGGCGGTCTGTCGTTCATTCAGGCTTAGGCCTAACAGAACCGACTCCGTAAGCCAGTCCCGCCAGAGAGTGACTATAAACGCACCCGGCGCCTCAATAAAATCAGGCTCCGGCAGGGCATGACCGATACTTTCCTTAATCATCATCAGCGTGCCGGTGCCATACTTCTCAATGTAGCCGGCCAGATAGAGCGCTTCGCACACCTGCGCATTGCGGGTCACCGAAAGGTGCGGCTTGCGCAGTTGCGGTGGGGTTAGCGGCGGAAGGAGTTCTCCGGGATTCCAGACCTCCAGACGATCCGCAAACACTGAAACCTGGACCGCCCCCGGTTGAGTATAATCCCGATGGGCAACAGCGTTCACGACCGCCTCGCGAATCACTTCCGGCGGTAGTTCATATCGTGTGGGGGCTTGGATTCCGTTAGAACGAGTGCCGATACTCATATCCATCTTGGACAGAACGAAATCCACCGCTTGATCTACTTGCTCAAAGAGGGTGCCTTTGAAAATGCGATAATAAGGCGCAGGCCGCTGAACAGCGTTGCCGTGAAAATGCATGCAACGAATTTCCGAACAGGGAATGAACCGCTGAGGCTGCTTGCCGAATAACAGCATGGCTGCCTGCGAGGGGCGTGTTTCCCTGATCATGTTCAAATGTGCGAGGACACCTTCCACCGGAGTTGATTCAGCCAAGGGGAACTTCCGGCGGCTGCGCGCCTCCCGCAAGAACTGCTGCATAGCTGCTTCGTCCAGGTCTTCAAGCGCCGCTTCAGGACAAGGCTGCTCATCGAACGGCAGACTCTGAATCACTCCCGTTCTGCTCAGATGGTCGATCAAGCTCGCATACAGCGCAGAGCAAAGTTCCTCCGCCGTGTTAAATCGGCGGCGCACAAGTTCGCTGCCCGCTCGCCGGATCAAAGCCCGCATTTGGGGGTGTTTCGATTTGTCGTCATCACCTTTGATGTATATCAGACGCAGTTTGCCCAGCGCAGTGGCTTGATCGAACTCGCGTTCCGTTGGCGAGAGGCCTTCTGCGTCTTCAGCCCCATACTCGTTGCCGAACAGGCCTACATAAATATCACTACGCTTGACCTCATCGAGGTAAAGCTCATCCGCCCGGCGGTCGGCGGCGGGGACCTCCTCGAATAGGAACGGCTCAAAGAACTGCTTTAGCAGCGCGTCGCCGCGCAGATAATCCCGCAGAGCTTCTCGCTCCGCCGCGAATTCCTTTTGCACGCTGCTAATGAAGATGCGCTTGGGTTTCATACCAGCCTGATCCTCCCGGTGAGCAGTTCCTGCATCATGCCCTGCTTGACCTGGCGGGCTTTGGCCAGCTTCTTCTCCAATGCGACGATATCTGCATCCATGTCCGAGAGGATGGTGGCGATGGCGGTTTGTTCTTTAATTGGCGGAAGGGGAACTAGAAATTGTTCAACATCACCACAGTTTAATCCCGGCTGTGCAGCACCTTTAAGAAAATTTACTACCTGTCCTCTTACTGCCTGGCTCTGTAGAGTATATTTGCAGAAAATTGGGTTAGCACGTGCAGAATCTATTGCTATTCGTGCCGTAGTCTGAGTCAAATTTGCGCCATCAAGCCAACTTGGCACCATTTCAACATGACCACAGTATCCTACGATTGTCATTATAAGATCGCCTTCTCTCACGCGGGCATTTCTGTATTTTTCTTCAATCAGAGGGGATACCCTAAACACATGTTCGGGGGCAGCCCATCCTTTAGCTTCAGAATAATCTTGACCACGAATCATATATCGCCCATTTGGATAAAATATACCAGGTTGAACAATACCGTAACGTATCCTTCTTTTTTGATCCACAATAAATCCAAGTGATACTATTGACCAATCAGATGGAAAATCTCCTATTTCGGTCTTACTCATTGCATGACTGAAAAACCCCGGCAGCCGTCTCTTGCCCGTGAGCAGCTCCTGCATGGCGCCCTGTTTGATCTGGCGCTTCTTGGCAATGAGCTGCTCCAGCGCCTCAATGAGGGCGTCCGCGTCACTGAGAGCTGCGGCGATGGCTTCCTGCTCGGCGAGAGGAGGCAACAGTGTCATATAACGACCAGTTGCCTCCTGACTAAGACCAAAAAACGTTGACCCTGATTTGTTCTGCTCAATATACTCTGAGAATCGACGGGATAACATCTGGTAGAATAAGAAACTAGGGATATATGAATTGTGTATCGGCCGTAAGACAAGCAAATGACTGTTTAGTGTTGCCAATCCTGGATATGGGATATGTTCGACATATAGCATTTTGCCTATTGTTCCGTCCTTTGTCATCAAGACATCGCCGGAACGTAATTGAATCTGAGGGGCAACATCATATCTTTCGTGGGACACGTGATAGGCTGTATCCCAATCGATACCACCATCTCTAAAGTCGACGCCGGTTATAAGGAATGGATCTTCAGCATTTGACGTGAATTCAGCCTGAGTTAGGCCTTGCCAGCCTATACGACCATGCATCAAGCTGATTTCTCTAAGGGGTTTTTCTTGCCATTCGCTAGGAATCATTCCCGCCTCTGTCTGCTTATAACAGGGATTCAATCCCATTTGAACCCCATCCTTTTCAGGTGCCCGTTCACCTTCTTTTCCAGCTCTACCACACGGTAAACTTGCTGAGGCATCGGGGTTTCATATCGTTCAGCCAGTTCTTTAATGCGCCGGGTGAGCGTCTGGCTGATACGCTCCATCTCTCCATAGACGGCAAGCTCCAGCGCGGCCAGCCATTTATCGTCTACCACCAGTGTTTTTATCTCGGCATCGGTTAGCTTGGGGTAGTGGGCGTAGGCTTTGGCATCGAGGGCAGACTCGGCTTCCTTCAGTTTCTTCTTCAGGTCGGATTCCTTGCCGCTCAATTTCAGCCACTTATCCAGCGCTTCAATTTCCTCCGCGGCATCGCTCTCGGCAGCGTAGACCGCTCTGGCCTCTTTTATGCGAAAGGTTACATTAGACTTATTAACCTTGTCCATATCGGAAAAAGCCCCGTCCTCACCGGTTTCTTCATCCTGAAGCTCGCTCAACTCGGCGGCGACGCTTTCCAGCTCTGCCTCCAGCCGGTCGATATTATCCTGCTCTTTGGCAAAATAGCGGGCCACGATCAGATTCTTGGGCACAAGGTCGCAGGCCCAATCCTTTTCCTTCTCTTTGCCTTTCTTGTCCTTTTTGTGATAGGTCTCGGCCTTCCAGCCTTCGGCTGCAATCATATAGCAATCGTCCTGCATGGTCTCCGCCCAGTAGTCCATCAGGTGCTGGTAAACATCGTAGGGCTCAATCAACGGCTTTTCTTTATAGTGGGCTAGTAAATCCTCGGACAGGTTAAAGATAATTTCCTTCGGCTTGCAGTCGGCTTTCAACTGGCGCAATGTATTAGCGCTCTTTTTCCTCCATTCGGCAAATACCGTGTTCATACGCTTGGCATAGGCGACGAACTCGGGGTGCTGGTGAATAGTAGGCTTGATAGCCGTCTTGTCCACGGCAAGGTCCATGTAGCCGGGGCGGTTGGTTTTGAACAGAGCCTTTTTCAGATCCGCACAGACAGTCCAGTAGCGCTCCAGCGCCTCCACGTCCGCCACGGGGATGCCGCCTTTGAGATGGCCTTCTATGTCCTGCATGTCCTCCGGCTCGGTGCTATCGATATAGCGCGGCAGATTGAGGTTGAACTCGTTCTTCTCGATTTCCGTGAGGCTGACCATGCGCGAGTATTTGGGTATCTCCAGTTGTCTGGTGAAGACGTCCACGATCTTGTGAATGTCCTGCGAACGCAGTCGGTTCTTGGGGCCGTCCTTCATGAAGCCCCTGCCGGCATCTATCATAAAAATGCCCTTGCGGTTGTAGGCGTTCTCCTTGTCCACGACTACAATACAAGCCGGGATGCCGGTACCGTAAAACAGGTTGGCGGGCAGGCCTATGATGCCCTTGATATAGCCCTTGCGCACCAGGTTGCGCCGGATATCCGCCTCGGAAGCGCCGCGGAAAAGTACGCCGTGCGGTAGGATACACGCGCCTTTGCCGGTGCTCTTCAGCGAGCGTACGATGTGCAGCAGATAGGCGTAATCGCCCTTGGAAGGTGGAATACCAAAGGATTTGAAACGATCGTAAGGGTCGTTGAGCGGGTCGAGGCCCGTCCTCCAGCGCTTATCGCTGAAGGGAGGATTGGCCACCACGTAGTCGAAGGTTTTTAGTGTATCTCCGTCCTTGAACTTGGGATCGGTGAGCGTGTTACCCTGCCATATAAACGCCGTGGGGTTATTGTGCAGTATCATGTTCATCCGGGCCAGGCCTGCGGTGGAGGCGTCTTTCTCCTGCCCGCTTATTGTTACCGGAGTGCGCGCCTCGTCGGCGACCTTGAGCAATAGCGAGCCTGAGCCGCAGGTAGGGTCGTATACCGTGGTGTCGGGACTGGTCTTAGCCTCGCGTATACCGATGATTTGCGCTATAACACGGCTGACTTCAGCAGGGGTATAAAACTGTCCCTTGCTCTTGCCGCTCTCGGTGGCGAAGAGTCGCATAAGATACTCGTAAGCGTCGCCGAGGATATCATCACCCTCGGCGTGGTTCCTGGAGAAATCCATGGCGGCATCTTCGAATATACTGATAAGGTCAGTGAGGCGCTCTACCTTTTCTTTGCCATCACCAAGTTTTACGGAGTCGTTGAAGTCGGGAAAGTCCGAATGAGAAAGCTGCTTGTTTGCACTTACCAGTGGCGCGATAATCTTCTTGTTTATCTGGTCCCCGATATCTGGTTTACCCTTAAGCGCGACCATATCCTTGAAGCTCGCGCCCTTTGGAATGACGATAGGGGCATATTGCTGACCGGCGTATTTATCGCTGATGTACTTGATAAAAAGAAGGACTAGAACGTAGTCCTTATACTGGCTGGCATCCATTCCGCCGCGCAGCGCGTCGCAACTTTGCCAGAGCTTTGAGTAGAGTTCAGATTTCTTTATAGCCATCTATTTAATCCGCTCTTGTTCTGCTTATTGAAATGACCTATTCAACCCAGTATGGGGCGTACGAAAAGGTTAACTCAATATAGCTCCTGTCAGAAAGAGTGTCAACCTGTATTAGAAAAGTTCAATTTTCGCGCCTCTTCCTGTAACCTATCCCTCTTTACATCTGCCTATACACAGCCCACATATCGAAATCATCGACGGTTATATGCCCCTGTGCCGCCTGAACACCGTCCATAGAAATAATCCACAAGGTCTTCTTATAAGCCTCTTCCTCCGTTTCATATAAGCCCGTAAGTTTGTATGTTGCTTTCTTTCCGTGATGTGTGAACATTGGCACAGGGACGCAGGGGCAATCCTGCCGCCATCCGGGGCAAGCATCTTCACGTTTTTTTACGGGCTTCAGCTTTTTATTTGCCTTTTCCATGTCACAGCTTCCTCTCGTTATTAGTAGAGATATTTATACCGCATTTCTTCACACCTCCGTTAATCGGCAGGCTGAAACCTATCGTCTGCTGCCTGTTGTCGCGGTCGATCTTGATGATAGCGTTATCCACATCCTGCTTGCTGCAGATGATGCAGGACGGCCTCGGGCCTTCGTTACTCTGACAGTAATCGATGGCCAGGCTGTAGACCACCTCCTGTATCTGGGCCGGCGTGAAGTTCTCCGTCCTGATCGCCAGGTATTCCTGCGCCTTCGCGTCGAGCGGTATCGATTTGCACAGTAACGAGATAAGATCGGTGCGCTGTTTCAGCGCCGGCTTGTGGAACTCGATGATGCGGTCGAAGCGGCTGGGCCTTTTGGCGATGGCCTTATCCAGCGTCTCCTTGCAGTTGGTGGTTGCGATGGTCACAACGCCGCTGCACTCCTCGATGCCGTCCAGTACCGAGAGCAGGGTCAGCAGGGCGGAACCCCTCGCATACCCGAATCCATCTCTATCCTGCGCGATGAGGTCTATATCCTCGAGGAAGACTATGCTGGGCGCGAGGTCTTGGGCCAGCTCGTATAGAAGCGAAAGCTGCACGGAGTCCTCCAGCACACCGGACCTGGTGGTGATGCAGGTTATGCCTTCCGCCGCCGATAAGATTCCTTTGCAGGCCAGGGTCTTGCCGGTGCCGGGCTCGCCCACCATGAGCACGCCGCGCCGGGCGGGTATATTGAATTCATTGAGACGTTCCTGGTTTCTCAAAAAACCGACGCTGTTAGCCCAGATGCTATCCTTGGTATCGGAATCAAGGATAAGGTCGCCCCAGGACTTATTGGACACGTCCAGAAACATGATGAAGCCGAAGTATTGTATCTTCTGACCGCGATAGAAGTTGCGCTCTTTGGTTATTTTCTCTACGGCATCCTTGAAAGCTTCGATCACAGGTATTATGCGCTCCGGGCCGGTGACGATGAGCAGGCCGGGACCGGGGCTGGATTGATCAAGTGCCGCGACCAGTATGTTCTCATCCTTCTCCAGGACGAGCACGCCGTGCACCAGGAGGTTCTGTTTTTCTCCGAAACGCGTATCAACATCGCTGTACTGGGGCTTGGCCTTGTGATAGCCTTCCTTCATTATGATCTTCCAGCCGTCCTCGGCGATATGGGTGTGCAGGGCCCAGCTCAGCAGCAATTTGTAGTAGCTGGACACGATGACCGTCGACTCGATATTGGTCTCTCCGCCCAGGACGCGCGCGATGAACTCCTTGTGCTTCTTCTCATGCTGCTTATACCTGGCGCGATGCATCCTGCTCAATCTCTCGTATTCGTCGGGATCATCGTCACTTAAGTATACGAGCTCTTCGTCTTCTTCCAAACCTTCATTCTCCAGATTATCTTTACATTCATCAAACATAGAATTACCTCCTGATATTATTTGGGATGATTTTATGATACAGCCTGGTTGTGACAGCTATCTGTCAAAAATCACGGCTCCGGTTAAAATCGGGGCCGGTGAACTTTCAAGATAGTTTGTCCACTGGTATAATGATGCAACCTGCTAATCGCCGCACGGAGGTCTTTTTATGAAAACCAAGGAAAAGGAAACGGACCGGCTGGCGCGCCTCTACCTGGTTGAGCACCTGCTGTTTCAGAAGAGGTACGGCTGGACCCTGGAAGAGATTGCGGACAAATGCGATGTCGACCAGAGGACGACGCGGCGGGACCTGAAGGCCATCGAAGACGCCGGCGTTCCCGTCTACAAGAACGGCGATAAGTGGTGCGTTAATCAGGCGTACTATCTGCCGCCGGTGCGTTTCAGCCGCCCCGAGGCTATAAGCATATTCCTCGCGGTGCGCCTCATGGTTCATTATGCAAGCCGCTCCGACCAGTATATCAAGTCCGCATTCTACAAGCTGAATTGCGTGGTTCCCAGCCCGATCAAGGAGCAGATATTGAACACGCTGGAGTGGATGGAGAAGCTGCCCCGCAACGACAAGCTCACGCGACACGTAGAGCTGCTGGCCGAGGCCTGGGCGGACGGGCGCACGGTCAGGATGAACTACCAGACATACGGCAAAGAGCCCGGTTATCGCGAGGTGGACCCCTATTTCATCCAGCCCACGGATGTGGGACATGCCAGCTATCTCATCGCCTACTGCCACACTCACAAGGAGGTCCGGGTTTTCCGAATAGAGAGGATTAAATCGCTCCAGATAACCGCTAAGAAGTACAAGATACGGGAGGATTTCAACGCCGACGAGTACCTGGCTCCGGCATTCGGGGTCATCGCTGGTGGAGAGGTTAAGACAGTGAAGCTGAAGTTCAGCCCCGACGTGGCGCAGCTGTTCAGCGAGGCCGTATATCATCCCACGCAGAAGGTTGAGACGCGCAAGGACGGGTGGCTGATCCTGACGATGAAGGTGGTGCCGGGTGTTGAGCTGGTCAACTGGGTTCTGGGCTGGGGTGAGCAGGTTGAGGTTCTGGCGCCCCGTGAGCTCAAGGACCGGGTGAAGGCAGCCGTCAAGGCCATGGCCGGGATCTATAAGATTTAGAGTATCAGATGAAAATGACAGAACGCTGTCACGCATATATGCGACAATACGTACATATCGATTAACAAGAAACTGTCATGTACGATGCATACCTCGACATAGAGACGACGGGCCTCTCCAGGTATATCGATGACGTCACCGTTATCGGCGTCTATCTGGTCAACGAGTGCGAAGAGAGGCTGATCCAGCTCGTCGGCGATGCTGTCAGCGAGGAGAACCTGCTCAACGCTCTCAAGGATGTCGAAACCGTCTATACCTACAACGGTAGCCGCTTCGACCTGCCGTTCATCGACTCGCGCGTTGGGGTGGATATCTCCGCCTCCTATCAACATCACGACCTGATGTATGATTGCTGGAGGAGAAAACTCTTCGGGGGGCTCAAGGCGGTGGAGCAGCAGCTGGGGATAGGGAGGGAGCTGAGGGGGGTGGATGGTTTCCAGGCGGTTATACTATGGTGGAGATACGTAAATGACAACGATATGGATGCGCTGAGGACGCTGCTCAAGTACAACGAGGAAGATGTGAAGAATCTGAAGG
This sequence comes from Dehalococcoidia bacterium, assembly GCA_041649635.1. NCBI lineage: Bacteria > Bacillati > Chloroflexota > Dehalococcoidia > Dehalococcoidia bacterium. The sequence continues at coordinate 21,825 of JBAZMV010000003.1, forward strand.
TGCTGAGAGAGAGATTAGGAGAGAGTTTTGAATAGTACACGAATTCTTAACGGTGCAAAACAGAAATTGCAGAGCTACAATTCACAGAAATCTCCGAATAGAAAATATTACCTCGATTGTCTTGTGGCTGCAGGGAAGCCTCAGACACTTGTAGATAGTAAAGGTAACGTGAGTGATTCAAACCTTCAACTTATATATAAGGCTCTTAGATACTACTTAGGAATGAACAAGTTTGGTGTAATGGGAACAAGAGAAGGATTCACTTCTAGGCTGGAAGTAAAGTTAACAGATAATAATGTCCAGTCAATCTTAATAAAATTTACAAACGTTGATATACTTTCGGTTAATATAACATCGTATCGAAAAGACGCTAAACAGTTATATGATCATTTGTCTTCACCTGGACCAGGGGGATTATCTGCAAATGGTAATTCATTCTGTGTTGGGGCAACCAAGATAATGCATTTACTTTATCCAAATTTGTTTGTGATATTAGATAGTGTTATGGCCGAAGCCCTATGGCACAATGGTTATCGCAAGAAAAGGTGGCAATATAATAACTTTGATACTTATTGGGATGAAGCTATGCTTTGCTGTCTGCAAGAACTACAGGCTTGGGGCAATACTAGAGGTTTGCTCAAGTTGGATACGGATGAATACACTACACTAGTAAGGGTATTCGACAAATGTCGTTTATACTCAGTTTCGACCAACACAACCAGGAAAACTCGCCAAGCGGTTACAAATACATTGCCATCTAAGAAATCAGCCTGGTTACCCATGCGTGAAGCCAAGTCTTTTGCTTTATCCAAAGGTTATGGCAAAGAAGTAGCTGAGATAGAGAGTTTTCGTAATATAGTTAAATTTAACTATCCTGGTAGTAGGCCAAAAAAATGGCGCAAGTACATCAGAGCACTGTATAGGAAATTATTTATATCTCGTGGAGTCTGGGGTCAATTTGTATCCAAGTATTGGCCAGACCATAATAAACAAATAGGGCAGAAAGCTTGTTTAGAATATAACAAATTAGCACAAGAACTTTTGAGCCAATATCCTAAGACGGATAAGCTACTAAATTAGGAAATTACTGGGAGAAATATGATAGAAAAATTGCCCTTACTATCCAAATCTCGCTTCATGGCCGGGCTGCAATGCCACAAGCGGCTCTATCTGATGCTGTTCCAGCCGGAGCTGGCTGATGAGATCGGCGAGGCTAAGCAGGCGATATTTGACGCAGGCGCTGAGGTCGGCGTGCTGGCCCGTGGTATTTTTCCCGGCGGCGTGCTGCTTGACCAGGACTACATGCATCACAAGGAAGCGATGGCTCAAACGGTGGAGCTGCTCAAGGATAAAAAGATACCGGCGCTCTACGAGGCCGCGTTCATGCACGATGATGTGCGTATCCGCGCGGATATCCTGGTCAGGGCTGGCAGGGGCATGTTCGACCTCGTCGAGGTCAAATCGGGCAACAGCGTAAAGCCGGAGCATATCCCGGACGCGGCTGTACAGGTCTGGGTGCTTGAGGGCTGCGGAATCCGTGTGCGAAAGGCCTGCCTGGCGCACCTCAACAAGGAATACATCTATCCGGGCGGGGAATACGACCTGCAGGAGCTGTTCGTGGTGGAGGACGTAACGGATGATGTGCGGGAGTTCCTGCCAGATGTGCCGGAGATGCTGGCTGAAATGCGGGCGGCGCTGGCGTTATCCGAGCCGCCGGACATAGCGCCGGGCAAACACTGCTCCAAGCCGTATGACTGCGAGTTCTGCGGCCACTGTTTTCGGGTGTTCCCAGAGCATTATGTGGGCCAGCTGCCCGGTGCAAGGGAGAAGCTGCTCAGAGTGCTGGCAGAGGCCGGCGTAGACGATATCAGGAATATACCTAATGATTTCATCGGCCTCAATCCGCTGCAGCAGCGGGTGCGTGACTGCGTCGTGGACGGCTGCGTCTTCATGGGTCCTGAACTGAGCGGGCAGCTTGCTGGTATTCAGTATCCCGTCTATTTCCTCGATTTCGAGACCTTCAACCCGGCGCTGCCGCTGTATGTCGGCACACGCCCGTACCAGGTGCTGCCCATACAGTGGTCCTGCCACATCATGGACAAGAAGGGCAAGCTCAGTCACGAGGAGTTCCTGCACGACGGCTCCGACGACCCGCGCGAGCCGTTCGCGGAGAGTCTCATCGACGTTCTGAATGATAGCGGCTCCATAGTCGTCTACTCCTCGTTCGAGGCTAGTCAAATAAAAGGCCTTATCAGAGACCTGCCGCATCTGTCGTATGAGCTTTCCGCGGTGCTGAACGGCCGCATTGTGGATTTGCTGAAGATAATCAAGGCCAACTGCTATCATCCCGATTTCCACGGCTCATTCTCCATCAAAGCCGTGCTCCCCGCGCTGGTACCCGGGCTGGGCTATGGGGATCTGGAGATTCAGGAGGGCAGTATGGCGTCTCTGGCTTACTCCGAGATGATCAAGCCGGAGACCAGCGCGAAGCGGCGCAGGGAGATACGCAAGAACCTGCTGGCGTACTGCGGGCGGGATACCGAGGCCATGGTCAGGCTGTTTCAAATACTTGATGAGACAAGAAGATGATTTAGGTGATGATGTGATGAAAAACGAATGCAGTATCTGTCATCAGTCTGATTCTAGTCTAATGAGTGATATAGGCTGGCCTAACCGCGTATGCCGCAATTGTTCTGCAAAAGCAGTTACAGAAACTGGCGAAAAACCATATTGGGACTCTATGGATGACTGTGGCGATAATCCTGTATTTATTGACGGGATTAAGTGTTGGCGCCGTTATCGATTCGGAGGATATGTGACTATGAGAGATAAATATGATTGTGTAAATGAAGGAGCATTCTATGACAAGCTAGCCACAGAGGGACTAATCGGCGGCCCATCTGGAAAGTGAGCGCTACAGGAATTGAAGATGCAGGATACTATGCAAGAATTTTATTATATGTCTGCCCTGTGTTCATAGGAGAACATATAATGTCAACCGGAAAGTTTACTGAGATCAGGATAATAGACTTAGAAAATGGGCACTGAATCAACGGCTATAAGAGATAGGAGCATTCCATGGGATATGAAAGTTCATTACACTTGATAGACGTGAAGATTAAAGCTGACTCTGTAGCTGAAGTAACTCGGGTGCTGAAAACAAGGAGTGGACACAGTCTGGCTCCCATTCGGTATTTTCTGGGAAGAGCTATGCTCAACAGCGATGGTTTTCTGGTATTTAAATCGAGTGATGATGGCTTGGATCCGTATGTACCAGATACGGATGACGGAACAGTGCCCGCTTTATATGGGAAGTGGTATGAAGCAGAGCAGATCGCCTGCTGGATGAAACAGTATTCTGAGAAGGGCGGACGTATAGTGCTGCATAGCATAGAGGCCGATGGAAAGGCGTGGGGATGGGAATTTGATGGCCGGGGGAGGATGAGAAAGTTGACCCTCCGCCCGATTGGCAAATGGGAATAGGCTAAATGAAATTAGTCATTCATCGCGGCACACATGAAATAGGCGGAAGCTGTGTGGAAATAGAGTCCAGCGGTAAACGGCTCATTCTGGATATCGGATTGCCACTGGATGCTGAAGACAACGATAAAAAGTATCTTCCGTCAATCTGCGGCCTGGATGGAGACGATGAATCTCTGCTGGCTATACTTATCTCGCATTCACACCTGGATCACTTCGGACTGCTCGAACACATCAATAAAAGCATACCTGTTTATATGGGTGCTGATGCACGTCATATGATAGAATCCGCCTCCCCGTTTCTTCCAAGTAACTGGCCTGTGCCCTCTATCGGTGGAGATTTCAAAAACGAGACATCGGTGGAACTAGACCCGTTTACAATCACTCCATTTCTCATAGATCATGCCGCCTACGACGCTTATGCTCTGATGGTAGATGCTGATGGGAAGAGGCTTTTTTACAGCGGTGATTTTAGAATGCATGGACGAAAGTCTAAGTTGCTTGAGCGGCTAATGTCGAATCCGCCAGCGCATATCGATGCTATGTTGCTTGAGGGTTCTTCTCTCGGCAGACTGGAACATGACGATAATTTCCCCAGCGAATCCGATGTGGAGCAGTACCTGGTAAATACATTTAAAACAAGCACAGGACTCGTAATGGTTCATGCATCATCTCAGAATATTGACCGCATCGTATCTGTTTTCAGAGCATGTAAAAAAACAGGGAGAAGGCTGATAATTGACCTCTATACAGCTGTTGTACTTGAAGCTACCGGGAATCTCAACTTGCCTCAATCTTATTGGCCGGAGATATCTCTTTATGTTCCCAACTCTCAACGTATCAAGATAAAGAAACTTGAGTATTTTGAGCCCTTGAAGAGGCACTCAAAGAATAGAATATTCATCGAAGATTTACAGAACATCGCAAATCAGTCTGTATTACTGTTTCGTCCTTTGCATATTCGTGACCTTGAAAAAGCTGATTGTATAAAGGAAGCCGTATATATCTATTCACAGTGGGAGGGATATTGGGAAAAGGAGCCATATGCTTACTTGCGTGAATGGTTGATAAAACGTGGTATTCCAAAGATAAGCATACATACTTCGGGCCATGCGAGTCCTCAAGATTTGAAGAGATTTGTCACAGCTTTAAACCCGAGAAAAGTCATTCCGATTCACACTTTCCATCCTGATCAATTTAAGGAACTATTCCCGAATGTGGTTCTGCTTAACGATGGCCAAACGTTGGAGGTATAAATGAGAGCTCTGTCAGAGAATTTTATTGACGACTTAAAGGGAGGATTGCTCAAGTCTTTACTTGAACGTGTACGACAAGACGATACTCTTATGCTTGCTATTCGCGATAACTACATCAATATCTACTATCGCGGCGGCAATATTCTAAAACTTAAAGAAAGAAAGAAAGGATTGTATCAGGCTTATTTTGATAAAAGATATATAAAGACTGCGATAAGTCTACCTGATTTGCAGCAATCTATTAACACTTCTGACCTCGTAGAGAAATGGATAAATGCGCTTCCTATATTGAAGCAAACCATGGATATTTCCTTCTCAATTAATAGCAAGCCCGAGCGTGAATTTCAGCAGCTCGTCGCGCGTGAAAACAATCACTCGACCATTTCAAACGAAACTGAGTATTTCGCTTCAGACATTGAAGCGTCAGATGCGAACCTTGGTGCCCGTTTTGACATGCTGGCAATACGCTGGCCGGCATCACAGCGCAGAGATGGCGGCAAGTGTCGAGCCGCGTTTATTGAAATGAAGTACGGCGATGGCGCTCTTGATGGCAGCGCCGGATTGCTTAAACACCTTGAAGATATAAGTGCACTCATTATGAATAGTGACCGTTACAAAGAATTGTTGCTAGTAATGGAAGCCCAGTTCAACCAGTTGGATCAACTCGGCCTGCTGAATTTTAAACGGAGCAGTAAAGGGACAAGTGTAAAAATAAATACTAAAGGTAAACCAGAGGTAATATTTGTCCTGGCTAATCACAATCCAAGAAGCAAGAAACTACGCTCAATTTTAGAAAACAAGGAAGTAATCGCATACGGAGACTCTGAATTTTTTGATCTCAGATTCTTTGTTTCAAGTTTTGCTGGTTATGGTCTGCATTCTGATTGCATGTTTACATTAAGTGAACTACGGGAATATTTGAAGAAACTCATCAAGTAACCGTTTTGAGCTGCTGCACTCTGCTATCTGTCATTAGATGCCCTTCACAGATTATTAGGTAATATGCTTTGATACACAAGATGTGATCTGAATTGCTCATGATTGCACTTTTACTTAGAATATATAAAGCTATGGCGGGAAGCCGAGAATCGTGATCTAGAAGGTCAAATCGAAGGCGAGCAGAAAAATTCTGCGTTTTGTACCGTCCGCTCCACCAGTTATCTTCATGCCGTAGGCTTCGACAATGCATATCGACCCATTCACACATTCATTAGAATTCCCTATTGACCTCAAAGCCCGGCATCAATAGTCTTCTGCTGCGCATACCCGGCGAGTCGCAGTTAGCTATTCACAGAACGACGATTTATACCGCTGTCCCATGTAAGTGTTACATAATCCTGACGCCATTGTTATAATGAACCTGGTTATCCGATTTACGACTTTATTACTCCGGATGCCGCAGCCAGGGGAAAAACACGGCTAAGAAGGAGTGCTGTATGAGCAGAAGTCGCAAAATCACCGTGGACTTTGAAGGCATAAACGCGGTCATATTCGATATGGACGGCGTTGTCACGGATACGGCAGGGACCCATGCCGGGGCGTGGAAACGGATGTTCGATGATTATCTGAAGAAACACGCCTCCTCTTCAGGAACTAAATTTCGCGCATTTGACATCCACACGGATTATAACCGCTATGTGGACGGCAAGCCCCGCCAGGATGGAGTAATGAGCTTTCTCGAATCGCGCGGCATCTCGCTGCCGTACGGAAAGCCGGGCGACAGGGCGGGCAGGGAAACGGTTTGTGGCCTTGGCAATCTCAAGAACCGCTATTTCCTGGAAATGATTAAAAGCCAGGGAGTAGATGTATATAGTTCCACGGTAGACCTGGTACATGAATTGAGAGAGCACGGACTGGCCACCGCCGTCATAACGTCGAGCCTTAACTACGATGAGATAATGGGTGCGGCAGGCTTGGGAGACCTGTTTAAAATCAAAGTCGATGGCACATACGCATCGCGTCTCGGGCTCAAAGGCAAGCCCGACCCCGCCTTCTTCCTTGAAGCCGCCCGCCTCCTCGGCGTCGAACCGGGCAACGCTGCGATAGTAGAGGACGCACAGTCTGGGGTCGAAGCCGGCCGACTCGGCGGTTTCCGTCTGGTTATAGGAGTGGACAGGGTGGGACAGGCCGAGGAACTGAAGGTCATGGGCGCCAACGTTGTAGTAAGCGATCTTTCCGGGTTGAAAATCCGCTGGCCGGAGAAAGCGGGTACTAAGAAAGCCGCGGCGAAAAACCTCTGCGACCTTCCCTCCGCGCTGGAAAATAGAGCTGAGATCTTTGAATTCCTGCACAGGGGAACCCCGGCCATCTTTCTCGATTATGACGGAACGCTGACACCAATCGTAAGCCATCCCGAAGACGCCATATTGAAAGAAGAGACCCGCAGGGTGGTGAAGCGGCTTGCCGAGCAATGGACTGTAACTATCCTGAGCGGCCGCGACCTGCCCGACGTGCGCAAAATGGTCAGAATCGATGATATCGTCTACGCCGGCAGCCACGGCTTCGACATAGTCGGCCCCTCTATAGTGAAACAGGAAAACGATATCGGGCAGCGCTTCCTGCCGCATCTTGACCGTGTCGAGGCGGAACTGTATGAAACGCTGGCGGATATACCGGGCGCCCGTGTCGAGCGAAAGCGTTTCGCCATAGCGGTGCATTACCGGCAGGTCGACGATTCACTGCTCGGCGTGCTGGAGGAGAGGGTCGATCGTATTTTTGCCCGGGAGCCGGAACTGCGCAAATCGACCGGTAAAAAGATTTTTGAGTTCGTGCCCAACATCAAATGGAACAAGGGAGAAGCGCTGCTTTCACTGCTTGACACGCTGTTTGTCGATAGCAGAAAGATCGTTCCTCTTTTCATCGGCGACGATACCACAGATGAAGATGCCTTCCGCGCTATTGAGGACAGGGGAGTGAGCATCATCGTCGGATGCGAAGACCGCCCGACCGTGGCGCAGTATGTATTGCGCGACCCCGATGAAGTAAGGGAATTCCTCGAGTTCCTGGTTGAAAAGGGCCTGATGACCGCGGCATGGACTCTGGTCTATAAAGGTTTCGATCCGGAACAGGAGCAGCTAAGGGAGGCCCTCTGCACGCTGGGGAATGGGTGCTTTGCCACCCGCGGCGCCGCCCCCGAATCCAGGGCTGATGGCGTTCACTATCCGGGAACCTACATCGCCGGCTGCTATAACCGGCTAAAAACCGAAATCGCCGGCAGAGTAGTCGAAAACGAATGCATGGTGAATATGCCGAACTGGCTGCCGCTCACATTCCGTTTAGAAGGAGGAAACTGGTTCAACCCAAGGGAGGCGGAGCTGCTCAGCTACCGGCAGGAGCTTGACTTGAGCCGCGGCATACTCAGACGATATATATACTTCAGTGACGAGCAGGGACGGAAGACAAAGGTGTTCGAGCGCCGCCTTATCGATATGGCTGACTCCGGGCTGGCCGGGCTGGAAACTACAATCATTCCGGAAAACTGGTCGGGGCAACTGGATATACTTTCCGCGCTTGATGGACAAGTGACCAACAGCGGTGTAAAGCGTTACCGCCAGCTGAACAATAAACACCTGCTTCCGGTTAAAAGCCGACAGGTGAACGCAAACACTGTTTTTTTGCAGATGGAAACCAGCCAGTCGCGTATACGGATTGCGGAGGCGGCGAGAACGAGGTTACTTCGGGACGGCGAAGAGATTAAAGCTAAGCGTAAATTGACCAGATCTCGCGACTATATCGGTCAGGAGTTTTCGGTACCGGCGGAGAAAGGCAAGGCAATAACGGTTGAGAAGATCGTCTCCATTACCACCTCCAGAGACCGCGCTATTTCGGAAAGCGGCCTTGAGGCGATAAAAAAGATCGAGCGCGCTCCCGGATTCGACTTGATGCAGGAACACCATGTACTCCGATGGAGCCATCTCTGGCGCCGCTGCGGCATCGACATCGAGGATGCCCATCGCACCTCTCTGATCCTGAATCTGCATATCTTTCACCTGTTACAAACGCTATCGCTAAATACAATAGATCGCGATGCCGGCGTGCCTGCCCGCGGTCTGCACGGAGAGGCTTACCGCGGCCATATCTTCTGGGATGAACTGTTCGTTTTTCCCTCACTTAATCTGCGCATCCCGGATATCTCCCGCGCCTTTCTGCTATACCGTTACCGTCGCCTACCCGAGGCGCGCTGGGCCGCAAAGCAGGCAGGATATGAAGGCGCCATGTACCCCTGGCAAAGCGGCAGCGACGGCCGCGAGGAAACACAAACGCTTCACCTTAACCCTAAATCCGGGCGATGGTTGCCGGACAATTCGCACCTCCAGCGCCACATCAACATCGCTATTGCCTACAATATCTGGCTGTATTATCAGGCCACAGCGGATATCAATTTCCTCTCTTTCTACGGAGCAGAGATGATCATCGAGATAGCCAGGTTCTGGGCCAGTGCAACACGCTACAACCAATCAATGAATCGCTATGAGATACTCAGGGTTATGGGGCCGGATGAATACCATGATTCTTATCCAGATGCGGATGAACCCGGCCTCAACAATAACGCCTATACAAACGTGATGGCGGCATGGACTTTCTGCCGTGCTCTCGATGTAATCAACATTCTTCCCGACGACCGCCGCAAAGCCATCCGCGAGAAACTCGGACTGAGCAAAGAAGAGATGGAGCGGTGGGACGATATGAGCCATAAGATGTGCATATTTTTCCACGACGATAATATCATCAGTCAGTTCGAGGGCTATGATAAGCTCGATGAATTTGACTGGGAGGGATACCGCAATAAATACGGCGATATACACAGGCTGGACCGCATCCTTGAGGCGGAGGGTGATACGCCCAACCGTTACAAGGTGTCCAAGCAGGCGGACGTGCTTATGCTCTTCTACCTGCTTTCCGCCGACGAGCTGTGTGAACTGTTCTGCCAGCTTGGCTATCCTTTCGATTATGATGCTGTTCGCAGAAACACCGAGTACTATCTGGCGCGCACATCACACGGCTCTACTCTCAGCGGGGTGGTTCACGCATGGGTACTGGCCCGCTCCCTTCGAGAGGAATCTTGGCGTTTCTTTCAAGAGGCCCTTGAGAGCGACATATCCGACGTACAGGGAGGCACAACCTCCGAGGGCATCCACCTGGGCGCCATGTCAGGCACGGTTGATATCATTCAGCGCTGTTACACCGGCATCGAAACACGCCAGGACAGGCTCATAGTTAACCCCTGTCTGCCCGAAAAGCTCAAAAGTATGCGCTTCAATATCGTCTACCGCCGGCACTGGCTCGACTTTGAGATAACCAGTGAACACCTCAGGATAAACACCCGCCGCCGCAACACTACACCAGTTGAGTTCACTTTCAGGGATACAAATTATACTCTTAAACCGGGAGAGACAATCGAGTTAAAGCTTTGATGTTATCTTGAAACAGGCTGATATTAATTATGTCGCTAAAAAACGCGCTCTTTGTTTCCGCCTCCAATTCAAGTCGACCTTAGCAGCACGGGACGCCGACACGAAATCTCATGAACATTGCGAGTTCAACTCACCTTGCCATTCCGCCCGGAATAATCCATAATTGTCGAAATTGCTAATACAGATATACTATGCCTGCTGAAGCTGTAACCTCAACCCAGATGCCGCTGTGGGCGTGGCTGGCCTTCGGCGCAATTGTCGCCGTGTTGCTGGTGCTGGACATGAAGGTCTTCCACCGCAAGTCCGGCGTCATTACGATAAAGCAATCGCTGCTGTGGACCGCATTCTGGATAGTCCTGGCTCTCCTCTTCAACCTGGGAATTTTCATATGGAAGGGCCCCGTGCCGGCGACGGAATACCTCACCTGCTACCTCATCGAGAAGTCGCTCAGCATCGACAACCTCTTTGTCTTTCTCATGGTCTTCTCCTTCTTCGCCGTGCCCGCCGCTTACCAGCACAAAGTCCTCTTCTGGGGCATCATCGGCGCGATATTTATGCGCCTGGCTTTTATCGAACTCGGCGCGACGCTGCTTGAGAATTTCGACTGGGTCTTCTATATCTTCGGCGCCTTTCTCATCATCGCCGCCCTGAGGATGGCCTTACAGAAAGAGAAGGAGATGCACCCGGAGAAAAACCCCGTGCTCAAGGTCTTTTGCAAAATATTCGGCACCACGGACAACTATGAGGGCGACAGGTTCTTTGTGAAGAGGTGCGGCAAGTACGTGGCTACGCCGCTGTTTATCGCGGTGATTGTCATCGAGACCACGGACGTGGTCTTTGCCGTGGACTCAATACCTGCGGCCTTCTCCATAACACTGGATAAGTTCATAGTTTACACGTCCAACATCTTCGCCATCCTCGGCCTGCGTTCGCTCTACTTTGCGCTGGCCGGCATCATGCCGCTGTTCCATTACCTCAAATACGGCCTCGTCGTCGTCCTTATATTCGTTGGCATCAAGATGCTGCTGGCGCAGCATTATCACATACCGACGGGCATCGCGCTGGGCGTGGTCGCCGTAGTGATAGTTTTCGCCATAGTCGCATCGGTAATCCGCAATCGCAGGAATAAGGTGACCTCGTAACAACCAATACCTCGCCGTAAATGCCGCCGGGATTCCGACACTATGCGAACTCTTCTCGCCAATCATGCAACAAACCCCAGACCAGTTTATCTGTTTATATCTATCGGGGGTATTAACAAAATGCAAAAAAGGGAGTAGAATAGCTAATTTCCTATTAATGATACGTTTGAGATAAGGTCTAATTAATGGAAGAGATAAAGAACAACGCCGTCTCGGCCAATTCTACAGGACAGGCAGTGGAGCCCGATATATATACAAGGCACTGGTTCTGCGCCGCCCTGCTACCTTCGGGAACAACATATCGCAAGGATGCGGAGTCCCCGGAATCTTTCAGGGATATATTAAACGATGCAGTTATCGCGTGGGTCGACTGCTGGACGGATGACTTTGATAAGAACGCCATCGATGCAGCCGTACAGCTTGGCTTCAGCAAAGAGATGGTGGGGCCTCTGGTGAGCCAGACGCTTGAGAATTACCAGGACTTCGGCGTTGAGATGGGGATAAAGATGGCCTCGGTCCAGGTCAAGCAGTTCGATGTCACCATACACCCCCTGCTTCTTCTGATCAACAAGACGTTCATTTTGACCATACACCCGCGCAGCATAGACCGCAGGTTCATGCGCCTGCGCAGATACGCCAACGCCTTCCTCAAGAAAATACCGATCGCCGCCGTCCCGGAGGACCGTATCACTATGCTCCTGCTGCGAATCACGGACGAAACCAATGAGAGGAACTTTGAGCACCTTCGTCAGATCGAGGACTATAGCGACGAGCTCAACAAGGATATGATGGACCCGGCCACTCCGCGGGAGACGCTCGGGCCGAAGATCTACGAGATGAAGCATGCCCTGGTGGTCTATCTGAACGCACTGTGGCAGACCGTCGATGTCTTTCATGCCCTGCGTTACGGAGACGCCGATCTCATAACTGATAACGTGCGCCTCCTGCACCGTATGAGCCTGCAGGCCGATGACGTCAACCATCAAATCTCACTGGCCGAGCACATGTCGGACGTGATGGCGTCGGGGCTCGAGGTGTTGCAGACGATATACAATAACCAGCTCCAGGCGCTGAACAACAGACTGGCGCGCGTGATGGCCTATCTCACGGTGGCCGGCACGGCCCTGCTGGTGCCTAACACCATAGCCACGATAATGAGCAGCTCCGCTTTCGATTTGCAGACGGAGGACATGTGGTGGTATATCGTGCTCTTGGCGGGGTCGACCATCATATCTACATATCTGGTATGGCTCTGGGTCAGGAAGCTGGGCTGGACGCGCGGAATGGACGTAAGCGTGAAGGAGTTCGGCAAAGCGGCTGGGCCGGCGGCTCAGAAACGATCCGTGCGTAAAAGAATCAAGGTGAAAAAGCGTCAGCGGCCTGCTGCAGCAAGCCAGTAGTAGCTGCGATTTCTTCGACGATCTCTTCTAGTCCCTTAACACCCGCGCCAGTATCGGATTCGATGTCATCACCAGCGACGGCTCCAACCGATATTTCGCGCCGTCGAAGAGTAATGATCCTTCCCGCGACAGCCTGTCAAGCCTTGCCAGTAGGCGACGAATGTTTTCCTGTCCATGCCGCCTGGTAAACTCGTCGATGTCGAGCCCTTCCTCCAGCAGCCGCAGACGCAGCATGGCCTCCTCAGCCGCCTTCTCCTCTGCATTTAGCTCCTCGATTTCCTCGACGACTCCCGCCGGATTCTCGAGATAAGACTTAAGGTCGGCGCGGTTCTTGAAACGTTTGCCCCCCAGGTGCGAGGCCGCCGCCGGCCCGAGGCCGAGGTACTCGCCGCCGCGCCAGTAGTTCAGATTGTGCAGACACTCGCGTCCGGCGGCGGCGAAGTTGGATATCTCGTAATGGATGAACCCAGAGCCGATAAGCAACGACCGCGCCGATTCGAACAGCTCGGCCTGCTCGTCGTCCGACGGCAGGTTTGCCGGCGGGTTCTGAGCCAGCGGAGTTCCTTTCTCCAGCGAAAGGCAGTACAGCGAGAGATGGGCGATACCGAGCGATATCAGCCTGTCGATCGAGTTATGCAGCGAGTCCCATGTCTGGCCGGGAAGACCGGCGATAAGGTCTACTGAAACATTCCTGAAGCCGATACTCTTTGCCAATTCGATCGCGGCGACCGCCTGCTCCGCGTTATGAATCCTGCCGACAGCTTTAAGCTCGTCATCTGAGAGCGACTGTACGCCTATCGATATGCGGTTGAACCCCGAGAGCAGCGCCGCCGCAAGAAAATCTTCGGTAGCCGATTCAGGGTTGGCCTCAAAGGTAGCTTCCTCAAGCCGCGATAGATCAAATGCCCGGCGCAGCCCTTCGATAAGTCTCTTCAGACTATGGGCACCGAGGATACTCGGAGTGCCGCCTCCGAGGTATAGCGTATGGAACGACAGATGACCGTACGCCCCGCATTCGGCAAGCACCGCATCGACATATGATTCGATATTTCCTAACCGCGACGGTACGGAGTAGAAATCGCAGTACGCGCACTTCTCTACACAAAACGGCACATGGACATAAAGCCCGGTCAAATATACGCCTCCGTTGATAGACATCTCATTGCCTTATTATCCGGCCGTCAGACCAGCGTTGCAACCGTAATCGACTGCTATATCAGTCAATATAAAAAACGACGTAAATCGGCCTTAGGAAAAATACATTTTAAATTGTGGATAAATTGCCCTGAAAACCTATTGACAAGCGAGAAAAAATGGCCTACATTTGTGACAGAATAAAGTGATTAATTTGATGGAAGAATAATTTGAGTGCGGAGTGTTGTGTCACTCCGTTTGTGTTTAGAAGAAAGCAAAAACCGGAAACTACAGATAAGGAAGGAAGATGAAGACGAATACAGTGTCAGGAGCAGAGACAGAAGTCTCAAGCATACTGGAGGAGGAACCTCCACACCAGTCCTTCTCCCAGAAGGAAGAGGAGGATCCTCCAGGCCGAATCCCGTCCGAACAAGGGCGGAGGTTCTTCGCCAATGTGTCCGAAAGCAATTGGAACAACTGGACATGGCATTTCCGCAATAGGATCACTACGGTTGGACAGCTCTCCAGCCTGATTCCCTTGACGGCTGAAGAGCAGGGTAAGTTGAAACAGGTAGCGCAGAAGTATCCGCTCTCTATTACTCCTTATTACTTTTCGCTGATTAATCCCTTTGACACAGAAGACCCCATAATGAAACAGGCTGTGCCTTCGTTTCAAGAGATATCCATGAACGATATCGGTTATGAGGATCCTCTGGCGGAACAGAGGGAATCCGTCATGCCCGGCCTCGTACACCGGTATCCCGACCGCGTACTCATGGTGCTGACCGACATATGTCCCATGCTGTGCCGCCATTGCACCAGGAAGAGGGAGTGGCACAACGGCGGCTGGGTCCGCAGCAACGAAGAGATCGACGCGATGATCGGGTACATCCGCGGCAACAAGACCGTGAGAGATGTAGTCATCTCCGGCGGCGACCCGCTGACACTATCGACGAAGCGTTTGGAGAAAGTCATCGCCAAACTGAGACAGATCGACCACGTCGAGATAATACGTATCGGCTCACGGTTCCCCGTGGTGTTGCCGCAGCGAATCGACGACGAGTTGTGCGAGATGCTTTCCAAATACGGCCCTATCTGGCTTAACACCCACTTCAACCACCCGCGCGAGATAACGCCGGAGGCCGCTAAGGCCTGCGACCGTCTGCTGCGCGCCGGCGTGCCGGTGAACAACCAGTCTGTTCTGCTCAAGGGCATAAACGACACTGTGGAGACACAACTGAAACTGTGCCACGCGCTTCTGAAGATAAAAGTGCGTCCGTACTACCTGTACCAGTGCGACGAGGTACAGGGCACGGAGCACCTGCGCACACCCGTAGAGACCGGGTTGAAGATACTGGAAGGAATGCGCGGACACACCTCCGGATTGGCCGTCCCAACCTTCGTGATCGACCTTCCCGATGGCGGCGGCAAGATACCGTTGCAGCCTAACTACGTGATGTCTTTCAATGACGATGGGTTTCTGCTTAGGAACTATCAGGGCCATATCTTCCAGTACCGGAATCCCAAGGGCAAGTCCGGCAACGGGAACGGCCACAAGAACGGAAAGCGGAAAAACGGCTCGTCCCATCAGCATTCTGAGAAGGCATTACAAATGGCTCTGCCAGTAGGTGCCTGATTTGAGGATAGGGCTTGCATACGACCTCAAAGAGGCGGTGCGCAATGAGATCGGAACCTCCGGCGCAGACGACCGTCTTGAAGAATACGACTCGCAGGAAACGGTTGATGCCCTGGCCGACGCCATAAGTTCGCTGGGGCATCAGGTTCTCCCCCTCGGCGGCGGGAAAGAGTTCATCGGTAATATCCTGCGTGAACATGTCGAATTTGTCTTCAACATCGCCGAGGGCCGGGGCAGCTACAGGAGCAGGGAGGCCCAGATACCATCGATACTGGAAATGCTGTCCGTTCCATATTTTGGTTCCGATCCGCAATGCCTGGCCGTATGTCTGGATAAGCCGCTGACCAAGACAATAGTATCGAACGCGGGCATAAGCACCCCCAATTGGAGAGTAGTCTCGAACAGAGAGGATATGGAATATATCGACTGGAAAGGCTTTCGTTTTCCCGCTTTCGTAAAACCGGCATATGAGGGCTCCAGCAAGGGCATTCTCGGCGGCTGCAGGGTAACGGAACAAAAGATGATACGGGAACCTGTGATAAATCTGCTCGAACGCTACAACCAGCCGGTTCTGATTGAGGAATATATCGACGGCGATGAAGTTACTGTCGGCATAGTAGGTAACCATCCGCCCGCAATAGTGGGAATCATGAGGGTAGCACCCCGTCAAAAAACGGACCATTTTATATACTCGCTGGAGGTCAAGCGCGATTGGGAGCGGCTGGTGGAATACGAATGTCCCGCCAAACTGAGCGAAGCCGCTATTCAAACCGTAACCGATGAGGCTTTGAAGATATTCAAAGTGCTCGGCTGCCGCGATATTTCCAGGGTCGACTTCAGGGTTAATGCTGAGGGTACTCCCTTCTTTCTGGAGATAAATCCGCTGCCGGGGCTTAATCCCCACAGCGGGGATTTGCCGATAATGGCGGGTAAGATGGGATATAAATATCAGGAACTTATCGCGGCAGCGCTGAACGCCGCCTTGTCGAGGTACCCTGAATGTGCGCTAAAGTAGCTATAGTCTATAATCAGCCGGAACGCAGCCGATATGCCGACATGGGCGAGGGGGCTGCCATCGCGGGTGTGCTCGAAGAAGTTGACGCCGTTGAAAAAGCCCTGGCAGAACTCGGGTACGATTGTTTCCGCGTTCCTTTATCACCTCCGATGAATCGTGTCCGCGATATCATAAGTAACCTTAAAGCCGAGCTGGTTTTCAACCTGTTTGAAGGGTTCGACGGGCAGCCGGAAACAGAGGCTGCAATCGCTGGAATGCTTTCGGAAACACGCCTTCCTTTTACTGGCTGCACGGCTGACGCGATAAGGCTGTGCACCGACAAGATCAGGGTCAAGGATATCCTCGCGGCTAACGGCATAAAAGCACCCCGTCACCTGCTCGTCAGCGGCAAACCGCCCCCTTCATTCGATTTAACGTTCCCCTGCATCGTTAAGACACGCTCCGAGCACGCTAGCCACGGCATGTCGGAGGACAGCGTAGTACATAATATGAGGCAGCTTGAGATCCAGTCGGCGAAGGTGAGTTGCCTCTTCGGCGGCGAGGCCCTGGTCGAGGAATACGCGGACGGCAGGGAGTTCAACGCCCTCGTTATGGGTAAAAGCAAGACAGAAGTATTCCCCATATCCGAGATTATATTCACCACACCGGAAGGCAAACCTCGCATATTGACCTATGCCTCAAAATGGGATCCCGAGAACGACTACTACAATTGCGCCTCACGCCAATGCCCGGCCGAGGTGGAAGAAGAAATCAGGCGCGCCGTCGCGGACATGACCCTGTCGGTTTTTAATTTGTGCATCGGGTCGGGCTACGCGCGCGTGGATTTCCGAGAAGATTCTCGGGGAACGCTTAATGTCATCGATGTAAACCCAAATCCCGACATCTCCCCTGATGCCGGAGCCGCCTGTCAGGCCGAGGTATCCGGGCTCTCGTACAACCAGTTCATAGAGCGTATCATCAGCATCGCCGTAGAGGAGTCGCATGGCAACTAGAATCAGGAAAATGGCGAAGCGGGATAAGGCCTCGCTCATGAGCATACTGCGCGACACCCCGGAGTTCACCCCACCCGAGGTTGTTATCGCAGAGGAGCTCATAGACAGCTATCTCGACGACCCTATAGGCTCCGGTTACAGGATACTTGTCGCTGAAGAAGCTTCCTCCGTCTGCGGCTACATATGCTACGGGCCGACGCCGCTGACGCAGGGAACATGGGACCTCTACTGGGCCGCCGTCTCTCGCAAGATGCGCGGCAAGGGTATCGGAAAAGCGCTGTGGGAGAAAGCCGAGGACGATATCAAGGATGACGGCGGCAGGCTGGCTGTCATCGAGACGTCTTCAAAACCCAACTACGAACAGACAAGGCGCTTCCATGAATCCAGGGGATACGAGAATGTGGGACGCATCGCTGATTTCTACTCGCCGGGCGATGACATGCTGATCTACGTTAAGCGTCTGAAGTAGAGAATAGCGCTTAATCGATAATCACGAGAAAAACTGCCTTATCGTATCCACCTCCGCCCCGTGTCTCTGCTGCTTCCCTTGCGGAATCTGGCCCACCCCTTGCCCTGCGCCAGTTTCTGAATTTTCGCGCCCCCGCATTGCGGGCATGCACTCGGACCTCTACGCCCAAAGCTTCCCTGCCAGCGGCTGCCGCAATCGGCACAAAACAAATTCTCGCGATAAACCCATTGTGCACGCCCCTTAATTTTTGATAATCAGGTGTGAAACAGGCCGACCCACGGGTCGTGAAAATTGAACGTTTCTTCTACTTAACCAGCTTCGCTGCAATACCATTGAACAGCAGAAGATTGCCGCACTGGTTGCAGGTAACGGGTATTACAGGAATAATGGGTGACCCGGCGGCATTATTTTGAAACTCTCTTAACTCAAACACCTTATCGACTACAGCCCAGTCATTGGCGCCGCAGAATTTGCAGCTCTTGGGCGTATATGGCATCTTGTTCAAATGTGCCACGACTTCCTTGCTATCAATATCGCTCACTATGTTCCTCCATGATTGCAGCATGATAACTCTTCTGAGTGCCATATTGTATATGATTCCGACAACTCAGTCAACACAAAGCCCAACGACCACCCCTAAACAGACAGTGCGAACAATGGCTGAAATTAATATCGATTAGGCCCAGTTGACGTTAACTTAGGCACAAGAGGAACTTCTCGTGTCGAGAGACGTGATGGATTCACGAAAGATGAAGCCACTCTTTATGTAGACATCGCGGCGGGAGTCCATTGCGAAACTGCCGCCGCGATTCATCATGCTGGCCGTGAGCTATTTCTTAAATTACCCGAACTACTAAAGCCGAACCGCTCAGTTATTTTCAGGGCTTTGCGCTACTTCCGGCTCGGGAACCGCCGCCTGTACCCTGTTTGAACCGTCAGCTATCCTCGCCAGGAACTGCTTTCTCACGGCGCGGGCGGTCCAGCAGTTATGCTCATCGCTGTTCTTGGTCAGGCCGACCAGCGACGCCATATCATATATCATGGCATCGATGGCACCGAGCTTGAACGACATTTCGTCGGAGTCGATGAAAACCTTCTCCCTGTAATCCGACCCCAAAAGTTTCCTGGCCTTCCATTCCAGAATAGTCTCAAACGCGCGATCAAGTTCCGTCACTTTGCCAACCCCCTTATTATTTTTAGCAGACACCTGCTATCTACCCTTTATTTATATTGATATAACTAATAAATATTATCGAGTGTAGCAACTATTGCTATATTATAATGACCCTTAATAGTTTTCTAATTGTATAATAGTCCGCCGTTCCGGTCAAGTGTTCTTTCATGAGATGAAGGAAATAAAACGCGACGACTAAGTATATCTTGAGACGCTATAACAACGGGTGCGGTCGGTTCTAATACAAATCTCTTCGGCTGTCCTTTAAGAAGGGAAACTGCCGGCGGGTTTTTTCGACCAAGTCGAGGTCGATATCGGCGGTGAGCAGCGCTTCCTCGTCGCCGGACTCGACAACATATCTACCCCACGGGTCCACTATCGCCGAGCAGCCGCCGAACTTCTCATCTTTAAACTCGCCGAGACAGTTGCAAGCCGCAATGAACATCTGGTTCTCTACAGCCCGCGTCAGAAGAAGCGTCTTCCAGTGCTCGATGCGGCGCACCGGCCACTCGGCGACCATCAGCACTATGCGCGCGCCGGAGAAGGCGTAGTGGCGGAAGACCTCCGGGAAACGTATATCGTAGCAGATGCTCAATCCGGTTGGCCCCCAGGGCGCATCCGCCGTGACGAAGCGCTCGCCGGGCGTGAGCCACTGCACCTCGTTCATCAGGGAAAAGAGATGCGTCTTGCTGTAGACGGCCAGGCACCGGCCCTCCGCATCGAAGAGAGGGAATGAATTATAGAACCTGCCTTCGCGCTCCTCGATCATCGAACCGCCGATAGCGATCTTATGCTCGCGGGCCAGCTCGCTTGTTTGAGCGAAAATACCCTCGCCAACGCGAGCCGCGTATCGCTCCCGATGCTCCAGGTCGTAGCCGGAATGCCATAGCTCCGGGAAAAGCACAAGCGACGAGCCCCGTTTTGCCGCTTCGCGCGTCCACTCACGCACGCGTTCAACGTTAGCCTCGGGCCGGCCGCGCAGGACTTTCATCTGGCCGAGGGTAATAGTAATCTTCATTGGTTATTCACATTCCGCGACTGGTAATTCAGAAATCGACTTTGGCTTAGACAACTGCTCAGGGGATATTACAACAACTCATACCCGAAAGCAACAGGCGAGGGCCATAGGGCGACACCCGCCTGCTGCGACATATCGGATAAGTTTAGTGAAACTCATCCTAAGGTTCGTGGTAAATGGGCGCTCCCAGGTCTTTAATGGAGAAGTTGGAGAAGACATGATGTCCGTCCCAATCAAGGACACGCAGGTCGTCCTTATCCTGAAGGTCGTTCGCTACCGATTTGAAGCGGGTTACGTACTTCTCCTCCGCGATAGCCAGGGGAACTTCATAGGCGATGAACTTCTCTATACCTTTAACCGCCAGCTTCTTGATGAAGTTGTGGTCCGTCAGTGACTCATAAGAAGCCAGAATCAAGATGGGACCCGAGCCTGTAAAAAAAATCCCTGCCTTCATAATGATGCCTCCTTTTGCATATTTTGCCCGATATGCTTCGGCTTTCACTTTATATCCGACACAACCCCTGGTTTACGAGTGCAATACAGTAAGAGGAGGATAATATAGTTGATAACGGAGCAGATGTCAAGACAGTAAGAGAAGATAAAGATTAGTAGATTACAAACGAGTCAATCATCTGCTGCGCAGTATCCAAATAATTGGCATAAGCGCTCTCATATACCATATAGATTATTATGTATTCTGTACTATCCTTGATAGCATGAATCTCCATATTCTTCATAAGAAAGCCATAATCTTCATCCTCCCAAGTGTAAACAACCTTATGGGCAGGTATACCAGCGATAGTCGTCACATTCGACTCAGAAAGATTGAAGTCTTGAACTGATTTTTCCCGATAACTAATCCATTCATCAACACGTTCACTCAATGTCATATTTAGTGCATCGTGAACATATATCATAAGTACTCCTTGTGGGCTAGATTCACCAGTCAATGGGGAGAAAAATTCTACGACATCAAACTGTCCTTCCACCTTCGTCCAATCCTGACGATACTGCATGCTTATGCCAAGACTACTATTGGAATATGTAGACCAACCAGGCAGAGGCGTCGGATTCGATTGTGGCCCCGAGCCACCACACGCGAAAGTGGTAACAAGCAACAACACTAGTAGCAGAGCTATAGAGGACTTAACTATCTTCATAGAAATCTTTTGTAAGAGACCAATCTTCGATTCTTAGATAAATTCCACCTTGCCGCTTTTGATATCGTAGAAGGCGGCGGATACCGTCAGTTTGCCGGATTTCACCAGCTCGGAGAGCACCGGCTTGCTGGACTTCAACTTTTCGGCAACCATGACGGCGTTAGCCCGGGCCGCATTGTTCACCAGGTCTCCCTGCTGATCCTTTACCTTCTCGACAGCGGGGCGGATAACCGAGGCGATGGCCGGCAGGTGCCCCTCCATCTCCCCGCCCGCGGCTGTGGCGGTGATGGCCCCGCAGCTGCCATGTCCC
Organism: Dehalococcoidia bacterium; assembly: GCA_041649635.1. NCBI lineage: Bacteria > Bacillati > Chloroflexota > Dehalococcoidia > Dehalococcoidia bacterium. The sequence goes on from JBAZMV010000003.1 coordinate 43,425, forward strand.
AGCACGACGACCAGGGATACGTGCAGGTGCGCGGCGGCATACTCGATGCTGGCGAGCGAAACGTCATCGGCTATATTACCCGCGTTCCTGACCACAAAGATATCGCCGACACCCTGGTCAAAAACTAATTCGACCGGTATCCGCGAATCGGAGCAGCCCAGGACTATAGCAAACGGATGCTGCCCCTCAATCAACTCCGCCCGGCGCACGGACGTCTGATGGGGCCTTATGAACTTGCCGACGACGTACCTCTGGTTTCCCTCGGACAGCCTCTTTAAAGCCTCGTCAGCGCTAACAACGTCGGATTTCATCTTGATTCTCTCCATTTCTACATTCATCGCGGGTAAAAGACGATTCTGAGACGTATTGTACATAGAATCGACAGGACAAGCAACGGTTCACTCCCCTGCCAGCACCCTGATCAGCGGCGGGATTAGGCTCTGTGCCATATCGCGGCGGCTGCCTCCGCACAGCACGACGATGAGCCTCCCGCGACAAACTTCATTAGAGATACGTTTAAGCTCTTGCGCCATCATCGTATGCGCCCCGGTGCTCAGCCCCATATCGCCGTACTCGCCCTGCGTACCGTCGTAGCCCCAGTTCCAGAAGATGATCTCCGGCCTGAACGCGGCGGCGCGCGGTGCGAAGTTCTTTTTTACAAGGTCGACGTATTGTGCGTCGCTTACTTGCCACGATACGTTGACGTTCACATTATTGTTCTCCTCGAAATCGCCGCCGTGGCACAGGCACATATACAGCACATTGATGTCATCCTTAAATATCTCCCACGAGCCGTCGCCGTGATGCGCATCGGTATCGATAACGGCGAAACGTTTAGCGTTGAAAAGGGCGCGAAGGTCGCTTATGGCGATGGCGGCTCCGTTGAAATAGCAGCCCCCGCCGAAGGAATCGAAACCCGCATGATGATCGCCGTAGCCGGTGAAAACGAAGGCGTTGTCTATCTCGCCGCTCCATATGCGACGCGCCGCGGCCACCGTGCCCGACACGGAGAGCATGACGCCGTCGAAATCATGCGTGCGCCTGACGCTCTCGACCATCCTGTCGCTGTGCACCCGGCGCACCAGGTCGAGCGGAACGAGTTCAAGATCGTAATCGGTCGGCGGCTTGCCCGGGTAGAACGCGTCGTAATAGAGGACGTTGTCCCGGGACAAAATGCCTTCGAGCGCGTCGGGGAAATCGCGCAGACGCTCGCCGTCTTGATAGTGGAAGAATATGCCTGTTTTTTTCATTATAGTGCCAATCGAACATGCCTTTGGATTGCCCGATAATACCGGCATGATATCGCCGGTGGATAAAGGCGTCAAGCGAGGCCCGTATATTCCGGACGATTAATTTAGACGGAGATCGGATATCTTCCGTACTTGTGCACCGCCTCGACCATCCACCCGAGCCTGTCGCCATCTACATAGGGATGAGAGTGGCTCGCCGATAAAATGTATCCGCCGCCCCTGGCCGCATCCTTCAGCGCCTGTTTCACGGCTTCTTCGATCTCCTCCCGTGTCCCCCGCACCAGCAGGTAAGATACGTCCAGGTTGCCGACAAGAACCAGCTTGTGCCCCACCTGCTCCCTCACCCTTCCCAGTTCCATGCCCGCCGTCGGCTCCATCGTTATGATACCGTCGAATCCCCAATCGATGAACATGTCCAGCAGCTTGTAGATGTTTCCGCATGAGTGCCAGATTAGCTTCTTATTTCTCTTGTGCACCAGTTCAGAGACACGCCTGTAGCTCTCGCCCAACAACTTCTCTATCATTTCGGGACGCATCATCGGGCCGGTCTTCTGTCCCAGGTCATCGCCGCCGAGCACTATATCGACGTCGCATTCCATTACCGCTTCCAGACACCTGATATACAGATCGGTCTGATATTCGATAACCTTCTTAACAAACTCAGGCTTCTGATAAACAAGGCTAGTGAAATTCACGAAACCGATTGGCTGCCAGCTGTTCTCGAATATCCCCGGAGCGGCGTAGCCGATAGGAAGTATCTTGTCGCCGTAACGCTCGGTCAGCTTCTTATGAAAGTCGGCCACGTTTTGCACAAGCCTGTCGCATAGCGGCGCGTTCTCCTCGACCCACCTATCCCATTGCTCCTCGGTCGGACACAGCGCGCGGCTGTAGTTTACCGTCAGTCCGCCATCTTCGGCTGTTCCCAGCTCCCAGACGCGGCCGTAGACGTCATGCCAAACCAATCCCAGCGAACTCTCGGCATCCCTGTGAAGCTGCATGAACGCATATATGATCCAGTTGGCGTCAAAACCCAGTTGAATAGCACACTCGAGGGCGCCGGCGAAGTTGCCGCCGTACATCCGGCTCCAGAACCAGTTGGCGTTCATGAGTCCCTTGACCACCTGCCCCAGCACGGGCTTCTTCAGCAGGCCGGCGAAGTCGACGGGCTTTTTACCCTTTATTTGGTTAACGGTGGAAGGATCCATGATCAGCCCCATAACGGGCACCTGATCCGGCTCCTCGTGGTTCATAGCGGTTAAAATCCGCTCCTTAAAATTCATCGCCCCGCCATCCAACCCTTTACTATATCCGTGCCGGTAACCGCATCGGGAGCGAAGGCATCTACGCCTACTTCCTTCGCGTACTTCTCCGTCATGGCCGCGCCGCCGATGATTATCTTAACGCTGCTCCTCAAGAGTTCCTTCTCCATTTCACGGACGACCTTTTCCAGGCTTTTAGTCATCGTGGTCATGATGCAGGACATGCCCAGAACTTCAGGCTTGTGCTCTTTTATTGCAGCGATGAACTTGGCGGTCGGAACATCGATACCGAGGTCGATAATATTGAACCCGACGCTGCGCGCGTGGTTGATGAAGATATTCTTTCCAAGGTCGTGAAGGTCGCCGGCCACGGTGCCGACAACGATAGTGCCGATCTGATCGGAAGCCTCTCCGGTCATCAGCGGCGAAAGGATTTTCAATACCTTGCCGGCGATCTCCCCCGCATATACCAGCTCCGCCAGATACCACTCGCCGCTCTGAAATCTTTTACCTACCGTGTCAAGAGCGCCGGACACCACTGCTATCGCCTTCCTGGCATCTATATCGTGACTTCCGTCGGCTAGAGACGCCGCGACCTCAATCGTGCCTTCCATATCAAGGTCGAGAAACCTGTCATTAAGCTGGGCGAGCGCTTCGTTCCCACCGGTCATCGAACCACCTCCGGAAACTATATTTCCAGCATTACTTTTATCACGTCGTTCGATCTCAGTTGTGTTTCAAAGGCCTCTTTCACTTCATCGAGAGGGAACCTGTAAGATATCATTTCCTTAGTCTTGATCTTGCCCTGATGCATAAGCTCCGTAGCCATATCCCATTTCTGGCCGCCGCAGCCTCTTATGGTGAGGTTATGCCAGATGACAACCTCGCTGATCAGCTCCCGGCTCATCTCGACTCCCTGCTCGAAGAAGCCGACCTGCATCACGGTGCCGAGGAACTTAAGCATGCGCGGCGCCTGGGTGAAAGCCACGGGCGAGCCCGAGCACTCGAAGACGACGTTGGCCTTCCATCCACCGGTAGCCTCTATGACGGCGGATACGGCGTCGACGCTCGACGGGTCGATGACCACGTCGGCCCCGACCTTTGCCGCCATCTCCCTGCGCCCCTTAGACGGCTCGCTGACGATGACTTTGGGAATGCCGAAGGCCTTGCACGCCTGCACCAGCCCGAGCCCGATCATCCCCGATCCAAGTATCACCACTATATCGTCATGCTTGAGATTCGCCTGCTCGAAGGCGTAACAGGCGATCGATGTCGGCTCCACGGTGGCCGCCTCCTCCCAGTCCATGTTGTCAGGGATATGAAGGAATGAATCGCCGACGAGAGGATTTGGCACGGCCACATATTCCGCCATGGCGCCATCGAGACCCTCGCCGGGAACGGCCACACCTTTGCTGTCGATCTGATAGCCGGTGCCCAGAACCCTGTCCCCTTTTTTCAACCCTTTCACGTCCTTACCGATCTCAACTACCTCGCCGCTGAACTCATGGCCGAGGATACGGCTCGGCACAATACCGGTGCGATAGGCATGAAGATCGGTGCCGCAGATGCCGCAGGCTTTAACCTTTACCAGAACGTCGCCGTCACCTATGACAGGCATGTCGACGGATTCCAATCGAATATCGCGCGGGCCGTGAATTATAGCTGCCTTCATTTGACCCCCTTTAAAAAGTTATAGCAGTATAACAGCATCACAGGCATTAGGCAATAACTTTTCGTTGAACAGGAAAATACGATTAATAAAAGTGAATATGAAATAAGGGTTACCTTTAGAACGAAATATGGTTATACGAAAAGGCAATCCAGCGATACGGATAAGAGCAGTTCAACGTTATTCTTTCTTGGGATATATTGTGGACATCGGTATGATTGACATGACGCCATCGGCTTTGGCCACAAGCCGTCCTTCATCATCATTGAACAATGCTTCTACATGAACCGATTTCTTGCTGCGGTGCAGAACCCGCCCTTCGATGTGCAACGTCCCGCTCGACACCGGCCGGAAGTAGGTAATGCGGAGATCACTTGTGCTATAACCTTCGTCTTTCAATACCGTCATCACCGTATAACAGAACGTCATATCGGCCAGCACGCCAAAGTAGCCTCCGAAGAGGTGGCCGCGGCTGTTGTGGTACTTCTCTGAAATATGGAACTCGGCGGAGATCTTACCTTGGGACCACGATTTCAATTGGGGAAATTCCAGGTGGTCGGCACAGGGAGTATAGCTGGGAAAATCCTCCCGACTCGTCTTACCGCTGACTAGTGTATCCAATATTGTAGACCACTGGAACATGATTTTATCGTCGAACCTTACCTAAATATCATAGCACACCAAGCCGAAAATATAATAACTCCAGGCTTATAGTATGCCATCGACTATAGCTGCCACTAGCTTTGCTATCGACGGCGACGCGGTTAATCCCGGTGATTCGATGCCGATGAGGTTGATGAAACCAAACAAGCCCTTATCGCCCTCCTCGCGGATAATGAAATCGCGGATATCCTCCCCAGGGCCCTGCAGCTTGGGGCGCACCCCCGCCATCTCAGGAGAGAGGTCTTCGTATTCGATGAACGGCAGGAACGGCTTCACCGACTCGTAAAAAAGCTGCTGATTGCGGTCATCTATAGCATAATCGACTTTATCGACGTACTTGGCGCTGGGCCCAAGCAGCATGCGCCCATCCATATCCAGTGTGGCGTGAATGCCGACGCCGGTAATCTTCGGCAGCGGCACCGGGTAGACGAGATGACTAATCAACTTCGACTTGCCGCCGCTCACGTTAAAGTACTCTCCCTTGCAGTAGTGCAGTCGGTATCCCGCGGCGTCGATATCGATATCTGCCATCGCAGCGATTTTATCGCTATTCAGTCCGGCACAGTTTATCACTATCTCCGATTCAATCGAGAAGCGGCCTGCTTCGTCTTTTATCGATACCCGATATCCATCAACGGCTCGCTCGACGGCGACAACCTCTGTGTTGAACGCGATGTGCGCGCCCGCATCCTGAACCATCGACAGGAAGTAACGCATCAGCGCGTGGGCGTCCATCACGCCCGTCGTTGGAGAAAACAACGCGGCGACACCTTCCACTTCCGGTTCGAGAGACTTCAATTCTCTCCGCGACACCATGCGTAATCCTTCGACTCCGTTGCGCAGGCCATTATCCAGCAGCGACTCAAGCTGAGCGATCTCGTTGTTGTTCACAGCCACGATAAGCTTGCCCGTGCGTCTATGCGGAATACCATAACGTTCGCATGTCTCATACATCATGCGATTTCCTTCGACACATAGCCCGGCCTTGAGCGAGCCTTCGGGGTAATAGATACCGGCGTGGATAACGCCGCTGTTCCTGCTGCTGGACTCACGCCCGAACGTCTCATTCTTCTCAAGCACGTACACACTCCTGCCGCGGCGTGTTACTTCGGCAGCCAACGCCAGCCCGATAACTCCGGCGCCGATTATCGTAATATCAACACTGTTCGACATTTACGAGCACTCCTACTAACATATTACACCAGATATAGTCGCTGTTACGATAAGGGCTGTCTTGAAAAAACAAATAGAGCCACGTTATGTGGCTCTATTCTTTGTATTCTGCCTGATCGTCTTACTTACCGATGCGAAAGACCTTTGTTCCACAGCTAGGACACGAGCCCTTGGTCGCCGGCCGACCGTTCTTCATCTTGATCTGCGTCGGACTCTTGATCTCCACCTTTTTCCTGCACTTCATGCAATAAGCCTGCATTTAGTCCCTCCTCTAACTGTATTTGGCAAGAGATTAGCAGTAAAATAGGAATAAGTCAAGAGGTAGCGCATCGAAAGACACCAATTGGCATGTGTGTGCAACGACCATGGCGGCTTAAATTCACATGGCGAATCCGTCGATTGAACGTTGATAAGTAACTCTCTCCCGTTTGTGACCTAAGTCATAGCTGCCATTTCGTCCATCGTTTATTATTCTGGAAGACATCGAAGAAGGAGCGCGTGATAATGAAACAAAGATGCCCGGGACAGGATTTCAGGAAGCTGAGTGCGCAAATAAACCAATGCCCGGACTGCGGCGCCGATGTCGAAATATTCTCCAACGAGACCAAGGTGAAATGCCATATATGCGGCTCGATGGTATATAAAGACAAGATCCCATCCTGTGCTGAGTGGTGCGCGTCGGCGCGGGAGTGTCTAGGAGAGAAAAGATGGAAACAGTCAGGAAGATAGTCCGTATCGATGAAGATAAGTGCGACGGCTGCGGCCTGTGCGCGGAGGCATGCGCGGAAGGGGCGATTCAGATGGTCGACGGCAAGGCCAGGCTTATTAACGAGGCTCACTGCGACGGGCTCGGCGCCTGCATAGGGGAGTGCCCGCGTGGAGCGATCACTCTGGAAGAGAAATGTGCGGAGCCGTATGACGACAGCGCCGATTATCATAAAGCGCAAGAGAAGCCTGCCGAGACTGAGAAATGCAGCTGCCCTTCCATGCGTATAGAGCAGGTTCAGAGGAAGTCCGGCATCGCGGGTAACCACGAACACAACCCATCCATGCTAGGACACTGGCCGGTGCAGCTGGCGCTGGTCCCTCCCGGCGCGCCGTTCCTGGAAGGGACGGACCTGCTTCTGGTATCGGACTGTGTGCCCTTCGCCTACGCCGACTTCCATCGCGATTTCCTCAACGGCAGATCCGTACTTGTGGCCTGTCCCAAGCTCGACGACGCTCGGGCTCATATACAAAAACTGACTTCGATACTGCGCGGTTCGACCATCAAAAGCATAACCGTGGCACGCATGGAGGTGCCCTGCTGCTCCGGGTTGACCGCTATGGCAAAACAAGCCCTGGAAATCAGCGGGAAAGAGATTCCATTGAAAGAAGTGGTTATAGGCATCAGGGGTAATATTAAGGAAACCGCTTCTCAGGCACAAGGCTCTTCTGGAGCTTGATTCCTTAACACGCTTGATGTATAGGCGTTCATCGCGTTATGCTCGCGGGGAGCTCCATACATAACATAGGATCGGCTTCTGGATTTGCAATGGGGACAGGGATTCTTTTTATCTTGTGCAATGCCCGTAAGGCTATACAACTTGTTTCCACATTCTCCGCAATAAACAACTACTGTTTTACTCAACTAATTATTCCATTCCTGATAAAAATACATAAAATATAGACTTGTCCTGCAACTTTTTAAAATATTGGGATAGTATATCGAATAATGCTATGCTCTGTCAATTCATTTATTTATATTATTTTATCAATATTTAGCTGCGTGAAATGCCGTTACTCACGCGGCGTGATTGTCAAAAAAATTCCTCTTCTCTCAGGAAATAAAACAAAAAAGCGGGGGCCGATAAATATTCTGCTCCCGCTTCAAGCTTGCTTCGAGCGAGTTACTTAATCCTCGCCGCTATCTCCCTGCCGAAGTCGACACACTTCTGTATCTCGCCCTCGTCCGGCACGAACTTGAACGCCAGCTTGGAATCGACCAACTCGATGCCGGCCTGTTCCATCTCCTGCTGCACGGCCTTGACCCCACCGCCTCCCCAGCCGTGCGAGCCGAAAGCCGCCCCGATCTTGTTCTTCGGTTTGAGCCCCTTGAGGTAGCAAAGGAACTCGGCGACGGAGGGGAACATGCCGTTGTTCAGTGTGGGAGAGCCGATGATGAGGGCTTTGGCCTCGAGTACTTCCTTTATAACATCGCTCTTATCCGATGCCGTCAGGTTGAAGAGCTTCGTGTCGATTCCTTCCTCCATCAAGCCCTTCACAATCGCATTCGCCATCTTCTGGGTGCTGCCCCACATGGTGTCGTAAATAACCAGCGCCCTGGCCGCAGTCTCGCCCCTACCCCATTTCACGTAGGAATCTACGATGTCCTTTATATGCGAGCGCCAGATAATGCCGTGGCTCGGAGCGATCATATCTATCGGTATGCCGCCGAGCTTGTTCGCCGCCTTGACGATGAGATCCCCGAAGGGCATCAAAATGTTGGCGTAGTACTTGGCCGCCTCTTGCATTACTATCCCCATATCGACCTCGTCATCGAAGCGCTGGGAGGTTGCTATGTGCTGGCCGAAGGCGTCCATGGAGAACAATATCTTATCCTCGGCAAGGTAGGTGCACATGGAATCGGGCCAGTGCAGCATCGGCGTCGGGATGAAGCTGAGTTTGCGCTTGCCAAGATCGACCGTGCTGCCCTCTTTCACTGCGATCGGATTCCAGTTCTGATGGTAGGACTTGGCCAGCCCGTTCTCTCCGAACTTCTCCAGCGTGACCAGTTTAGCGTTCTTCGCGTCCCGCAATGCCATCGGCAGGGAGCCGGAGTGATCCATCTCCACATGGTTCGATATAACGTAGTCGATTTTATCGAATGATACGATCTCCCGAACCCGCGCCGCCATCTCATCGTAGAAAGGCGCCTTGACCGTATCGATCAGGGCGACCTTCTCATCGATGATAAGATACGCGTTGTATGTGGTTCCGAGATGAGTAGAATACCCGTGAAAGTTCCGTACGTTCCAGTCTATGGCGCCCACCCAGTAAACGCCTTGTGCCAGTTGAACTTTAGTCATAATAAAACCTCTTTGAATATGTGAATTTTCCGGTCGGAGCTAATCAACCCCCTGCAATCCCCCACTCTTGGGGGATTTTTAAGAGGTTAGGGGACACCCCTAGAACCCCGGCAGGAAGAATCCTGCACCTCTTTTTCTAAGCTAAACGGTGAATGAAAAATCTACTTCTTGCACTTCTTCTTGGGCTTCTTTACCGGCTTCTTCTTCTCACTGCCGATGGCACAAGGTTCGCAGCAGAACGTTATGCCGCCCGTCTCGTAGCCCTCGGAAGCGATAACGCAGCCGCAGGCAGGACACGTTTTCTTAGCCATATGCGCCACCTCCTATCGAAACTTGAACACTATACCTTTTCGAACTCGTCTTTGCCGGCTCCGCATACGGGGCACACCCAATCCTCGGGCAGCTTCTCAAATGCGGTTCCGGGAGGAATATCGCTCTCGGGATCTCCGAGCTCCGGATCGTAAACATATCCGCAAACGCCGCATTTATATTTGGCCATTTCCTGTGATCTCCTTCCTTAATCCTTCTGATAATGAGGTGCGGACTTGGGTGTTGTGCCGCGCTTGACCTGATGATAATACGCATAGGTCATCGGCTCGCCCTCCGCCAGCACCTCGGCGTTGGTGACCTCGCCGATAAATACGGTATGTGTTTTCGCGTCGACAGAACCGATTACTTTCGCCTCTACATAACCGAGCGTATTATCGAGGATAACAGGGGCGCCGTTCTGCCCCAGCCTGTAATTCACGCCCTCGAACTTGTTCACGTCCCGTCCCGACTTGAAACCGAAGCCGCCTATCAGCTTCAGCGGCGCTGTCTGCGCGACGATGGAGGCGGTGAAGACCTTGCTTTCCGTTATGAACTCGTGTGTCAGGTTCTGCTTGTTGATGCACACCGATATAATCGGAGGCTCGGAGGCGACCTGGATCACGGTGTTGGCCGTCTGGCCGTTGATCTTATCGCCCTTCTTGGAACATACGATATACATGCCGTAGCTGATCAGGTATAAAGCCTTTGTATCCATTACAACTCCTTTTCCATTAGATGCTGCTCATCACTAAGCTGCATCAACCCCCTGCTATCCCCCAATCATGGGGGAATTTAAAAAAGAGATAGGGGACACCCCTAGAACCCCGTCAGGAGAATATCTCCTGCTCTCTCATCCGTCATTCCGGCGTAGGCCGGAATCCATAAGGGCGAGGGCTCGTCCCTATTTTACCCGCGCTTCGACCGCAGCCCAATCTATATTCTTGAAGAACGCATCAATGTAGTCGGCTTTCTTCAGTCCGTAGTCCAGCATGAAGGCATGCTCAAAGACATCCATCACGAGAATCGGACGACAGCCCGTCGGGTGCCCTACGTCGTGCTCGTTGATCCACTGGTTGAACAGCCAGCCGTTGGTATCGTCCTGATACAGCACCACCCAGCCGATGCCGCGCATGGCGCCGGTGGCCCTGAAATCCTTCTCCCACGCCTCCACGCTGCCGTACGCCCCTGGCAGCAGCCCGACCAGCTTCCCCGCCTTGCTCATAGCACCCTTCCCGCCCAGGTTCTCGAAATAAAGCTCGTGCAGCCGCATGCCGTTGAACTCCCAGCCGAAACGGCGCTTGAGCTCAGCGTACTCCGGTGTAGCCGCCTTGCCATCCTTGAGCAGCGCCTGCAGCAGTTCCCAGACCTTATTGGTATTTGTAACATATCCCTGATAGAGTGCGAAGTGGTTCTTGAGCAGCGCCTCGCTGAAGCCGCTCATCCCTATCAGCTTCTCATACTCTTTAGCAGCGTAGGACATAACTACCTCCTTGAATTTCTCTATTATTTCTATTTGTTCAATTCGCCGAGTATACGCGTCCAGTTATTCACATGCCGCTGCTCATCGCCGATATTCTTCTTGATAAGAGCCGCGGACTTGTCATCGAAATTAACCTTTTCCAAAAAAGCGCCGTAGTCTTTAACCGCTTTCTGCTCAACCCAGATATTGGTTTTCATGATCCGTTTCTTGCCCATGATCCGGGTTGTCAGTCCTATCATCATGCCGCCCAGCGCGAAGAACCACCCCATGAATGAGCCCTTCCCCTTAAGCTCGGCGACCCTGGCCTTTAAGCCGTCCGCATGCTCCTGTTCGTTGGCCGTGGCCTCTTTCAATATTTCATAATAAGCCGGGGCGCTGCGAAAAGCCCCCGCCTGCGCTTTGTAGATCGCGGTAGCCGCCCTCTCTATGTTATACATTGTGTTCAGCGAACCGATTACTGTGCTCATATTCCCTCCTGCGATGACTATTCAGCCATCCTTTTCCCCAGCTCGTAAGCATCCTCTAAAGCTGTAGAGTGCTTCTTTATTTCGCCCTTACTATCGACCCCGCGGACAAACAGCTCATCAGAGTAATCGACACCCATGACATCGAACATACATTTCACCGTTTGTTTCGATCCATCGAACAGGTCGCCGCCTTTTGTACCCCCCACTGCGATGAACGCTCCCTTCCGCCCCTGCCTCTCCGGCACTTCCTTCAGGATATACTTCCTAGCCCAGAACACCTGGCAACGATCCACCAGGGCTTTGAGCTGTGCCGGCAGACCGTAGAAGAAGACCGGAGCGCCGATGATAACCGCATCGGCTTCCTCCAGGCTGAGATATATATCGTCCATGTCGTCGCGGATGGCGCAGTTGCCGCTCTTCATGCAGTCGTTGAACTCGCGGCAGGGAGAGATATCGAGCTCATCGACGACGATCTTCTCGGCAAAGGCTCCGGCTTCGCGCGCGCCCCTGAGCGCCTCGTCCATGAGAATATCCGTATTGCCCCCGACACGCGGGCTGCCCATGATTCCCAGAACTTTCATCCGTACTCCGTTGAACTTCTCAATAAAAGCAACGATATCATAATCGCTGTAGATATTTATGCGCCTGCAGCGCGGCCTTGGCGCCCTCTCCCGCAGATATCACTATCTGTTTCTCCGGCACGTTGGTCACATCCCCTGCGGCGAAGAGCCCCGGCACGTCGGTCTCGTTACGACAGTTGACCACTATCTCACCCTGCTCGTTCAGTTTCGTTATGCCCTTGACCAGTTCCGAGTTCGGGTTCAATCCAATTTCGACGAATATGCCGCTGAGATCGAGCTTCTTCTTCTCCCCGGTCTTCAAGTCCCTTATCTCGATGCCGTTGACCAGCTTATCACCCGATATAGACAATACCTCGTATTCCAGAAATTCAGTCAAGTTCTTGGCAGACCGCACCCTGTCGATCAATATCTGATCGCCGGTGAACGGCGTGACCGATATTACATAAACATGCTCGGCGATTTTCACCATATCGTCGATAGCCTCCAGCGCCGCGTTGCCGCCCCCGATGACCGCCACCTTCTGCCCGGAGAAAACAGGGCCGTCGCACACCGAGCAATAGGTGACCCCCTTCCCCTTGAACTGCTCCTCCCCGGGGACGCCGAGCTGGCGCGGCCTCTTGCCAGAGGCGACGATGACAGCCTTGCCCTGGAACTTCTCGCCGCCGTCAACGACAACCTCGAAACCGCCGTCGATACGCGCAAGCGACGCTACCTGCATGCCTATCCTTTGCTCGAGCGGGAACTGCTTGACCTGCTGTTCGAACTTGTCCATCAACTCGAACCCCTCGATATACTGATAGCCCATGTAGTTCTCAATGCGACCCGTCCACATGGGCTGGCCGCCTATATCCTTGCTTATCAGCACTGCGTCCAGCCGCTTACGCGCCGCGTACACCGCCGCGGTCATGCCCGCGGGCCCGCCGCCTATTATTAACAACTCATGCATAGTTTCACCGATAATTATTTCGATTTGATTACGCGATGCCCAGCTTCTCTTTCAATGCCGGCTCGTTGAAGCCAACCACTATCTCACCGTCGATGAAAATGGTAGGCACCGCGGTCTGTGAAGACTTCTTGACCATCTCATCGCGCGCGGCGTGATCCTGCGCCACATTGAAATCCTGATAGGCGATCTTGTTGGCGTCAAGCCACTGCTTGGCCTTCTTGCACCAGGGACACGTGGGGGTTGAATAGACCTTTACCTCTTTAGCCATTATAGCCTCCTTACATACAGCAGTTTTCTGGTAAAATTCAAGCTTACGGGAGTAAGTCTATAATGTGTCGCCGACCATGTATGCGACTTTTGTCTCACCGCCACCGCATATTTAATGTCGATAATTAATGCGGCCTGTGACGGTCGGGATGAAACGGGTCAGGTAGCGGATATGATAACCGAGGTGCGAAATGTTGTCAACCGTTTTGGACAAACCTTCAATAACTGTCGACCATCGATTCAATCGTGCAGGGGCAATTCATGAATTGCCCCTACGGAGATTATGATCGTGTTATAATAAAATCCATATAGTTACCCTTTTCAATAATTCTCATATATCCCGGCGCGGTGAATCCTTCCATACAATGTTGATCATGGAAGGACACGCCGAGCTAAAATTTCGCAGCGTTTGGACAACATCGATGGAAAGAAAAATTATATTAGTTAAAAAAACGGCTAAGATTGCTTTATTACTATTTGGGCTGTTTCCATTCATTTGTGCCGCATGCTTCTCCATAATGCTTGAGCCTGGTGAGATAAGCACGGCCTTATTCTTTACAATACTGATCATATTAGCAGCTATTTCAGTTTTTGGAGCACCTATTCTCTACTTTATTCACGTTTGTAGGAATAAGTACATCGCTAAGGATGGGAAATACCTCTGGATAGCGTTATTTTTCTTTGGAAACTTCTTCGTCTTTCCCTTCTACTGGTATTTGCATGTCTGGCGGGTGCCTAAGAAAGACGGTCTGGCGGGTAACGCCCACTAATGATGATTCATGGGTAGTGCGAATCAATCCCTACGCGGTAAAAAAGGCGGGCGAGATGACCTCGCCCCTACTCAGGATTTGAAGATGCATCCGGCACCGACGCCACTCTATAATGTCCCGGGCGTTCTTTTTTGAAGAAGCGCTTGTTGTGATAGATTGTCGAATATATCAACCCGCGGATGTGTTCGCGGTCTTTTGAGATACCCGCCTCCAGTAGTATCTGCGTGGCGTTGGCCGCCACCAGCACGCCGTCGTTCATGGCCGCGATCTCGAACAGGGCGTTGCGCACGGATTTCTTCCTCAGACTCTCCGGGTCGATTGATTTGCCGAATCCGCTGATGCCGCGGATGCGCTTATCGTAATCCAGCGACCGCTCAAGCGCCTTCCTGTAATCTGTCCAGCGCGCCAACTCCTCCTCGGCGCGCTTCTGCTGATCGATGGCATTGCGGAGGCGCGCCATCGTCTCCTCCTCCCAAGTGCTGGTGCTGGCAATCCTGCGCTGCTCCCGCTCTTTCTTGAAACGGGAAAGCGTCTCCTCCTCCCACCTGACCTGCTGCTCCCCCAACTCCCTCAGCCGGGCCAGGGTCTCCGCCTCGGCCTTGAGCTGCTGCTCTCTTAGTTGCTGTATACGTTCGGCCTTCTCTTTATCCTTATCTTTTGTTTCCGACATCTGTTGCCCCCTGCTGTTCCCAATACCTCATTCATCGTGTAGGGGCAATTCATGAATTGCCCCTACGGTACATTCATCATGGGCGAACACACAGGTTCGCCCCTACGGATCGGTGGGTTCGAAAACCCACCCTACATATTATTAATGTTCCCCAGAGAACTGTCATTTTATTGCTATCTTTTCTACTGTTTTTTGAAATGTATCTTATGTTAGGCTAATAGCATCTTAACTCGAAACTATCCGACTGACCTTTAATATTTTAACATACAGGCTCGTTTTTACAACTGTTTCACCAGTGTTACAATAATGACTTAATCGAGAATAACCCAGCGTAGATCGACAGCCCTCGGCTCGAATAAAGTCGAGAGGATATCGTTAACGAGGAGCCAACTGATATGGCAGAAGAAGCAAGGACAACGGTCGGCGGCATCCCCATCAAGTCCGTATACACCCCGGACGATGTGAAAGACATCGATTACAAGAAAGAGCTCGGCGACCCCGGCGCGTACCCGTTCACACGAGGCATCTACAGCGGGGCCAAGGGCGTGGTGTTCGGCCAGAGGCCGGTGCTAGGATTCGGGCTGCCGGAGGAGACCAACGAGCGCATCAAGTATCTATTTAAATACGGCATGGCCTCTCCCAGCGGCATGCCCAGCTACAACCTTACCATGGACATGTGCAGCGCCTACGGCTACGACTCGGACGACCCGCGCATGGCCGAGTTCGTCGGCGTCAACGGGCCGCCGTGCAACTCGATACGGGACAGCGAAGCGATCCTTGAAGGCATACCGCTGGAGGGCATCTACCACGGCGCGCTGTCCTACGCGCCAAACTGGCGCGTGGCGCACTACATCGCCATAGCCGACAACCGCGGCATACCGCGGCGCAACATAGCGGGCGCCACGCTTAACGATTCTCTGCACGGCTTCATCGGCGAGGGCCTGCACCTGTTCCCGCCCAAAGCATGTTTACGGCTGATAGTCGATACGCTTAAGTTCGTCACGGACGAGATGCCCTACTTCCGCGCCTGTGACGTGCAGGCCTATTCCAGCCGCGAGGCCGGATGCACCGCCGCGCAGGAGGCCGCCTTCGCCGTGGCCGATATGATAGACGTTGTGCAGGGCTGTGTCGACAAGGGACTCGACATCGACGCCGTATCGCCTCACATGACGTTCTTCTTTGCCTGCTACAGCGACTTCTTCGAGGAGGTGGCCAAGTTCCGCGCCGTGCGCAAGGTCTGGGCCCAGATCCTGCGCGAGCGCTTTCACGTTAAGAACGATAAGAGCCTGCGCATGCGCATCCAGGTCAAGACATCGGCCACCACGCTGCCGGCCCAGCATCCGCAGCTCAACATATTCCGCTCCGGCCTTCAGGCGCTCTCGGCCATATTCGGCGGCGCCAGCGGCCTGAACATCACCTGCATGGATGAGGCCTTCAGCGCCCCGACCGAGGAATCGGCGCGCATCGCCCTGCTCACGGGAAAGGTTATCGAGCACGAGACGGGAATCGTCAATGTCGCCGACCCGCTGGCGGGATCGTACTACGTCGAGCGCCTCACTCGCGACATGGAGGACGCTATCTGGGACTACCTCAAGAAGATCGATGAGATGGGCGGCTGGATCAGAGCCCTCGAGCGCGGCTACCCGCAGCGCGAGATCGCCAATGTTAACATCCAGGAATCGCACGACCTGGACAGCGGCAAGAAGATCGTGGTCGGCGTGAACAAGTTCCAGCCCGAGGACAGCGAGACCGACCCGATAGAGATATTCGATCAGGACCCGATGCCGACGGTAAAGGAAATGTCGAAGCGGCTGAAGAAACTGCGCAAGGAACGCGACAACGCCCGCGTCAGGGACGTGCTGGCGCAGTTCCGCGAGGCCGTTCGCGGCGACGGCTATCTCATGCCGATAATGGTGGAAGCGGCCAAGGCGCTGTGTACAACATCGGAGATATTCGGCATACTCAAGGAAGAATTGGGGGAGGATCACAGCTGCCTGATACCGCCGGACTGGGCCAAGGGCGCTTAACGAAGGGAGCAGATATGGCGAGAAAGGACAGAAAGGTCAGGATCCTGCTAGCGAAGGCCGGGCCCGACACGCATGTCAGGGGTATCTCGATACTCATGTCGCGGCTGCGCGACGCCGGCATTGAGACGATATATACGGGCTTATACCAGTCGCCTGAGACGATAGTACACGCGGCGGTACAGGAAGACGTGGATTTCATATTCCTGAGCAGTCATCTCGGCAGACACGTGGCGCTGGCGCGGGACATCATGGCGCTGCTCAAGAAAAATGGCGCCGACAAACGCATAGCGCTGGCGGTCGGGGGCGTGATACCCAAGCGAGATTTCGCTCCGCTGAAGGAGATAGGGGTGGCCGGCGCTTTCCAGCCCCACACGCTGGCCAACGTCGTTATCGATTTCGTTAACAACTATGTAGCCAAGGCCGATAAAAAGGCTAAATAAAAAGAGGTACAGGAGATTTTTCTCCTGACGGGGGAACTGGGGGTGTCCCCCAGTTTTAAAAATCCCCCAAGAGTGGGGGATACAGGGGGTTGATTAAGAATTTTCATCGACCTCATCATAGGAAGGAGTAAGTCATGTCATTCGTTTTCTCAGAATCCGAGGAGCTGTTCCGGCGGCAGATACAGGAGTTCACCCAGAAGGAATTGGCCCCCGGCGCGAAGGATCGGGCCAAAGACACTCAGGTTGATATGAACCTTGTGAAGAAGATAGCCAACATGGGCCTCCTGGCCATGAATGTTCCGGAGAAATACGGCGGGCAGAAGGTGAGCTGGGTCACAGTGGGCATCGCCATAGAAGAGATGGCCAAGGCCGACTTCACCGTGAGCGTGCTGCCCATAGGCTCCGCGGGCTACCTGGGCCAGGCTATGAACTTCGCACCGGAATACCTTCAGGACAGATGGTTCAAGCCCGTCATCGAAGGCGACATACTCGCCTGCCTGTGTCTCACCGAGCCCGACGCCGGCTCCGATGCGGTCGGCATCAAAACCAAAGCGGTGAAAGACGGCAACGATTACGTGATCAGCGGCGAAAAGACTTCGATCAGCTGGGGCATGCAGGCGGGTATCGGCGTGGTTTTCGCCAAGACCGACCCGTCGGCCGGAGCCAGGGGAGTGAGCGCATTCCTGTTGCCGACCGATACGCCTGGAATCGTCAAATCATCCATCCCAGACATGGGCTGGCCCACAGCGCAGAGAGCATCGTACTTCCTGGACGATGTCCGCCTCCCCGCAGACCATCGCCTGGGCGAGGAAGGGCAGGGGTTCTTCCTGGCGATGAACGTCATCGGCGTCGTGCGCATATGCCTGGTGCTGCAGGCGATAGGCCACGCCGAGGGCGCGCTGGATGAGGCTATTTCATACGCCAAGCAGCGCACCGCCTTCGGCCGTCCGCTGGCCAATTTCCAGGCGGTATCGTTCAGAATCGCCGAGCAGGCTACCAAGCTGGAGGCGGCCCGGCTCCTGTGCTACCGCTCACTCGGGCTCAGGGACGCCGGCGAGCGCCACTTGAAAGAAGCCTCGATGGCCAAATGGTACGGAGCTCGGGCTGCCGTGGAGGCTTGCCATGAAGCATTGCTCATCCACGGCCAGATCGGATACAGCGAGGAATGCCGCGCCGAGCAGCGCCTGCGCAACGTGATCGGCACCGAGATCGGGGACGGCACCGCCGAGATCATGAAGCTCAACATAGCGCGCGAAATGATCGGCAAGGAATTCCAGCCGTTGTAAACAAAGAAAAAGAGGTGTCCTTCCATGATATTGAATTGTGCGGAAGGACCGGGGGCCTTGAGGGTATCCCCTTTCTGTAGGGGCAGACCTGCGTGTCTGCCCACAGCGGGCGAACACATAGGTTCGCCCCTACGCGATGGCCAATATATGGGGGATGGATGGGGTTGAACAATAGCATAGTCGACTAAAATCTAATATCGATATAAACAGTAATAAGAAAAATATAGAATCCAATTTAAAGAAGGAGGTAAAAATGGAACAGGAGCGCAACGATTATAGCGGACCATGGATACGGCACTTCAGATACTCGGACTTCTCCAAGGAATTCCTTGGCAAACTGTTGTGCGAGTACGGCCGCCTGTACGAGCTCATCGACGGTTTGTGGTACACCACCACCGCGAAGGAAGTGGGCCCGGAGAAGGCCTGGGAATGGGAAATGAAGGTCTGGCGCGCCATACCCCCGCATGTCATGAAAGGACTGAAGAGAGTCGGCAACTTCGAGGGCAACGACCTGTACACCATGTTCAAGGCTGTGCAGCTGGACCCGTGCTACACAGAGGGCTTGTACGAGTATGATATCTACATCCGCGATCCGAAATACGCCATCATGACCATCTATCGCTGTCCGTCGCTTATGTACTTCGAGAAGACGGATCCGGGCCGGGTCAAGCCGCTGTGCGTAGATCTTGAGCCGCCCGCGTTCCAGGATTACGCTGATTTCTGGAATCCCAAGATCAAAGTGCGCCCGCTCAAGCTGCCGCCCCGCAGCGGACCTAATGATATCCCCGTCTGCCAGTGGGAATACATACTGGAAGACTAGGGTAAAGTCCCGGTAGTATAATTACCCTGCGAGATGTCGGGCACGCTTTGTCGCAGTGTCGGCGCCTGGCGAGGCTGTGCCGGATATAGAGCATGTGGATTATGAGATGGCCGCTGTTATGAAGGCGAACATTCTTCGAGCTAACAATAGCGGCCGTCTTATCGTCGCTTCAAGGAAGTATATACGATGAATAAAACGCCGTCACTGACAAGACTCTTCGAACGCACTGAAATAGGTTCGATGAAGCTTAAGAACAGGATAGTAATGCCCGCCATGGGCACGAACATGTCGGACGGCGGATACGTAAACCGGCGGATACTGGATCACTACGAAGCGCGCGCCAGGGGCGGCGCCGGTATGATCATCGTCGAGGTCACGGGCGTGGACTCGCCCGCCGGCAAGAACACGGCTAATATGCTCATGCTGGATGACGACAAGTATATCGCCGGCATGAAAGAACTGGTCGACACCCTTCATAAATACAAGGCCAGGGCCGTGCTCCAGATAAGCCATACCGGCAGAGGCGCGCGAACCAAGGTTACAGGCGTGCAGCCGGTGGCTCCTTCGCCCATACCCATGCCCTACAGCTCGGCGATAGGCTATAGCGGCGATATGCCCCGCGAGTTGACCGTGGCGGAGATAAAGGCCATCGAGCAGAAGTACGCCGACGCCGCCGGCAGGGCCAAGGCGGCCGGCTTTGATGCCGTAGAGCTGCACGGAACCGGCTATTATCTCATGGCCCAGTTCGTCTCCTCAACCGCTAACATAAGGAGCGATGAATAC
The DNA here is from genome assembly GCA_041649635.1 of Dehalococcoidia bacterium. NCBI lineage: Bacteria > Bacillati > Chloroflexota > Dehalococcoidia > Dehalococcoidia bacterium. The sequence goes on from JBAZMV010000003.1 coordinate 63,353, forward strand.
GGCGGCGATTTGGAAAAGAGGGCGCGGTTCCCGCTGGAGGTGATAGAAGCGGTCAGGGAAAAGGTCGGAAGTGACTTCCCTCTGCTCTACAAGATGAGCGCGCTGGAGATGGGCGAGGGCGCCGGGCTGACCCTGGACGAGGGGCGACGCCTTGCCGTCATGCTCCAGGACGCCGGAGTGGACGCGCTGGAACTGGCGGGGATGATGTGGGGTATAGACCTCAACATGGAGCCGCCGCCGGGGGAGCCCAGGAACATGGGCCTTATGCTGTCGCCTTTCATCAAATCGGTCGTGACCATCCCGGTAATCGCGGAGGGCAGGATCGACCCGGAGGAAGGTAGTAAAGCTGTCGCCGAGGGCAAAGCGGACCTCATTGGTTTTGGTCGAGGATTGCTCACGGACCCGCACCTGCCGGAAAAGGCTCGGGAAGGAAGGCTTGATGAAATACGCCCGTGCATCGGATGCGGACGCTGTACCGACAGCCAGCTGATGTGGGGCCGGGGAATAATGTGCTCGGTGAACCCGGCAGTGGGCAACGAGGCCGACAAATACAGAATCTATAAGGCCAGGAAGATAAAGAAAGTAGCGGTTATAGGCGGCGGGCCCGCGGGCATGGAGGCGGCCAGGGTGGCCGGTATGCGCGGACACCGCGTAACGCTGTACGATAAGAGTTCCAAGCTGGGCGGACAGCTGAATCAGGCCGTTATCCCGCCGCACAAGAGCAATCTTGCCCCGTATCTGGAATACCTGAAGCGGCAGCTACCGCTTAACAACGTCGATATTCGTATCAGAACAATAGCCACCGCCGAAACGATAAGAAAGACCAATCCGGACGCCGTGGTGATCGCCACCGGCGTCGCCGCGACGAATCTCGATATACCGGGGGTAGACAAGCCGTTTGTCGTTTCTGCAAGATCTGTCCTCAGCGGCAAGAAAACGGCGACTAAGGTCGCCATAATAGGCGGCGGGCTCATAGGCTGCGAGACGGCGGAGTTCCTGAGCAAACTGGGCAGGCAGGTTACCATCATAGAAATACTGGACTATATAGCGGAAAAGATGGTGTACGCGCAAAAAACTATCCTGGAGGCCCGCTTGAAGGCTGCAGGAATCGCCGTTATTACAGGAGCCAGGAGCAAAGAAATCACCGACACCGGCGTTGTAGTAATAACGGAGGGCGGAGAGAGGACGCATATCGAGGCCGGCACCGTGGTCATCGCTGTAGGGGACAGGCCGAACAATGAACTGGAAACGAAGCTTAAAGGCATCGCCGCTAAGATATACACGGCGGGGGACTGCGTAAAACCGGAAGGCATAGCTGAAGCCGTCGCGGCGGGCCACCTGGCGGCCCTGTCGATTTAGGTCTATCGCGTTATGCGATCGAATACTCTGGTCAAGCAATTTCGGTTCCGGAGAGAAAGGAGTCTCAAATGGTAAAAGAAGAAAAAGGTTACAGCGGACCGGTACGCCCGGTTTGCCGGCTGGAAGACCTCGATAAGGAGACCCTTGTAAAGCTGGCCAACGAATACGCGCGGGCCTACCAGCAGATGGACAATCACTGGTACGATGCTATAGCCAAAAGATACGGCGAACAGACCGCCCGCGAGATAGACTTCGAGGTGTGGATGAGAAACATACCTCCGACGGCGCGGCGCACCCTTGAGGTTCTCGGACACAAAGAGAACGACATGGCCGCCATATTGAAAGTTAACCAATTTCATCCCGCCGCCGGGGGCTGTCCGTACCACTACGACTACGAGGTCGAACTGAAGAGCCCGAAGGTCGGCCTGGTAAAGGTCGCCAGGTGCAGACCCATGCGCTTCCTCAGGGAGAAAGGCGACTCGGAATTCCTAAGAATAATGTGCCGCAAATGGGACGTGGAGATGTTCGGGCAATCGGCCAAGGCCATAGTGCCCAACGTCAAGTGGCGGCCGCTGGTCATCCCGCCTTACGACGCTCCGTACGAAAATCAGGAGCCCGGCTATGACTGCATATGGGAGTTTACGATAGAAGATTAGCACGGCGATAACGGGAGGCGGTATGATCGCTGATAAATTCAGGCTCGACAATAAAGTTGCTATAGTTACCGGCGCCGGTAAAGGCATCGGGCGCTGCATCGCGCTGATGTTCGCCGAGGCCGGTGCGAACGTTGTCCTCGCGGCCAGGACGGAGGGCGACATCCAGGCCGGGGCGGAGGCAGCAAAGGCCTTCGGGGTTAAAGCGGTCGCCGTGCCCTGCGACGTCACGGTCGACGAGCAGCTTGAGCATCTGGTTGCGCGCGCCATTGAAGAATTTGGGCGTATCGATATACTTGTGAACGTGGCCGGGGGCAGCGGGCCGAACGTTGTAGAAAAGACGTCGCGGAGAAGGTTCCTGGCTTCGCTCGATTTCAATATAGTCTCGGCCTTCGTGCTCACGCGGCTGTGCCTGCCGCACCTTCGGGAAAGCAAGGGCTGTGTGATTAATATCAGTTCGACCGTGGCGCGCCTTGTTCAGCGCAATTTCAGTGTCTACGGAACGGCAAAGGCCGGGCTTTCTTATATGACTAGGATGCTGGCCTGCGACCTTGCGCCGGATGTCAGGGTCAACGCCGTAGCGCCGGGGACGATAATGACCGACGCCCTGAGAAGCTTCGTTGACGAGGCCTCGCGGCAGAAGATGAGCGACCTTACGCCGCTGAAGCGTCTCGGCACGCCGGAGGATATAGCATATGCCTGCCTGTACCTAGCGTCGCCGGCGGCCGCCTGGGTCACGGGCAAGATCATCGACGTGGATGGCGGCACGGAGACAACGAGTGTTCCATCCTGATTTAACTTGGAGATAACGATATGTTCGATTTAACAGGACATACTGCTTTGATCACCGGCGCCGGACAGGGCATGGGGCTGGGCGTGGCCAGGGCGCTGGCCGCCCAGGGAGCAAAAGTAGCCGTGAACGATTACTATGCCGAGAGGGCGGAGAAGGCGGCGGCGCGGATATGCGAGGCCGGCGGCACGGCTATCGGCGTAGGCGCTGATGTGACCGACCCTGCATCTATCAAGGCTATGATCGCGGAGATCGAGAGGCGGCTCGGGCCGGTGGACATTCTTGTGAACAACGCCGGCATCCCGGTCGAGGGCGTGAAATACGCGAAGTTCATCGACACCAAACCGGAAGACCTGGAGATATATGTTGATCTCAACCTGCGCGGCGTTATGAACTGCGTTCGTGCAGTACTACCCGGCATGTGCGAGCGCGGCTGGGGGCGCATCGTCACCATCTCCTCCGAATCGTGGCGGCTGGGCGTGAACATGGGGCTCTCGCTCTACGCCACTTCCAAGGCCGGAGCGGTGGGCTTTATGCGGCAGATATCCGTTGAGGTAGGCTCTTGCGGCGTCACCGCGAACTGTATTTCGCTTGGCATGATGAACAACGCCCCCAATGCAGACGCCATCTGCAAAAAAACCACCAGCGTCGGACGGGCGGGCACGCCGGAGGATGTCGGGGCGGCGGTTGTCTATTTCGCTTCCAAGGAAGCGGCGTGGGTCACCGGGCAGGTGCTGCCGCTGAACGGAGGCTCCTGCACCGCATAGGGAAGAGCGATGCGTGCCACGGCGACGCCGCGGAAAGGACGAGTCAATGGTTAAGAAAGAAACCGGGGCCAAGAAGAAAGCGACAAAGACATCGAAGGAAATGAAGGGCTACGGCGGTCCGGTGCGCCCCGTTTGCCGGCTGGAAGACCTCGACAAGGATACGCTCGTCAAGCTGTGTAACGAGTACGCGCGGGCCTACCAGCAGATGGACGGTCACTGGTACGACGCCGTGGCCAAGCGATACGGGGAGAAACTCGCCCGCGAGATAGATTTCGAGGTCTGGATGAGGAACATCCCCTCGACGGCGCGGCGCACACTGGAAGCACTGGGGCATAAGGAAAACGACATGGCCGGGATACTCAAGGTGATGCAGTTCCACCCCGCCGCCGGAGGCTGCCCTTTCCTGTACGACTACGAGGTCGAGCTGAAGAGCCCGAAAGTCGGCATAGTCAAGGTCCCCAGGTGCCACCCGATGCGGCACTATCGGGATAAAGGAAACATGGATTTCGTCAGGGTCATGTGCCGCAAGTGGGATACGGAGATGTTCGGGCAATCGGCAAAGGCTATTGTGCCCAATGTTAAGTGGAAGCCGCTGGTGCTCCCGCCATACGACGAGCCTTATGAAAGACAGGAGAAGGACATCGATTGTATGTGGGAGTTTACGATAGACGACCGGAGATAAGTCGACGGTAATATAAGCGCAAAACGAGTCGACAGCACTCGATAATAAATACTAAGGAGGATACTATGGCAGAACTGCAGGACCTTAGCGGTCCCTTCAATCCTAATTTGGAATTCAGCGACTTCTCCAAGGAGTTTCTGCTGAAATTGACTTATGAATGGCAATGGGCTTTTCTTCAGCTTGACGCCGCCTGGTTCAATCAGGTCAAGAATAAATTCAGCAACCAGTGGGCTCACGAGTGCAGCATGGAGATGTGGCTGCGGGTCGAAACCCTGGCCAACCCGCGGTATGCCAAGCTGGCTAAAATACCGTTGAAGAATGTAGTGGACTCATTAAAGGTGATGCAATTGCCGCTGGCGAATACCATAGGCGGGGTCTTTCCGGTCGAATACGACATAAGGAATGAGAACCACGCTTTCATGACCGTTAAGAAGTGCCCCGTCCTGGAATGGTGCGAGAAGAACGACCCCGAGCGGATCAAGCCCATGTGCCAGGTGAACCACCCTCAGATAATGAAACAGAGCGTGGCCAACCCCAATATCCAGGTGACGCCCGTGCAACTGCCCCCCAGGCAGGGAAACGAGGGCTACGCCTGTAAGTGGGAGTTCAAGCTCGACGTGCCTGCGGGGACGCCCGTGCGCGGCAAAGAGGAAGTGGTTAACGAGACGGCTGACATACCGGAGCTGTCGGATTTGAGCGGCCCTTTGTACACCAAGCTGACCCGCGACCGCTTCTCCAAGGACTTCATTCTGAAGCTGATGAACAACTACCAGTATTCATGGCTCATAGTAAACGGGGGATATTACGACGGCTTGCGCAACCGCGGCGTCGACTTCGATACCAGGAATCAACTGGAATTGGAATCGTGGAGGTCGATGGCCAAGAAGGTGAACTGGCGGTATCCCAAGATAGGAAATTTCGAGTTGAAGACGGTACTCGACTCGCTGAAGGCGATGCAGCTGCCGCTTGACAATACGGTCGGCCTGTTCAGGCCCTCCTACGAGATCGTGAATCCTAATCTGGTATATGAGAAGGTTGAAAAGTGCCGCACGCTGGAATATCTGCAAAAAGCGGAGCCGGAACGCATCATACCGATGTGCCGGGAACTCGAGAAACCGATTATCGAGGCGTATATGCTCAATCCGAAGATCAAGTTAACGCCAACCAAGCTGCCGCCTCATGAAGATCCCAATGAGACTCCATGCTGCATCTGGGAGATTAAGCTCGATGAGTAACGCAACCGTTTGACACGACGATAAGTCTGGCCTAAAATTGCCTGTGCGAGGTTCTGCGCTCACCGAAACGGCAAACCCGCCGGGCTACCGAAGTTGATTGACGCCTTCGGGCAGTACCGCCCGAAGGCGTTTCTGTCGTTAGAGATATGAGATCCGCATGAGAGACGAAGAGAAAAGCAAAGAACAACTCATTAGCGAACTTGTCGAGTTGCGCGAGCGTTTCGACGAGCAGAGCGCCAAGCTCAAACAGGCGCAGGAAATCGACAAGGCGCTGCGTGACAGTGAGAAACGGTCCCATGAACTGGCCGACTTGCTGCCCCAGATGATATTCGAAACGGATGAGCAGGGCAATCTCATCTATGGCAACCGCTGTGCCTATGAGACGCTTGGCTATACTCCGGAAGATGTCAAGAAAGGCCTGAACGTCACGGATTTTGTGCTTCCGGAAGATCGGCTTGTTATCGTCGACAACCTCCTCAAGACCCTCGAAGGCCAGCCGATTGAGCATCCGCGCAACGATTTCACCATCATCAGAAAGGACGGCACAACATTCCCTTCGCTTATTTGGCCATCCATCATCATCAGCGACAACAAACCGGCAGGCATCCGCGGCATCTGCGTGGATATCACCGAAATGAAGAAAGCGGAAGAAGCGCTGCGCAAGAGCGAGGAACGCTATAGGTCGGTAGTGGACAACGCCAGCGAAGCGATAATCGTAGCCCAGGACGGAATGCTCAAGTTCTTCAACCCCAGGGCTCTCGAAATCGGAGGCTACACGCCGGATGAACTATCTGCTATACCGTTCATCGAGCTCATACACCCCGATGACCGCCAGATGGTTGTCGAGCGGCACCTGAGAAGACTGCAGGGCGAAGAGTTCGACCATACATATCCTTTCAGGGTTGTGTCCAAGGACGGAAAAAGCAAATGGATGGAGATCAACTCCGTACTTATCTCCTGGAACGGCAAGCCGGCCACCCTTAACTTCCTGAGCGACGTTACCAAACGAAAGCTTACTGAGGACGCCCTGCGCCAATCTGAAGAGAAGCTGCGGCTCATCTTCGACTCCATTAAAGACGATATAACGATCACGGACCTGGAAGGCCGCATCATCTCGATGAACGAAGCGGGCCTACGAATGTCCGGCTACAGCCGCAAAGAAGATGTCATCGGACGCAACGGCTTTGATTTCATCGCAGATAAGGATCGAGCCAGAGCCATAGAAGATTTGACAAAACAACTGACGATAAAAGATGGCTATACCTTATCGTACTATGCTCTGAGAGATAAAGAAGGGAAAGAGTTCGATGCCGAGGTAAGCGCGGCCGTGCTGCCGGATATTAACGGAAACGCGAACGGATTTATAACGGTTGTACGCGACATCACCAAACGCAAACTGGCTGAGAAAAAGCTGCAGGAAAGCGAAGAAAAATACAAAGAGTTGGTTGAACAGGAGAAGGACGTTATCTTCTCCGTGGACGCATCGGGCCATTTTACATCTATCAACTCGGCGGTAGTATCCTGGGGATTCAAACCGGAGCAAATAATAGGACGACATTTCTCTGAATTTATACCGGCTGAATGGCAAGGAGTTGTGCCGGGAGCGCTTGATCAGATATTAACGTCTGATGATATTACCGCTGAACTTGTTGTTTCCGACGCTAACGGCAAGGGCCGTCCCATCGAATTCAGCGCCACCGTTATCAGAGAAGGCAAGGAATACAGAGGCGTGCGGGGCATTGTCCGCGATATCACAGAGCGCAAACAAATCGAGGAAGCACTGCGCGAATCGGAACAGAAACTGCGACTCACTTTCGAATCCATCAACGAGGCCATCATTCTGACAGACCTGGAAGGAAACATTCTGGACATCAATGAAGCGGGCATAAGGAAATCGGGATACAGCTTCAAGGCGCAGTTGATCGGCCTCAACGGCCTGCAATTCTTCGCAGAAGAAGCTAGACCCAGAGTTTTGGAACAACTGACCAATCTCCTTAGGGATGGCAGTATACCAATAATCGCCTCTAAGATTATAAGCAAAACCGGCCGGATTTATGACGTCGAGGCCAGCGCCGTACTGCTGCGCGATAATACCGGCAATCCCACAGGTCTCATTGTAGTTATAAGAGATGTATCCGAGCGCAAGCGCATGGAGGAGGCCTTACGGGACTCAGAGGAAAAACTGCGCTTCATGTTCAAGTCCATCATCGACGCCGTTGTAGTTGTAGACCTTGAAGGTAAAATCCTGGAAGTGAACGATGCGGGGTTAATACTTACTGGATACAGCAATAGAGACGATCTCATAGGAGTGAACGCCTTCGATTTCGTTGTCGAGGAGGATCGAGAGAGATCATTCACTGATATGATGGACTCGTTCAAAGTTGGGCCCGGCTTCCTTGTCCAGTATCGGTTCAAAAATAAACATGGCGATCTGCTGTTCGTAGAGGCCAGGGGCGGTATGGTTTTCAACGCTTCCGGCGAAGTTACCGGTTTCATAGTTATCGTAAGGGATATCACCGAGCGCAAGCGCATGGAGGAGGCTTTGCGCGATTCGGAGGAGAAACTTAGGCTGACCTTCGAATCGATAGAAGACGCTATAGTAGTGATCGACCTCAACGGTTATATCACGGACCTGAACGAGGCGACTCTCCGAATAGGGGGCTATGCCCATAAAAGCCAGGTTATCGGGCGCAACGCCTTTGACCTGATCGCTCCAAAAGACCTGCACCTTGTTATGGAAGACCTGAAAGAACGCATTGCGGGACGTCCCAAAGAGAGAATGGAGTACTCGATCCAACCTAAAGGTGTCAAGTCCATTGATGTGGAACTGACGGCCTCAACCATACATGACGAGAAGGGTAACCCCGCGGGATACATCGCCGTCCTGCGGGATATTACGGAGCGTAAACTGGCGGAAAATCAGCTTAGAGAGAGCGAACAGAAATATAAAGAGCTCGTTGAGAGAGAGAAAGACGTTATTTTCTCCATCAACGAGTCCGGGATAATCACCTCGGTTAATTATGCCGTTACGATGTGGGGATACAATCCGGATGAGATTATCGGAAGGCCTTATGCCGACTTTGTGCCCGTGAAAATGCTGGAAAAGTTAGAAAAGAATATCCCGACACGGCTGCTGTCCGAGGGCGAAGTGGTAGCTGAGGCTTTGGGACAGGACAAGACGGGGACTTGGCGCCCCATAGAGTTCAGCGCGACTGTTATCCTCAAGGATGGAAATTTCGCCGGCGTCAGAGGTATAGTGCGGGATATCACGGAGCGCAAACTGGCGGAGGAAGCGTTGAAACAACGCAACAGGGAGCTGGCGACGCTTAACAAGATAGCCGAAGCGCTCAGCCATCCCGTTGGCTTGAGCAAACTTCTCAAGACCGCTCTGGACAGCGTTTTGGAGACAATGTCTCTTGATTACGGCAGTGTCTGGCTTGTAGATAAGATATCCCTGGAATTGCATCTATCCACCGCCAGGGGGAATAAGGATATTCAAATCACGATAGCCGATATGAACAACGCCTTGCGGTCGGGGAAAACCACCGTTGCAAAATACCGCCCCGAGGTCAAGACGGCGAAATCGGGAAAGACGCGGAGGGAGAAATCCGAGCAGCGCAAGTCGATTATAGGAGTGCCGTTGAAGTCGAAGGGCGGGATAGTGGGCGTGCTGGGCGTCGTCGGCGACAAACACGCATTATCTGACAGCGACATGCGGCTGCTGGAAACAATCGGCGACCAGATAGCCGTAGCTATCGAGAACGCGCAGCTGGTTGAAAGACTGAACGAGCTTTCCATAACCGACGACCTTACCAAACTGTATAACCGGCGCCATTTCTACGAAGTACTTGAGAGCGAGATGAACCGCACACGGCGTTACGGGCGCTGTATCTCACTGTCCATGATAGACCTTGACGGCTTCAAAAAATACAATGACAAGTTCGGTCACGCCAGCGGAGACGTTATCCTCACAGACTTCGCCGGCTCCCTCAAAGAAGGTTTGCGCGGCACCGATACCGCGTTTCGTTACGGCGGCGATGAATTCATCGTCATCCTGCCTTCAACCAACGCCGAGAGGGCCAAGGAAGTCATAGAAAGAACCCGCAAGAAATGGCTCAAGAAACTTGCGGAACAGCAGCCAGGCACCGAGAAAGTGCTGGGATTCAGCGCCGGCATCGCCCAGTTCCCGGAGAATGCCGAGACGGTTGACGGTCTGGTTTTCCTCACCGACACCGCCCTGTACTACGCAAAGAGGGGCGGCAAGCAAAGGGTCATGTTGATCTCGGACCTTGGCACCACTTCCCTCGACGCGCTCAGTTCGCCGACGTTAGACCAGATTTACGCGCTGGCGGCAACGGTGGACACCAGAGACCCGTACACTTACGGCCATTCAAAGAGGGTGGCCGCCATAGCGGAATCGCTGGGACGGGCTATAGGGTTGCACGGCGATGAACTGGCCGAGCTGGTAGCCGCGGCGTTCCTGCACGATATAGGCAAGGTGGGAGTGGCGGACGTAATTCTGACCAAGCCCGGGAAGCCAGAAAAAGAAGAGTGGGAAGCTATTAAGAAGCACTGTGCCGAAGGCGCCAAGATCATACAGCATGTCAAAGAGCTCGCATCCCTGGCTCCGTATATCCTGCACCATCATGAATGGTATAACGGAACGGGCTATCCCGATAAACTCAAGGGCCAGAAGATACCGCTCGCCGCGAGAATAATCAGCGTCGCGGACGCCTATGATACTATGACCGCTAAGCGCCCTTACCGCGAGGCCATATCGCCGCAGGAAGCGCTCAAAGAACTGGAAAGGTGCTCCGGTACGCAGTTCGACCCCAAGCTGATAGAGGCGCTGCGGCGCATCAGCAAAGCGGGTCTGCAAGTGAACTAGATATTAATCTACGGGCGACAGGAATGCCCCGGGAGAGCAACTCTAGGTAGATTGGGAAGGGTTGGATATCTGCAGATGCGGGCCGTCCGGTGTGTCCTCGCAGTCGAACAAAAACCCGTCGACGATTTCCAGCATCTCGGCTTCAATGAGCAAGACCTTTGTGCCGTTGTCCTCGATAACGGTGTCCCCTTCGCGGTATACATCCATTATTATCGCCAGGTGGCCTTCCGGCGTGGGGACCAGCCGCAGCGCTATATCGGACTCATCCACGCCATAGGTCAGCTCTTTAAACTCATCGACACACGACGTCCTGCCGCGGGCCATCATAGCCCGGAGTTCCTTCATGGCAACATCGGTAACTTTAATCATTCCAACCCCTATAACATTATAGACGACAGGCGCTAAGCCACCAAGCCCAAGGCTTCTTCTACAGCCGAAATCGTAGTATCGATATCCTCATCACTGTGAGCCGTCGATACAAATGCCGCCTCGAACTGCGACGGAGGCCAGTAAACGCCTCTCTTCAGCAACGCGCTATGAAATACTGCGAACGCTTTAATTTCGGACTTTCTCGCCGATTTGTAATCTGTAGGAAGATTCGATGCAAAGAACGCGGTGAGAAGCGACCCTATGCGCGATACCTTGACTCCCGCGCCGAGCGAATCTGCCGCCCGCATGATGCCCTCCTCCAGACAGCGCGATTTGCGTTCGAGATCCTCATAAGCGTCGCCGCGCTTAAGCGCTTCCAGCGTGGTGATACCTGCTGACACGGCCAGTGGATTGCCTGACAGTGTGCCCGCCTGATAAACAGGCCCGACAGGCGCTACCATGCTCATGATCTCATCGCGGCCGCCGTAGGCTCCGACCGGCAATCCCCCGCCAATTATCTTCCCCAGACACGTAAGGTCGGGCCTGATTCCGTACAACCCCTGCGCCCCGCCATAGGCCACGCGGAAGCCGGTTATCACCTCGTCGAAGATGAGCAGCGCGCCGTTAGCCGCAGTCAGCGAACGCAGCCCCTCCAGGAACATCGGGCGCGGCGCTACCACTCCCATGTTAGCGGCAACCGGTTCGACGATCACCGCCGCGATATCCTCGTGCCGATCGAATATCTCCTCGACATGGCTTAAATTATTGTAAGATGCGATGAGGGTATTGGCAGCGTATCCCGACGGCACTCCCGGGCTGTCGGGCAGGCCCAGCGTGGCCACCCCGGACCCGGCCCTGGCCAGCAGCCCGTCCGAATGGCCGTGATAGCAGCCGTCGAACTTGATTATTTTCTCCCGCCCGGTGAAGGCCCGCGCCAGACGTATCGCGCTCATGGCCGCCTCCGTGCCGGAGCTGACAAAGCGAACCTTTTCGATCGACGGCATGGCCTCGCATATCATCTTGGCCAGCTCGGTTTCGAGCTCGGTCGGCGCCCCGTAGCTGGTGCCGCCCCCGGCGGCGCGCCTCAGCGCCGCCACGATATCGGGATGCGCGTGGCCCAGTATCAGCGGCCCCCAGGAGCAGACGTAGTCGATATATTCATTACCGTCGACATCGTATAGCTTCGAGCCGAGCCCGCGCTCGATGAACACGGGCTCCCCGCCAACGGCCTTGAAGGCGCGCACCGGACTATCCACGCCGCCGGGCAGATACTTCTGCGCCTCCGCGAACAGCTCTTTTGATTTGCTTCTATTCATGAATCGACCTCTCTACAGACTAAATCCCCCTGCATTCCCCCAATCTTAGCCATCACGTAGGGGCGAACCTATGTGTTCGCCCGCTGTGGGCAGACACGCAGGTCTGCCCCTACGGAATGGGGACACCCCTAAGACCCTGTCAGGAGAGAAATCTCCTGCACCTCTTTTATGACAGCCGCGCCCGCAATGTTCCCACGTAGGGGCGAATAATCATTCGCCCTTATTCCCGCAGCCACCGCGCCACATCTTTCGCATGATAGGTAATAATGACATCCGCGCCCGCCCGTTTTATAGAGGTGAGTATCTCCATGACGATGCGGCGTTCGTCGATCCAGCCGCGCGCCGCAGCCGCCTTGACCATCGCATACTCGCCGCTCACGTTGTACGCCGCAACCGGACAGTCGACCCGGCTGCGAACCTTATGAATCACGTCGAGATAGGACAGCGCCGGCTTTACCATTATGATGTCGGCGCCCTCCGCCGCATCCTGCTCTGCCTCCCGCAGCGCCTCCCTGACATTAGCGCCGTCCATCTGGTAGGAGCGCCTGTCGCCGAACTGCGGGGCCGACTGCGCCGCGTCGCGGAACGGCCCGTAGAAAGCCGAGGCGTATTTCACCGCGTACGACATTATCGGCACGCGACTAAATCCAGCCTCATCCAGCGCCGAGCGTATCGCGCCGACCCTTCCATCCATCATGTCGGACGGAGCGACGATATCGGCTCCCGCTTCCGCGTGCGAGACCGCCATGCGGGCCAGCAAGCCCAGCGTTTTATCGTTATCCACGTCGCCGTCGACGATGACGCCGCAGTGACCGTGGCTGGTGTATTCGCATAGGCAGACATCCGTTATCACCAGCAGGTCAGGCGCGGCCTTCTTTATCGCCCGTATCGCTCTCTGCACGACGCCGTTCGATTTATACGCAGACGAACCGACTTCGTCCTTGCTATCGGGGATGCCGAACAGCAGAACGGCATTGATGCCGAGGCCGGCGACCTCCTTCGCCTCGCTCGCCAGTTTATCGACCGAGTATTGAAAGACCCCTGGCATGGAATCGACCTTGCGCTTGATACCGCGGCCATGCGTCACGAACAGCGGATAGACGAGGTCGTCCACGCCGAGCGATGTTTCCCGGAACAGCCGCCGCATAGGCTGGTTCCGGCGCAGCCGGCGCAGCCTGACCTGTGGATAACCGGCCATCAGGAACCGCCTTCCTTTTTCGACGTGAAATACGCCTCGATAGCCGCGACCAGACCGGGAATCGTATGCTCCTGCGCCATGATATCGACCCGGATGCCAGCCTTCTGCGCGGCGGACGCCGTGGCCGGCCCGATGCAGGCGACCTTGGCCCTGTTTATCGCCTCGACATCGCCGTCCAGCGCCGCAAGGAGATTCGTCACCGTCGACGAGCTGGTGAATGTGATGATATCGATATCGCCTTCGAGTAGTCTGCGGCTGCCTTTTTCGTCGACGCCTGCGGGCTTTGTGGTGCGATATGCCGCCACCTCGATCGGTTTTGCGCCGAGCTTTATCAGGCCGTCGATAAGCTCCCCCGGCGCGATATCTGAGCGCGGCAGCAGCACACGGCATCCTGCTATGCCCAGTTCCGCCAGCCCTTCAAGCATAGAATCGCTGGTGAACTCCTGTGAAACGAAATCCGGATACAATCCGAGGTCGCGGAGACTATCAGCGGTAGCCGGGCCGATAGCCCCGATCTTGACTTTACCGAACCAGCGCGCGTCCAGTTCCGCGGCGCGCATGCGCTTCCAGAAGGCGTCTACGCCATTGACGCTGGTGAACAGAACCCATTGGAATTTCCTCAGTTTCGATACTGCGAGGTCGAGCTTGGTCGTGTCCTCGAGTTCGCGGGACTCGATCACCGGTAGCTCGACCGCCTCGGCGCCGAGTTCCGAGAGGAGCTTGGACAGCTTACTTGCCTGATCTCGCGAGCGCGTCACCAGCACCCGCTTGCCGAAAAGCGGCCTGTTGTCGAACCAGGCCAGCCGCTCGCGCAGCGCGACCACATCGCCGACGACGATAACTACCGGCGGTCTGAAATCGGCGCGCTCGGCATGCGCCACGATCGTGGCCAGTGTAGCGACCAGCGTGCGCTGGCGCGGCCCGGCGCCGTTCTGTATCAGCGCCACCGGCGTAGTCAGAGACCTCCCGCCTTTTATGATACGGTCGACTATCACCTTAAGATTGCCCATGCCCATAAGGCAGACAACAGTATCGACCGATGTGGCCAGCTTCTTCCAGTCCACGCTCGAATCTTCCTTGGTCGGGTCCTCGTGGCCGGTGACGACCGCGAATGACGACGCCATGCCGCGGTGTGTCACCGGTATGCCCGCGAAGGCCGGAACGGCCACGGCCGAGGTCACGCCGGGCACAACCTCGAACGGGATGCCGCCCTGGAAGAGCGCCTCCGCCTCCTCGCCGCCGCGCCCCAGCACAAACGGGTCGCCGCCCTTAAGACGAACGACCGATTTCCCCTCTTTTGCTTTAGCGACCAGTATACGATCGATCTCTCCCTGTTCGACGCTGTGATCTCCGGCGGCCTTGCCGACATAAATCATCTCGGCATCGCCGCGCGCCCGGGCCAGCAGCCCGTCATCCGCCAGCCGGTCGTACACAATTACATCAGCCTGCCGCAGCAGTTCCAGACCTCTTAATGTTATCAGCCCAATTCCGCCGGGCCCCGCGCCCACGAGATACACAGAACCTTTTTGCATCACTCGTTCCTCCCGATAAGTCTGTCAGCGCCCGACGCCATAATCCTCCGAGCCAGGCGAACGCCCATCTGCTCGGCTTGCGAAGAGTCGCCCTCTACATCGGAATATTTAACCTCGCCCGTCGCCGGGTTGGCCACCATGCCGCGGATGTGCAGCGACGTTCCTTTTACGACGGCGAGCGCCGCTATCGGCTCGCGGCAGCCGCCGCCCAGCGCCTTGAGGAAGGCCCGCTCGGCAGTGATCTCCCGCCATGACGATTCGTGATTCAACACAGCGACAAGCTCGTCTATAGCACCATCCTCGGCGCGGATTTCGATGCCGAGAGCACCCTGTCCCACGGCGGGCACGAAAACATCCGTCGATAAATGCTCGGTAATCCTGTCTTCGAGATTCATGCGCTTCAGCGCCGCCGCCGCCATAACGATGCCGTCGACCTCCCCGTTCGAACACTTGCGCAATCGCGTATCTATATTACCCCTCATATCGGTGACGACGATATCGCGGCGCTGCGATAAAAGCTGAACGCTGCGCCTCTGGCTTCCCGTGCCTATCCTGGAACCCGACGCCAACTTCGACAGGCCATCGCCGCCGTTGGATACCAGCACATCGCGCGGGTCCAGCCTCTTTGTTACGGCGGCCAGCTTCAATCCGTCAGGAATATCGGTAGGCATATCCTTGAGGCTGTGTACGGCGATATCGATATCGCGCCGCAGCAGCGCCTCCTCAAGCTCCTTCACGAATACACCCCTGCCGCCGAGCACTCTTAACGAGGTCTTACGATCGCGGTCGCCCTCTGTCTTGACCTTGACCACCTCAAAGGAAAGATGCGGGTAAGCCGCCGATAGAGCATCGACGCCCTCCTGCGTTTGCAGCAGCGCCAGCTTGCTCTTGCGCGAACCTATAACGATACGCCCCTTCATTTCTTACGTGACGCCTCAATTTCTATGTCGAACAGCTCTTTCACGGTTTCCACCATGGCCCCGTCATCGTGGCCGTTGCCCTTTAAACATTCCACCGGGTTATGTAATATCTTGTTCACGATCGATCTGGTCATGGCCTCGATGCTCTCCCGCTCCTCAGCCGACAGCGGCGGCAGTTTCTTCAAGGTGAGTTGAAGCTGGCGTTTCCGTATATCTTCGGCCTTCTGCATCAATGCATCCACTACGGGCTTCACGCTCATGGCGTGCCACTGCTCCGCGAACCTCTCCATCTCCTCATCGATGATGGACATGGCCCTGGCGATCTCCTTCTCCCTGGCCCTGCGGTGCGTCTTCGATACATTCATAAAATCATCGATATCGTAAAGATGCACTCCCTCAATGCCTCTGACGCTGGTGTCGATGTCGCGCGGAACGGCTATATCGACTATTACAAGCGGGCGCGAGGGACGTGTGCGCATAATATCCGAGACTATATCGTAATCGACCACGAAGTGCGGAGCGCCGGTGCACGAGATAACGATATCGGCGGCCTCCGTCTCTTCCCGCAGCAGGCCTAGATCAACAGCCCTGCCGCCTATCGACCCTGCAAGCTCAGCGGCGCACTCCGGCGAACGATTTATTATCGCTATATCAGCGACCCCGCGCTGAGCAAAGGCCCGCGCCACCAGCTTCCCCGCCTGACCGGCCCCCACCAACACGACGCGACACTTACGTACATCGCCGACGGCCCCGGCCGCCAGCCTCACCGCTACCGAGCTTACCGAGAGCGCGTTCCTGCTGATATCAGTTTCATCGCGCACTCGCCTGCCGATGCGGATGGCCTGCTGGAACACCTTCTTGATGTGCGGATCCGCCATCCCGTCCGCCTCCGCGGCCTGGAGCGCCCGCCGGACCTGTCCCTGTATCTCCCACTCGCCCACGATCATGGAGCACAGCCCGGCCGCCGTCTCTGTCAGGTGTCTTGCCGCATCAAGCCCTCTTGTCGTGTAAAGATGCGGGGCCAGTTGATCCTGTGAAAAACCCGACCACTCGCAGAAAAACTTCTGAATCGGCTCCGCCAGCGATTCTTTATCGTTGCAGATAGAATATATCTCGGTCCTGTTGCACGTCGCCAGGATGACCCCGCCACCGACGTAGGTGCCAAGCCGCGCCAGCGCCTCGTGAACGCGCCCCCTGGGTATGCTTAAACGTTCTCTAACCTGAAGCGGAGCCGTTTCATGGCTCACCCCGGTTAAATATATATGCGGGCTCGATATCAAGTTATCCCCGCTCATTACCTTCACGCCTTTCCAGACTCTCCTTCAGCCTCCGTCCGGCCTCATCGGTTTTTCCCTCGCGAATAAGCGCCAGCAGCGCATCGATATCAAGCGCATTGCGCCAGTCGTCGCCGGTGACATCGGCCCCGCCCCGCCGCAACTCGGAGCGCGCCCGCCCCGCCAGCGCCAGCAGCGCGGCATACTCGTCCCCAAACTCGGCCTCAAGCCTCTCCCTGATGCGCCGCGCCAGCGCCGGGCTCGCGCCGCCCGTTGATACCGCTATGCTCAGATCGCCGCGCCGCAGGTGCGACGGCACAATGAAATTGGAAAGCTCCGGCACATCGACGACATTGACCAGCACGCCGAGCTTCTCCGCCTCCGCCGCCGCTCGACGGTTGACATCGGCATCATCCGTGGCCGCTATAATCACGAACGCCCCGGCCAGGTCGCCATCGGCATACGGCCTCTTCGCCGCTATTATTTTGTCCGACGCAAATAAATCCTCGAGCCCGGCGCACAACTCGGGGCTTATGACCTGCACGATGGCATCGTGCTCCAGCAGCGTATTGACCTTGCGCAGCGCCACCTCGCCGCCGCCCAAGACCACGCAGCGCTTTCCGTCTATATCAAGCGATATCGGATAGTAATGTTTGGGCAGTTGATGCGCCGCAAAGGGACGGTATTTGACACGTTCCTTTTTGAATTCGCGCGTCGTGGGAAGAACCTCGTACTGCTTGATGCCGGTTCCCTCCGCTATCTTTTTGATGATATCGCGGCACTCGCGATGGGTCTTGGCATGTATCATCGTGTACAGGTTGTATTGCCATTTATCATGGTTCACCCGCTCGTAGCAATGGCTCACCTCATCGATGGCGGACATCTTGCGCCCGGCCTTCTCCACCAGCTCGGGCGGCACCTGCCAGCAGACCATGGCGTTGGCGGTGAATCCGGCCTTGCCGTGCCTAACCGCGGCGTTGTAGCGCTTGATGACCCCGTTTTGCTTTAAATGACGGCATATCGACAGGAACTCATCCTCGCTGAAACCGGCATGCCTGGCCATGACTTCGAACGGCCTCGATACAACCGGCAGGTCGCGCTGTAATTCGACGATGACCGCCCAGTCGCTCACGGTCAGCGCCGCCGCTTCGCGCTCCTCCGGCTCCTTATCCTCGCGCGGAAGTCCGCGGCCTTCCATATCAAAGAAGGCCCTGGCCTTGAAGCGCCTCAGCGTGGGCAGGTCCATTATCGCCTCCGGTTCGATTTCAACGCTCAGCGCCTGCAGAACCTCCCCGCGGTCAACGTTTTCGGGAAGGGTCAGCGTGAACCACAGGTTATAATGATGCTTGCGCTGGTAGTTGTGGCTCACCCCCGGAAGCGCGTTTACGGCGCGCGCCGCTTCTTCGATACTGTCATACGGTACGCTGACGGCGACAAGAGTGCTGGCGTAGCCCAGCCTCTGCGCGTTGAATATGGGGCTGACCGTCCTTAATATCCGGGTCGACTTCAGCCGTCTCACCCGCTCGATGGTCTCCTGCTCGCTGATGCCTAAGACGTTTGCAATCGCCGAGAACGGCTCCCTGCGCAGGGGTATCTCCCTCTGAAGCAGGTTGAGGAGCCTTCTATCTATACTATCCAGCTTCTCACTCTTCATAAAATGTTTATACCTTTTCAGCATGCGCCGCGCGCGCGGCGCCGGGTTGATATATGCAATACGGCTCCTCGCTGAGATAATCGCCCGTGGCCTCGTAGGCGCGGGCGCGGCAACCGCCGCACGGACGGCGGAACTCGCATGCGCCGCACTTGCCCTTGAGGTTCGATAGGTCGCGCAGCTTGTTGAATACTGGGGAATCCGACCAGATGGAGGCGAAATCCTGCCTGCGGATGTTTCCGGCCTCCACGTCGAGGTAGCCGCACCCCTGAACGTGGCCGATGTGAGATATGAAACAAAAACCGGTGCCGGCAAGACACCCGCGCGAAAGAGAATCGAGCGCATGATGGCCCTTAGGCGATATCGAAGAAGCCTCAGCCATCTTCCCCTTTCGTAAAGGGGGATTGAGGGGGATTCCCGTAGAGACGCAATACCTTGCGTCTCCTTCATTCGACCCCACGCCCTGCCCCTTGCGCCGCTGCATGACAATGCGCATGTAGTGCGGCGCGTCGGTCGGTTTAAACTGTATCCTGTCACCCAGCTCTTCCTGCTTATCGTATATCCAGTTAAGTATGCGCTCGTGCTCCTCAGGCGAGAGCACAAGGTCAGCCAGTTCCCTGCCCCGCCCCGTCGGCACCAGCATGAACGGGTGGAAGGCAACCGCTCCAAGTTCAAGTGCCAGATCGAGCAGATCACCGATAAGCGCAGCGTTCTTTTTAGTGATAGTGCTATTTATCTGTATATCGATGCCGGCCCGCTGCGCCCGCCCGATGCCATCGATAGCCGTATCGAAGGCACCCGCTCTGCCCCGAAATTCGTCCTGTAATTCGGCATCCGGGAAGTCGATGCTTATACCGACGCGCGATACCGGCACCTGCTTCAGTTTGCGGGCGATATCGTCGTCGATCAGCGTGCCGTTGGTTCCCAGCACCACGCGAAAGCCCCGCTCCGTTGCGTACCTTCCTATATCAAAGACGTCCGGGCGGCATAAAGGTTCCCCCCCCGTGAGTATCAATATCGGCTTCCCCACCACGGCAATCCGGTCGATGAGAGCGTAACACTCCTCCGTGCTCAGCTCTCCGCTGTAGTCGACATCCTGCGCCGAGGCGCGGCAATGGGCGCAGGACAGGTTGCAGCGCCGCGTTATCTCCCACGCCACCAGCCTCAGTTTCGGTTCGATGATCGAGTTATTCACAGCGACTGCGCTCTACAATTCCTATTTCCTCATCGCTCAGATAGCATGCCGGGTCATCGGCCCAGACGTCGCCGTGTACGGCCTCAGCCCGCGAACGCAGGTTGCCGTTGCAGATATCGATATAGCGGCATTTCGCGCAGCGGCCTTTGAGTATCGACTTGCGGCGCTTGAGTCCCGCCATCAGCGGATGCGACGTATCGAGCCATATCTCGCCGAACGTTCGCTCCTTAACATTACCGAACGTGATGCCGCTCCAGAACTGGTCCGGGTGCACATTACCAAGTGCATCCACAGCGCCGATGAGCACGCCGGAGTTGTTGCCGCCGTTGCTGCGCAGCAAATCGAGGGCTTTATCAGCCCATCCCCGGTCGCTCTTCAGCAGTTTCAAATATAGATACACCCCGTCGGCATGGTTGCCCACGGTGAGCACTTCTTTGCGCAAACCGCGACGGTAGAAATCGACGGTGCGCTCGCAGATGAGGTCGACGACGCGCCGCGTCTCATCGTGCGACAGGTCGCTGTCGATGAGGGTACTGCCGCGGCCGGAGTACGCCAGGTGATAGAAACAGACGCGGTCGATACCCTCCCGCTCGACGAGGTCCAGGATGGAGCTAACCTCGCTACAGTTCTCTTTTGTCAGCGTCATGCGCAGCGAGACCCGCTGCCCGGCGGCCTTGCAGTTGCGGATGCCCTCAAGCGCCGCCTCATACGCGCCGTCCATGCCGCGAAAACGGTCGTTTATTTCTCCGACGCCGTCCAGGCTGATGCCCACCTCGCGGAAGCCGATGGACTTGATTTCAGATGCGGCGTCGGGCGTTATCAGCGTGCCGTTGGTCGATACCACCACGCCCAGGCCAACATCGACGGCGTATCGGGCCAGCTCGAAGAAATCGTCTCGTAAAAACGGCTCGCCGCCGGAGAACAGCAGCACCGGTACGCCGAAATCGGCTAGCTGCCGGATGAAAACCTTGCCTTCGTCGGTATTCATTGAGGAATCGGCGTCGCGCGAATCGGCGCTGGAGTAACAGTGGATACATCTGAGATTACATCGCGTTGTGCAGTTCCAGACGACGATGGGCTTGCCTTTATGCCCGCCGTCGCGATAGCGCAGGTGATCGCCGGGCCCGACCTCGTCGCAGAGAAGGCGCGAGATAGAGAGCATGGCTAACCCCTACCCCCGCGCTGCCTGCTCTGGTGCGCCTCCACCAGCGAAAGCAGGAACTCGTCCGTTATCTGCGTCACCAGCGGCACGGCGTCCGCCGCCTGCCCGCGCAGCACGCCCTCCCGCTTCACGATATCGCTGGCCACCTGTATCAAAGGAGAACGGTGCAGGATGAAAGCCTCGATGGCATCGGTGAGAGATACGTTTATATCTGCCAGGTACTCCCCGAATTGCCTCCCGACCTCCCTGGCCGACCGCATCGTCTCTTCGCGGCCTTTCTTATCGGTTAGATACTCCACGGCCAGCCCGTATACCGCGCCACCCAGCCCCCTGAGCCGCGCTTTGGACTCATCGCTGAGGCCGCCGTACCAGTGCGTCTCGGCCATGCGCTCGCGGGCCTGCTGTATCTTGTGCAGCGGCTCGGAGCCCATCTGCGCCAGCATGTCCTTGTTGGTGAATACGCGGCTCTGCGCGGCGATGAAAGCTCGCAGCTCTGATTCGACGTAACGGCGGTGCCCGCCGGGCGTGACGAAGGCCTTTATCCTGCCCTCATCCGTCCAGTTCCTTAAAGTCGCCTCGCTCACGCCGAGGAGCTTGCACGCCTGGCCGATGGTGAGCAGGCTCTGTCCGGTGTTAGATTCTCCCTGAGTCATGCGACAATCCAAGCTAGGGCTGGCACGGTAAATCTATAAAAATCTACAAATTCTGCCAAAACCTGCACCATGTTATCACAGTAGGAAACGGAGGTCAACGAGGGAGGTTGTGGTAGGTTAACCTCTCGGTTACCCTATATTACATATACTATTTACCCAAATAGACTTAGTGTGATTGACAACCGCCAATAAACCTAGTAGTATAAAAAAACCTGTCGAGAGCTACATGCGTAAAAAGCAAACCACGAGAAATCATGGGACGCAAAGCCACAGGTCCAAAGCTTTTATATGAGCAATGATAGCTGGGTTACAGAAGCGCTAAGCGATTTTTGTATGTAAACCTTCCTCCTTAAAAAAGGGGAGGGTTTTATTTGTGTTTATAGGTCTTAGTTACAACTGCTTCGTGATGAGAGGTAAACATGACTAGTGATGTAGAAATTATATCCAGTGGAATACGAGCCAGGTTAGAGCATTCCGATATTAATGTTCCAGTATTAACAAAGGAATATTTCGATGAGCTTCTTGGTACGCCAGTATTGTATTACCAGGTTTCTGAAGGCGAATTCAAGATGGTGAATCCGAGATCTGCATGCGAGCTATCACTTGAAAATGACAAGGTTGAAATAAAAGACCTCAGCGGTAAAGCTCCGAATAAGAAGTCTAAGTCCCTTGATATTATTTATCAATTTATCGGCCATCTATCCTATCCAATAAAATCGTACTGTTTCACTTATGAATTCATTTTCAAAGGCGACAAGACTTTAAGGCCAGACGAGTGGATTGCAAGTAAATTAATTAAAAAAACGGAGATAAAAGAACAACTGGGTAATGACATATCTTCTACAGAAGTTATTTTGCGCTTTCAACGGGATAACGTATTTTGGAACATTAAGTTTGGCGGATATGATTCCCAAAAAGGGGACTCAATTCGAGTGAGGTTTCATATTCATACCGATGCTGTCCAACTACCTGTAAAAGAAACATTGGCTATTGAATTCACATCTGCATTTGCAGAGGCTCTAAAGTATATCGAATCGTTTAATAAATAGCCGCGTGAAAAAGTATTTTGGGGGGATTGTGAAATGGTTAGTTCGCAAACAAGGGAATCGGAGCCTTTCGCTAAAGACCTGGAGGCGAACATTACGATTGGGCATAAAACCCCTATTTTTACACGGCCTGAAGTTGGAGTAAGATTAGTGCTCCCCAGAAAACATGGGGCGACTCATATTGATGAGGCAAAAGCTATCAAACCCCGTGTACGATGGTTACGAAGAGAGGACAGACTATATGCCCAACTTTTTAGCAATGCAGCGATAGAGATTAATTTATTCCCAAAAGTTGCTTTCCCACCTGACGATACAATACGCAGCGAGGAGATATCAGAAAGGCAAATAATATTGCTTCACTTTATGAACAAGCTACTGGCAGATGGAATAAATCTTGATGAACGTATTCTGCAACGATTTGTATATCTGCAAATTAAAATAAAACAGGAATACAAGGCATTTAAACTTTTCTACGGGAAATTCAAGAGAACTTCATATGGACCTTTTAATGAAGATCTTTGGAGAGAAGTCGTTCAACTACGTAATCAAGGATTAATAAGCGTGCAAAATGGTGTAATTGCGCTGACTGGGAAAGCTAATGAACTGCTTAATACCAGACTAGTTGATAAACACCAAATGTACTGGAGTGGTCATAGGTGCACATTACATCAAGTATATCCTTTAGAACAGATGCTGAGAATCGACATAGGTTCATACTTACCTGAATAGCTGTTTAATAGTAATTCCCTACAAAGGGCGAGTAATTTATGCCAGCACTTAGAACTGTTGAACGTATATATAAGTGCGAAATATGTGGTGAAGCTGGGTTGCTTAGTGGATATGCAACCCACAGTAAAGAAGCATTGCGACTAAATCCTGATAAAGATGGCGAACATAAATACCGAACAAAGTTCGCTCGCGACCGCGATAAAATTCTATACACAGATTCCTTTAGACGTCTTGTGCATAAAAGCCAAATATTCGTCTCTGGTGATCCCTCCAAGTGCATAACTCGGTTAACTCATACTCTTAGAGTTGCGCAAGTTGCACAAACAATCGCAAGAGCACTCAGGCTGAATGAAGAATTAGCCATAGCTATCGCCATGGGCCATGATATCGGACATCCACCATACGGTCATTTAGGGGAAAATGCTCTGAGAGAGTTAATGATCAATGACAATGGGTTTGAGCATAATGAAGAGAGTGTATGGATATTGGCTCTCTTTGAAAAACTAAATCTGACCAGCGTGACATTGGAAGGCATTCTTAAACATACTAAGTTTAATTATAATGAGTATCAAGACAACGAGAGGAAAGACCCTTTCTTAAAGTGCACGTTTCCCGGCTGTACAGATTCAATCAATTTTAACTACTTTGGATCTAAGGGCTCTGACGGACGAGTCATATTTAAACACCCGTCTTCAATAGAAGGCCAAGTTGTAGATTTAGCTGACGAAATAGCATACATCGCACATGATCTGGTCGATCTACGTAAGATGAAGGTAGTAGAAGACAATGAGTTCCCTGAAAGCTGGAAAAAACAATTCGGGCTTACAGATATACAGCGTAATGTAACCGATAGGTTTATTACTGCAGCAATTGACCATAATGCAAAGTTTCTTGATGCACAACCAAATTCTGAAAAGGAGATTATAGAACACCCTCCAGACCTATCAACCATGGTAAGTGAGATTAAGGATTGGGAAAAGAATATTTTCAACGAGAAATTAAAA
Source organism: Dehalococcoidia bacterium (assembly GCA_041649635.1). Classification (NCBI taxonomy): domain Bacteria; kingdom Bacillati; phylum Chloroflexota; class Dehalococcoidia; species Dehalococcoidia bacterium. The sequence goes on from JBAZMV010000003.1 coordinate 87,776, forward strand.
GAACAAAAGAAATATGCGGACGATAGGATTTACAAGTTATTTTCTTATTTCACAAAGAAGCCACATGAACTCAAGAAATATCACCCTAATTACTACGAAAAAATCAATGAGTACTGCAATGGTGCTGAGCTTGTGTGCCATTGTATCGCCACTATGACAGATATTGAAGTCGACAAAATATTCGTTGAAATATCTTAAGACTAGAGACTAAATTTAATTTACAATGCATCACTGTATCATACTTAATCATACATCTAATAATCCAATTTGACATGCTACAGTACACTCGGTTGGACTAGTGATTACCCACACCCTCACAAACAGGTTGACTCGACACAAGAATTTCTATACAATAACAACTCCAGTACATTCATACAAAGGAGGTACTTATGAAATCGATTATCGGCAAAATCTTCCTCGTGCTGGCCCTGCTGGCTATCCCCCTGGCGGCCGCCTGCGGCAATGATGACACCGCAGCCACAGGCGACGTCGTATTCGCTATAACAGACGCCGCCGCCAATATGGGAGAGGTTACCGCGATGGAGATGACGGTGAACCAGATCAGGGTTCGCGCCGAGGGCGGAGAATGGACCACCGTTTCAAACGAGACGCAGACGTTCGACCTGCTTCAGCTCCGAGAGATGAATATGGTTCAGCTTATGACACAGGTTCAGCTTCAGGAGCGCAACTACGATATGGTTGAGCTGAACGTCTCTCAGGTCAGGGTAACCAACGGCAGCGGCACTCATACTGCCATGATGATAAATAACCGCTTGCAGATGGAGTGCATGCTGGAGGTGCAGACGCAAACCATGGCCACCGTCAACTTCGACTTCATCGCCGACGAGTCCCTGCATGAGACCGTCGAAGGCCAGTACGTCTTCGCGCCCGTCGTCGCTTTGCAGACGCGGACTCAGGCCCAGGTGCAGTTAAAGAGTAACAACGAGGTCGATATCAGCGGCGGCACCGTGCGCACGAACGCACAAATCTGCATGAACATCAGTGGACAGATGGGTGTGGGCCTTAAGATACAGACCAACGCCCAACTGCAAATATCTGCAGGCAAAGTCATCGAAGCCGGAGGAGAAGGCAACGGGCAGGGTAACAGTCAAGCCGGAGGCCAGACAACAGCGAGCGGTACCTTAACGGCAGTAGATGCCATAGCCGGAACGATAACCGTACAGATATCGCAAGGACATGATCTGGAGTTGAACGTCACTTCGGAAACGGAGATAAACATCGGCTCCTTAGTGTCTACCATTGTTGCCCTTGTATCCGAGATAGGCTCGGAGGTAGAGGTGACATACAGCGCATCGACTAATGTAGCCAGCGAGATCACGGTTCAATAATATTCCGTCTTCACAAATCGAGGTCAGGTCGGCCGGTGTCAAAACCGGCCGGCTTTTTTTATTGCTGCAATTATCGTTGTCGAATTCCAGCGTTATTTCTTCACTTTCCCAAGCTGGTTAAATGTCCCTTTGCGATATCAGCAAGCTCCGGATGATCCGCAAACTCTACAACCCGGCGAAAGTCCGCGATTGCAGCCGGTTTACAGTTCAGTTCCATCAGCAATATCCCGCGTTTGAAGTAAGCTGCCGTATGCCTGGAATTAAGCCTAATCGCCTTGGTATAGTGCTCGATCGCCTTTTCCTTCTCTCCTTTAGTTTCCATCTCATTAGCGAGAGTGAAACAATCCTGAGCTGCCATCTCATCTACTTTTTGAGAAAGTGTTGGAGGAGGAGGAAGCGGCGCTGATGTAAACGCTCTAGGAACCGCGCCCGGTGACGGTTTCACTTCTGCCGATGTGCTCGCTTGAGCAGGTGCTGCCGCCTTTTTTTCGTAGTACTCCCTGGGCGAGAAGGAGGGTGTTGTAGTGGAAGTGCTTGGCGCAACGGCATACTCATATTGTATATTCTTATTAAAAGCCATTATCGCGAGAAAAATAGGGCTAAGAAAGAAGAGCCCTATCCCAAAAAGCGTACCTCTACCGAAACGAGCGGCCAGCCCAAGATAGATCAAGAATGAAAATATTATATCGATTATCGGGATAAGCAAAAGTAGAACATACCACCCGCTGTAACCCGCGATTTGACATAGAACAACTGTATTGTATATAGGAATAAGAGAAGCCCAACCCGGTCTCCCAGCTTTTCTAAAAATGAACCACATGCATACTAGCGTGAACAATCCTAAAATAATACTGATTACATAATAATACATAGGCATTTCCGTTTGCGGCATTAGTCAATACCTCCTGACCCAAACTTTAACCGTCATCGACTAATTGTTGAAATATGTTAATACACAATCATCCTACAAGTCAATCCAATTAGGGTAAACAGCCGGGGAAATATCTCTTCCGTACGCGATCTCCGGAGGCTCGATGTAAATGGAAACCTGAGGTTCACACCGAGACGCAGCGCATCAAGTGCTTGAAGGCCTATCGTCCGGCGTGGTAATCGATGAACTTGACAATGGCCCGCGCTGCGCTGTAAACCGAGGTGTAGAACGGTACGCCGTGCTGGATACACATCTCGCGCGTAACATGCTGGATATCCATAGCCTCCTTGCGCTCCACCATATGCACAGCCACAGCCGTGGGCTTGCCGCACTTCACAAACAGCTCCATAAACTTGGCGCGCTGGTCGACGCAGTACTGACGGTAGAAACCCTCGTTGGGGAACGGCTCGATATCGGGAGCTATCTGCCAGAGGAATAAATCGTTCTCAGGCCAGGCGGACAGGGTGTCTACAACGTGCGTCCAATCCATATTGTAGGCGCCGACATCGACGGGATTGCGCAGCATGCTGCCCGCCGTGGGCGCAGTCTTCCTCAGCTCGTGCACCATCTCATTCGGTATGCGATGCAGGATGAGACCGGCGCGCTCGCAGTCGTCGGCGGAGCGCACGCTGGGCCCTCCGCCTATGCCTATTACCACAGTCTTCTTGCCTTTTGGTCGCTTGAAGAACTGGAACGTCGTCAGCAGATCAACTAGCTCTTCGAAATCATCGACGCGGACGGCGCCCGCCTGCCGGATCATCGCATCCCAGGTCTTATCATCGCCGGCCATGGCGCCCGTGTGTGAGCTGGCCCCGCGTTTACCGGCCTCGGTGTGGCCTTTCTTGATGATGAGCACCGGCTTCTTTAACGCGGCCTCGGTGAGCACCTTTCGCAGCCGATTACCGTCCCTCGTCCCTTCGATATATGCCGCGATGATCTCCGTTTCCGAGTCGTTGCCCAAATATTCCAGCAGGTCGCACTCGTCGACATCGCAGGCGTTGCCGTAGCTCACCATCTTGCTGAAGCGCACGCCGCGGGCGGCCGCGCCTCGCACCACCAGCAGCGAGTAGCTGCCGCTCTGAGAGATGAATCCCACCTTCCCCGGCTCTACAGGAAAATCGGGGCAGAAGGAGATGCCGGCCTTAGGCGAGTAAACGCCCATGCAGTTGGGCCCGATGATGCGCACGCCGCTGTTTTTAGCTATGGAAACGATGTCCTGCTGCATATCGCATCGGTCGTCATCGCCGGTCTCTGCGAAGCCGGCGGTATACAGATGCAGCGTGCTGACGCCCTTGGCGATACACTGCTTAAGCAAGTCCGGTATCAGCGAGGCCTTCACCGCGCTGATGACATGGTCCAGAGGCCCGGGCACGTCCAGAACGGTCGGGTAGGCCTTCAGCCCGCACACCTCTTCAAAGTTGGGGTTGACGGGGTACACTTTGCCCTTGTAACCGAAATTCATCAGGTTGTTGAGGAATATGCTCGTGGCGGCGTTATGCACGGCGCCGCTGGCGCCGACAACGGCCACCGCCCTCGGGTTGAACATGCGATCTAAAGTCATCTTAAATCCGCCTTTAGCCCTCTCATAAGAATGCCCCTCCGTCCCGGGAGAGGCGATGCGACGGCCGACGATTGCCGACATCTATTTTACTTTGGTATGAGGTCGGTGGCAAGGACAAGCGGCAAATTACAACCGTAGGGGCTTGATTCATCAAGCCCGTCATCACATTTAATTGTAGGGACGACCGGCTGTTCGCCCTTCCTGTATTGCGCAATCAAGATGAAGGGTTGGTTTTTAACCCACAAAAAAAACGAGAGACGTCCTTCCCGTATGGGAAGGACGTCTCTACACAATGACCGGAATATCGGATGACAAAATCGTAGGGGCAGGTCTTGTATCTGCCCGCCGTGGGCGACCACAAGGGTCGCCCCTACCAAATAACCAACATATTCGCCGAAAACGACGGTTGAAGGTGAAGAACACCTTCAACAACAAATGAAACTCCCCCTTTCGTAAAGGGGGAATGAGGGGGATTTCCTCACCGCTACGTTCCCCGTCCGGCATGCCAATCGATAAACTTACTGATCGCCCGCGCCGCGCCGTAGACGGAGGTGTAGAACGCAACGTGGTTCTCTACGCACAGCTCGCGCGTCAGATTCGAGATGTTTTGGGCTTGGGGCCGCTCCGCCATATGCACGATGACGGCAAGTGGTTTTCTCGATTTCAGGAACTCCCCCAGAAACTTGGCCCTCTGGTCTATGCAGTACTGACGCAGGAAACCGTCCTCGGCGAACGGTTCCATATCTGGCGCTATCTGCCAGAGGAACATGTCGTTCTCAGGCCAATTGGCAAGCGTTTCTATAACGGGGGACCAGTTGATGCGATATGTCCCGATGTCGACGGGGTTACGCACCATGCTGCCCGCCACCGGCGCGGTCTTTCTCAGTTCCGTAACTATGGCATCCGGGATCGGGTGCAGGATCAGGCCTGCCCGCTCGCAATCCTCGGCCGAGCGCACGCCGGGCCCGCCGCCAACACCGAGCAGTACCGCTTTTTTGCTGTCAGGCAGCGGAAAGAACTGAAACGTTGTAAGCAGGTCGATCATCTCCTCGAAATCCTCGGCCCGGATAGCCCCCGCCTGCCTGATGGCCGCATCCCAAACCCTGTCGTCTCCGGCCATCGACCCGGTATGCGAACCGGCCCCGCGCCTGGCTGCCTCGGTGCCGCCCTTCTTGATGATGATCACAGGCTTCTTCGCCGCCGCTGTGGTGAGAACTCTTCGCAATCGCTGCCCGTCTTTCGTGCCCTCGATATACGCGGCGATAATCTTAGTTTCTGTATCGTTGCCCAGATATTCGATCAGATCGCACTCGTCGATATCGCCGGCGTTACCATAGCTTACAAGCTTGCTGAAGCGCAGCCCGCGGGTGGCTGCGGCTCGCACCCCGAGAAGCGAATAGCTGCCGCTCTGCGAGAGGAACCCTATCGATCCCGGCTCCCTGGGGAAATCGGGACAGAATGTGAGGCCGGAGGAGGGACAGTAGATGCCCATGCAATTCGGGCCTAGGATGCGCACGCCACTGCCGCGCGCTGCCTCCACCAGTTTCCACTGTATGTCGCTACGGTCTTCGATGCCGGTCTCGGCGAAACCGGCCGTGTACAGGTGCAGCGTCTTTACGCCCTTTGCTTTGCAATCTTCGAGCAGTTGAAGAATCATCGTCGCGGGGATGGCGCTTATCACGTGATCTACCGGGCCTGGGATATCCCTGACGCTCGGATATGCCTTGAGTCCGCGAACCTCTTTTTCCTTGGGATTGACGGGATAAAGCCTGCCCTTGTAGCCGAACGCCATGATGCTGTCTAGGAACATATGTGTCGCGGCGTTGTGCGCATCGCTGCTGGCGCCGACCACCGCTATCGAGCGCGGGTTGAACATATAATCGAATGTCATCTCTACTATCCGATCCCAGCCCCGTCATAAGAAAGCCCCTCCCGAGAAGGAGAGGCTAATCTACAGTCAATCATCTCTGATATTTATTTTACATTGGCGTGAAGCCGGTGGCAAGGATAGACGACAGATTCCATCCGGAGTTTACCCCGTACGGCGATACGGGTCCGGAATGACGGGCACGAACTCACCCTGGCCCTCTCTTTAATAAAGAGAGGGTAGCCGCTATAAACGTTAATGAGGGAGTGCAGAGGGTCTTCCCTCTGCCGGGGTTCTAGGGGTGTCCCCTATCTTTTTTCTAATTCCCCCATGAATGGGGGATACAGGGGGTTGATCAGTGGGCGAATAATTATTCGCCCCTACCTCAAACGTTCGTAATACCCGATCATCCTATCTACGGCCTTCGCCGCGCGGTAAACCGACGGGTAGAACGGCAAGCCCAGCTCGACACACGCTCTACGGGTTATCTTAAGGACATCGTATGCCACATCGCTCTCCGATGCGTGGACGCATACCGCGACAGGCTTTTTCACTGCCTTGAAATCCTTGAGCCACTTGGCCCTGCTGTCCAGGCAGAAATGATAGAATTGGTCCTTATCGAAAGGCTCGATGTCGGGGGCGATCTGCCAGATGACCAAGTCCGCATTGTCCCATCCGGCGATTAAGTCGATTACAGGCGCCCATTCGAAGTGATAGCCGCCGATGTCGAATGGGTTGCGCAGCATGCTGCCGGCTACGGGAGAGTACTTTTTCAATTCCTGCCGCAGCTTGTCCGACGCCTCGGGCAGGGTCAGCCCGGCGCGCTCGGCATCGTCGGCGGCGCGGACGCTGGGCCCGCCGCCGTTGCCCATCACCGCAGCGCGGCGGCCTTTGAGAGGCGGCATAAAGCTGAACGTAGTCAGCATGTCTACCATATCTTCCGCGTCATCGACGCGTATGACGCCGGCCTGCCGCAACAGGGTATCCCATACTTTATCGTCCCCGGCCAGCGCGCCCGTGTGCGAACTCGCTCCGCGGCTGCCAGCCTCGGTGCCGCCTTTTTTGATGACGATCACCGGCTTCTTCGACGCAGCCTCAGCCAGAACCCGGCGCAGTCGCCGCCCGTCCCTCGTGCCCTCGATGTAGGCGCCGATGATTTTCGTCTCTGGATCGGACACCAGGTATTCCAGCAAATCGCACTCGTCGATATCGCTGGCGTTGCCGTAGCTCACCACCTTGCTGAAGCGCACGCCGCGGGCTCCCGCCCCGCGCACCACCATCAGCGAGTAGCTGCCGCTCTGCGAGATGAAGCTTACGTTCCCCGGCTCCATAGGGAACGCCGTGGAATACGTTATGCCCTCGGCCGGTATAAAGAGCCCCATGCAGTTGGGCCCCAGTATGCGGACGCCGCTTTCACGCACCCGGGCGATGAGTTTTTCCTGAAGGTCGCCTCTCTCCTTCTCATCCGTCTCGGCGAAACCGGCCGTGTAAAGGTGCAGCGTCCTGACGTCCTTGGCTATGCAGTCATCGAGGAGGCCCGGCGTGGCCGAGGCCGGCACTATCGATATCACATGGTCGACGACGCCAGGGATATCTTTGACCGACGGGTAGCATTTAAGCCCGGATACCTTTTCAAACTTGGGATTGACGGGGTATACCGGCCCCTTATATTTGAACTGTATCAGTGTATCCAGGAACACCTGCGTGACACCGTTGAACGGCCCCTCGCTGGCGCCGACCACAGCTATCGAGCGCGGATGGAATAAGCTATCAAGTGTCATTTTGCTCCTTTATTAGATCAGTCGGGTAATCGCGACATTATTATAAAGTAAACGACCATTAATCGAAAACGGACTTGTAAGGGCGAACCTATGTGTTCGTCTTTGTCATGGATTCCGGTTTTCACCGGAATGACGGGCACGAACTCACCCTTCCTTCCATGATATTGAGGTATATGGAAGGACTCTCTTTAGTAAAGAGAGGTTAGCTCAACAAGAGGTACAGGAGACAGAGTCTCCTGACGGGGTTTTAGGGGTGTCCCCTATCTTTTTTCCAATTCCCCCATGATTGGGGGATACAGGGGGTTGATTAACCTTGCCCCCAATATATCCCTTATTGACATTCTTCCGAACTTCCATATAATAAATCCATATCGCTAATTGACAACGATTTTCATTTAACGTTCGTGACGGAGAATACGAATTGACGAAAAATCTGTCAACACTGCTCAGGCAAAAAGGCTACAAGCTAACCCCCCAGCGCCGTGCCGTGATCGACGCCATCGCCAAGAGCAACGCTCACGTCACCCCGGCCGAGCTCTACGAGCGGGCGCACAGCGAACACGCCGGCGTAGGGCTGGTCACCGTGTATCGCACGCTCAAGCTGCTCTCAAGTATGGGCCTCATCTGCGAGATGCACGGCGAGGGACACTCCCGCAGCTACCTGCTTCGGAGGCCTATGGAGCATCACCATCACCTTGTATGTTCGGGATGCGGCTTCGTCGTGGATTTCGCCAGCTGCGCGCTTAACGACCTGGAGCAGCATCTTATCGACAGCACCGGATTCGTCGTGGATGATCACGTCCTTGAGTTTCACGGGCGCTGCCCCGAATGCCAGAAAGCGGAACAAGGTTAAGACATGGGCATAGCATTCAGCATCGGCTCTCTGGACATACGCTGGTACGGCATCCTGATGGTTATCGGGATACTATCCGCTCTTCTACTGTCACGCGTGGAGGCCAAAAGGCGCGGCGAGAATCCGGATCACCTGTTCACGGGCATGCTGCTGGTCGTTCCGCTGGGATTTATCGGCGCCCGTGCCTATCACGTCATCGACCAGTGGAGCTATTACAGCCAGAACCCGGGCGAGATCATCGGGGGCGCCGGCCTGGGCATCTTCGGCGCGGTCATCGGCGGTGCTATCGCTGGAATCATCTATACGAAGTGGCGAAAGCTGAACACTCTGCGCTGGTTCGACATCTGCGCCCCGGGCCTGATACTGGCGCAGGCTATCGGCAGATGGGGAAATTATTTCAATCAGGAGGTCTACGGCAAACCAAGCGACCTGCCCTGGGCGATTTTCATCAATCCCGAGAACCGTATCGCCGGATACTCCTCATACGAGCATTACCACCCGCTGTTCTTCTACGAATCCATGCTGAACCTCATCGGCTGCGTCATGCTGCTCGTCATCGGCAGGCGCTATAAGGACCGTCTGCTCGACGGCGAGATTTTCATTATATACGTCATTTACTATTCGACGATTCGTTTCAGCCTGGAGTGGCTGCGCATAGAGTACTGGACAATAGCGGGTTTCCCCACCGCCTGCTGGGTGAGCCTCATTGCAATCATAGTGTCGATATCGATCATTGTATTCAGGCGGCGACGTTTGCGAAGGCTCAAGACTGAACCAGCCGTTACTCAAGAAGGGTCTGATAAGGAGGCGGAATGATGAAGCGAACGCACTTCGAGCACCTGTTCAAACCCATCGTTATCAACAACATGGAGTTGAAGAACCGCATCGCGCTGGCGCCGATGGGCGCCCTGCTGGCCTACGACGGGGGGATGCCCAGCCAACGCCTCATCGACCACTACGTGGCGCGCGCCGAGGGCGGCTGCGGATTGATAATGGTCGAGGACACGACCGTTCATTCTTCCCTCGCACTCTGCTTCGGCGAGATCGGCGTGGGTGCGATATACGACGACAGCCTGATACCCGGCTGGAAGAAGCTCATGGATGAGATTCACAGGGCCGGGGCCAGGGCCTCGATACAGCTGTGGCACCCGGGACGCCAGGCGCCCGCCGTGGGCTCGGAGCGTCCGCCGTGGGCGCCCTCGATGCTGCCCTGCCCCTGCCCCAACTGCCAGGATATCCCCCACGTGATGAGCATCGCCGACATCGATGAGATAATCGACTGCTTCGCGCAGGCGGCGCGGCGCGTTAAGGAGGCCGGAGTCGACGCCATCGAGCTGTGCGGGACTCATGGATATCTTATCGCTCAATTCATGTCGGCCTACAGCAACCGCCGCACCGACAAATACGGCGGCGACCTGCGCAGCCGCATGCGCTTCGCCCTGGAGATAATCGAGGCCTGCCGCGCCCAGGTCGGGCCGGACTTCCCGATAATCTTTCGTTTCAGCGCCGACGAGCGCGTGCCCGGCGGGCGCACCATCGAGGAATCGGTATCCATCGCCCCGTGGCTGGTTGAGGCCGGCGTCGACTGCCTCAGCGTCTCGACGGGGGTCTATGCCAACGTCGAGGCTTACACAGCGGCGCCGATGGCCGTGCCCAAGGGCTTTCTCATGCGCGACGCAGAGGCGATAAAGGAAGCCGCGAAAGTGCCTGTGATCGCCGTGGGCCGGCTAAACGATCCGCTAATCGCCGAGCAGTTCGTAGCCCAGGGCAAGGCCGACATCGTGGCCGTGGGGCGTCAGATGCTGGCCGACCCCGAGTGGGCCAACAAGGTGAAGTCCGGCGAGCTCGAGGACATCAGGTGGTGCACCTCGTGCTCGCACGAGTGCCTGCACGCCCTCATGACCAAGTTCAGCTTCAAGTGTCAGGTCAACCCGGAGCTGGGCCGCGACCGCGAGATGGCCATCACCAGGGCGGCGACGGCTAAACGCGTCGTAGTTGTCGGCGGGGGCCCCGCCGGCATGGAGGCGGCGCGGGTGGCGGCGCTGCGGGGCCACGATGTGACGCTGTTCGAGAGGGAGCCGGAGCTCGGCGGGCAGTACCGCCTCGCCGCTGTGCCCCCCACCAAGCAGGAGCTCCTCCCCTATATCAAATACCAGATGCGCCAGCTTGATAAGGCCGGCGTGAAAATAAAGCTGGCGACGGAGGCCACCGCTGCTGAAATCGACAAATTGAAGCCCGATGCTTTGGTCATCGCCACGGGCAGCACGCCGCTGGTTCCGCAGATACCGGGAGTAGACGGCGCGAATATGGTCGATGCGCGCGACGTACTCAGGTTCAAGGCGATTACAGGCAAGAAGGTGCTCGTCGCCGGCGGCGGCATGGTGGGCTGCGAGACCGCCGACCTGCTGGCCTCGTACGGCAGGAAAGTGACGATAGTCGAGATGCTGCCGGATATCGCAAGCGACATGGTGCCCGGGCCTAAATATCATCTATTGAAACGGCTCGATGAGCAGAAGGTTAATATCTTAACGTCGTGCACAATCGATAGATTCACCGCGGACGGCGCAGTGGTGAAACGCGACGACGTCGAGGAGACGATACGCGGCATCGATAACATCGTGCTGGCCATGGGCGCCATTTCCGACAACAACCTGGCGCAAAAGCTCGATGGTAAAGTAAAAGAGATTCATATTATCGGCGACGCTGAAAATCCGGGCGACGCTACAGAGGCCATCGCCGCCGGGGCTAAAATAGGGAGAGTCGTATAGAGAGATGAAAACGCGGAAGCTCATTATTTTAACATTCGCGACGGTACTGCTCGTATGCACCATTCTGCCGTCGATAGCCTGCGATGGCGGTAATTCGGGGAGCGATAAGCTGGGCGTGGCGGTGACCCTCGTGCCCTATGCCAACTTCGTGCAGCAGGTCGGCGGCGACAGGGTCGACGTGACGGTAATGGTGCCGGTAGGCGCCAGCCCGCATATCTACCAGCCGTTGAATAGCCAGATGGTGGCGCTCAGCGAGGCTGAACTCTACGTGCAGGTGGGATCGGGCGTCGAGTTCGAGTTGACATGGATGGACAATATCATCGCTCAGAACGAAGAGATGCTGGTCGTGAACGCCTCTGACGGTATCGAACTCATAGACAGCACCGACGCCGACGAGCCGGGGATGGACCCGCATGTCTGGACCTCGCCGACGAACGTAAAAATTATCCTCGAGAATATCTGCGACGGGCTCATTGAAGTCGACCCGGACAACGCAGCCTACTACCAGGGCAATCGCGACAGCTACCTGGACGAGCTCGACGCCCTGGACGAATATATCAACGGCGTGTTCGAGGGTTACACTGTACGGCATTTCCTCATTTACCATCCGTCGTTCGGTTATTTCGCCGCAGAGTACAATCTGACCCAGCTTTCCATAGAGCTTGAGGGCAAGGAGCCTACACCGCAGGTTATACAGCGGTGCATCGACCTGGCACAGCAGTACAATCTTAACTACGTCTATATGGACCCCGCTTCCGTAACGCAGTACGCGGAGACCATAGCCGGTAATATCGGAGGGACGACCGCTATGCTAAACCCGCTGCCGGAGGATTACATCGAAAGCATGCGAGCCGTGGCCGATGCCATAGCGCTGGAGCTGGAATGAAATCATGAAGATTCTATTTGAATCTTATCAACCCCCTGTATCCCCCATTCTTGGGGGACACCCCCAATTCCCCCGGCAGGAAGAATCCTGCACCTCTCTTTTAAAAGGTTTCTCTACAGAACGACACATGAAATGACGAATATGGCTGAAGAAGTTGTAAAACTGAACAACGCCTGGGTGCAGTACGACGGCACGACCGTACTGGAGAATATCAACCTGTCCATCAGGCGCGACGACTTCCTTGGGCTGATCGGACCGAACGGCGGCGGCAAGACTACTTTGCTCAAGCTGATACTGGGGCTGATAGCGCCGAGCCGCGGCGAGGTCACCATACTGGGGGAGCCACCGGATAAAGGCAGAAAATACGTTGGGTATGTGCCCCAGTACAGCCTGTTCGACCGCGACTTCCCGATAAACGTAATGGAGGTGGTGCTGACGGGACGGCTGAGCCATGCAAAGCCCTTCCACCGATACAGAAAAGCCGATCGCGAGGCCGCAGCCGAGGCCCTACGCGCTGTCGATATGCTGGATTTCAAAGACCGCCAGATAGGCATGCTCTCCGGCGGGCAGCAGCAGCGAGTCTTTGTGGCCCGCGCGCTGGTTGGCGAGCCCAAACTGCTGCTGCTGGACGAACCCATGTCCAACGTTGACGCGCCGATGCAGGGGGAGTTTTACGAACTGCTGGAGCGCCTGAAGCAGCGCATGCCCATAGTTCTGGTGTCCCACGATATCAGCGCCGTGTCCGTCTACGTGGACAAGATCGCCTGCCTCAACCGCAAGCTGTATTACCACGAAAGCAAGGAGTTGACGCCGGAGGACCTGGAGGCCGCCTACCAGTGCCCGATTCAGATGATAGCGCACGGCGTGCCGCACCGCGTACTCAAGGAGCATACGCACGAATGATAGACGCATTATTACATTATCCGTTCATGCAGAACGCCTTCGCCGCCGGCATACTGGCCGCTATCGCCTGCGGCATCATCGGCACGTATGTCGTCGTCAAGCGCATGGTCTTCATCAGCGGCGGCATCTCCCACGCCTCCTTCGGCGGCATCGGCATAGGATACTATTTGACTCAATATATTTCGTGGATGACGCCGGTCTACGGGGCGCTGATATTCACCCTCTTCTCCGCGCTGGGCATGGGAACCTTCATCAGGAGGACGCACCTGTCCGAGGACACCGCTATCGGAATTATGTGGGCCGTGGGCATGGCCATAGGAATAATCTTCATCGGGCTCACGCCCGGCTACACGCCTGATCTCACCGGCTACCTCTTCGGCAGCATCCTCACCGTGTCAAAGGCCAACCTGATTATGATGGGCGTTCTGGACGCGATAATAATCGTGACCGTGATTATGCTGTACAAGGAGTTCCTGGCCATCTCCTTCGACCAGGATTTCGGCACCGCGTTGGGCCTGCCCACGCAGAGGCTCTATCTCATCCTGCTCTGCCTAATCGCGCTGACGGTGGTACTGCTGATACGGGTTGTCGGTATCATACTAATCATCGCCCTGCTAACGATTCCGTCCGCCACCGCGCGCCAGCACACCCACGATCTAAAGAAGATGATGCTCCTTTCGATAGCTTTCGGCATAATCGCGGTGCTGGGCGGTCTGTGGCTCTCCTATGAGCTGGACATGGCCTCCGGCGCGACGATCATTCTGCTCAGCGCGGCCATCTTCGCCGCCTCCACGATCTACACACGGCTGCGACACAGAAAGCATGACGACATCGAAGAGAAAGCGCAATAGGTTTACGATCCCTAGCGTCCCTCGATCACCATATCAGAGCAGGCCATAGGTCTTTTTTTATACTGTCATTGCGAGGTGTCCCTCCGTAATCAGAGTGTACGGAAGGGCGACGCGGCAATCTCTTGTTTCATATAGCACTATACGTATGGAGATTGCCACGTCCTTCCGCATATTCCTAACGGGGAAGGACTCGCAATGACGGAATAAACGGGCGCCCTCAACTTGCCGAACGCCATCGTTTTCACGTAAAATATGCGAGGCGGGAAACGAGTCCCGCCATTCGATTGAATCCGCCTGAGACACCGGAAGGAGATAATTAATGTCCGAGCGTAAAATGGAAGTGAAGATACACGAGGTTTTCGAGATAAACATCCACGGAAACAAGCTCACCGGCCCGATAGCCTACCTGGAATTCATGCCCAACAGCGTATACCTGCTGTCCTCGACCAAAAGAAAAGGCCCGGGCGAGGAAGAGGGCTCGACCACGTACACCTTCAAGTTCCTCCCCTTATGGCCATCGGATACCTGTATCAGTTTCCTAGTCCTGGCCGCCGACGGCTGCCAGGAGGAAGGACTGACCTATCGCTTGCTCATCAAGGAGAATTAGAGAGTTTAATCCCCTCATTCAATTGTCGCATCCGTATGGGCGAATCCCGTATTCGCCCACATCGGGCGATCACAAGGATCGCCCCTACATTAATAATTCCAAAAAAGGGTGCAGGAGAATTCGTCTCCTGCCGGGAGAACACGGGGGCATGTAAGGGCTTGATTAATCAAGCCCCTACACGATGACCGACATATTGGGGGATATAGGGGGCTGATAACCATTCATCGCCCCAAAAATTATCATCAACACCCACATCGTGTCAAAACAGCCGCAGGCTGTGGTAGAATATCCCCATGAAATCAACAGACAGGGAATCCGTATTCGGCGAGCTGCGGGCTCGCGGCTTCCGCATGACCCCCCAGCGCATGATGGTGCTTGAGGCCGTGGAGGCCAGCGACGATCACATCAGCGCAGAGGAGATATTCCGCCAGGCCCACGCCAAGTACCCCTATCTTAATATCTCGACCGTCTATCGCACCCTGGAACTGCTCAAGAGCGAGGGGCTGGTTGCCGAGAGCGACCTGGGCGGCGGGCGGCTGGTCTACCACCCCGCGGGCAAGGCGCACCACCACCACCTGGTCTGCCGCAAGTGCGGCGAAGTGCAGGATGTGGACGAATCCATCTTCGACCGGCTGGAGGACGACCTCAAGAAGCGCTACGGCTTCAAGGCCGAGCTTGAGCACATGGCCATCTTCGGCACGTGCAAAAAGTGCGGACGATAGAGATTTCAACATGGCTAGTAACGATGAGCTGGAACTGCTGGTCAAATCAAAATATCCCGTCATCTATCTGGAATCTATAGACGAGATACACACCATCAGCCAGCTGCGCCTGCTGGCGAGCCGCTTGAACCTGGTCTTTTACCAGTGGTCGCTGACCGAAGGGCTTAGAAAAGAGTACAACACTGATCCTTTCTATGATACCAAGCAGCCCGTCAGGATGCTGAACCAGGTACTTTCCCTGATAACCCCGACAGAGGACGGGATGGTCCGGCGCAAGCCGAGCCTTTTTGTGCTGAAGGATTTCCAGAAACACCTGGAAGATGTCACAACCGTGAGGCGCTTCAAAGACCTCATCAACCGCTTCAAGAACGCGAAAAACACCTTTGTCATCCTCTCCGCAGAATACAAACTGCCTAAGGATGTGGAGACGGATTCGGCCCATATCATCGGCGGATTCCCTGCCGAAGCTGAGATAATTACTTTGATAAGAGATACCTGCTTGGAACTGCAACGGGCGAACGAGATGGCTTTGATAGACCTTAAGCCGGATGAGATGAGGAAGGTGGTAAAGGCGCTCAAGGGGCTGTCGCTGCAACAGATAAGGAACATCGTAAGCCAGTGCTTCTTCGACGATAACGTCTTCGATATAAGGGACTTCAAGACAATAGAATCCAACAAAAAGAAGATATTCGACAGAGGGGGACTGCTGGAGTTCTGCTTCACCGAGGACAGGAACGTCATAGCGGGTTTCGACAAACTGAAAAGCTGGCTGGCGGACAGGAAAGAGGCCTTCGCCGCGGACGATCCGGGCGCGCTGCCCGTCCCCAGGGGCGTCCTGCTCATGGGCGTCCAGGGCTGCGGCAAAAGCCTGGCGATCAAGGTCATAGCAAAAGAGCTGGGCCTGCCGCTGTACCGCCTGGACGTGGCCAGCCTCTACAGCAAATACATCGGCGAGACGGAGGAGAACTTGAGAAGGGCCCTTATGATAGTGGAGAAGCTGAGCCCGATGTGCCTCTGGGTCGATGAGATAGAGAAGGCCTTCGCCGCCTCCGGGGGCGATATCGACGGCGGCGTCTCCCAGCGCATACTGGGAACGTTCCTCACCTGGATGCAGGAACGCAAGGCCAGCTCGTTCCTGGCCGCCACCGCCAACAACATATACCTGCTGCCCCCCGAGCTGCTGCGCAAAGGGCGCTTCGACGAGATATTCTTCGTCGACCTGCCGGATGAGGAAGCAAGGGTAACGCTCTTCAAAATCCACTTGAAGAAACGCGGCCTCAGGCCGGATGACTTCGATATTGAAAAGCTCGCCGCCGCGGCCAAGGGTTTCAGCGGCGCCGAAGTGGAGCAGGCGGTGATATCCGCCCTGTACCGGGCCTCCGCCGGCAAAGAGCCCATCTCTACAAAACACATCATAGAACAGGTCAAATCCACCAAGCCGCTGGCGGTGGTGAAGCGGGAGGATATAGCCGCCTTGAGGAGCTGGGCCAAAGAACGGACGGTTCCTGTTTAGTGTTTGCGACATATTTAAGAAAGTGGAACGGCTGAGTAAATGAAAATCGCAAAAGTTATCATACCGCTGACGCTCGTCGCCTTGATCGTTTCCGGCTGTAACTTCAGCGACGGACAATCGGCAAACACGGATGGGTTGGCAGCGGATATCTACGCGCAGAACGCGCCGTCGATAGTCTATATCGATACGCCAACCGGCACCGGCAGCGGCATCTATATCGACGGCGGGTACATCCTGACCTGCGCGCACGTGGCCTGGCCCTTCGACAGCGTTCGCGTGGTCTTCCCCGACGGCAACGAGTTCGACGTCGATGTTATCAATCTGGATCTCATGGCCGACATAGCAGTGCTGGGCCCGGTATCGGCATCCGCGCCGAAGCTCTCGCTATCATCGAACGACGTCATAAAAATAGGCGACAGCGTATTCATCATCGGCTACCCCGGCGAGCCCGACGAATACCCCCAGCCCTCGCTCTCGCAGGGGCTCATCTCCAGACTGCGCTACTGGATTGCCCAGGATTTGACGTATATCCAGACGGACGCAACCACCAGCGGCGGGGCCAGCGGCGGCGCCATCGTCTCCGCCGGCGGCGAGGTCATAGGCATGATCGGATTTACCTTCCCGGACGTGTTCGGGCTGGGCGTTTCCGCCGCAGATATCTCGTCCCGCGTGCAGGGCCTTATCTACGGCGCAAGCGTTTACTGGCATGGCTGGCGCGAACAGCTTCTGTATAGCGGCCAGACGGCGCAAGATGTCACGCTGAAGCATAGCTGGGATACCAGGGTCTTCGTCATGTACGAGCCTGTGGGAACAACCGTCGACATTGAGGCCTCAAGCGATAACGACATCGCGTTATATCTGATCGACGCGAGCGGCTACGAGCTCGCCGCGGCCGACGAGGGCTACAGCGGCGCCGAATCCCTCTCCGTCGATACCGAGTACGACGCGCCCTATTTTCTCATCGTCAGGCAGTTCGACGACCTCCAGGCAAACGTAAAAATCAGCAGCAGCTGCGCCATGATTGCACTGTACGACGTCGACGACGGCATGCTCGTCAGCCCGGGACAGACGGTCACGGCCAATATCGATTGCCCAGGCGACTGGGACTACTTCGTCATGGACCTCGCGGCCTACCAGACGGTGACGATCACGGTCGATTCCATAGCCATAGACGCTTACGTTGAGGTGGGCGCCCTGGACGGCTACGATGAGGATGACTGGTACGACGATGACAGCGGCGGCGGGCTCTTCGGCACCAACGCCGAGCTGGAGTTCACCGCGCCGCAGTCCGGCAGGTACTATATATCGGTATCGGATGTATATGACGAATGGGCCGGCGGGTATATATTAACCGTCGAGTAGTGAGGTAAATATGCCAAAACAGATAACTCAGAACACCTTATTCTACGGGGATAATCTTCCGATACTGCGCGAGCACATTCCTTCCGAGAGCGTTGACCTGATCTACCTCGATCCGCCGTTCAACTCCAGCCGTTCTTACAACGTGCTCTTTGCCGATGAGAGCGGAAAGGAATCCGATGCGCAGATAACCGCCTTTGAGGATACCTGGCACTGGGATCAGTACGCGGCTCACACCTACCACGACTTAATTCAGAACGGCCCGCTCGATGTGGTCAAGATGATTGGCTCCCTGCATGATTTTATTGGCGAGAACCAGATGACGGCCTATCTGGTGATGATGGCGGTGAGGTTAGTTGAGCTTCACCGCGTCCTCAAGCCGACGGGCAGTTTATATCTGCATTGCGACCCGACCGCCAGCCACTATCTCAAGATTGTGCTGGATACAATTTTCGGGCCTGCTAATTTTAGAAATGAGCTCATTTGGAAACGAGCAACTTCTGGAAGCAGCAAGTCTATAGCAAAAAGATTTGGTTCGGATCATGATGTTATCTTATATTATGTCAGAAGTGAAAAAGCTGGTTTCAATAAAGTATTTCTTCCTTACCCTGAAGAAGAAATTCAAAAAAGATTTCGCCGTTCGGATGAACGAGGACGGTACAAAGATGCCGAATTAGCAACCTATTCGGAAGAGAAATTAGAAGAATTAAAGAGAGAGAATCGATTAATTACTAATGAGAGTGGGAAACTAAGATATAAGATTTATCTCGAAGATATTCAAGGTGTACTAGCTGACGACGTTTGGAATGACATACCTCCTATTAATTCTCAAGCCGCCGAACGTCTCGGTTACCCGACGCAGAAACCTCTGACGCTCCTCGAACGTATCATCCAAGCCAGCAGCAACCCCGGTGATTGGGTTCTCGACCCGTTTTGCGGCTGCGGCACGGCTATCGCCGCCGCACAGAAGCTGGAACGACACTGGATTGGAATAGACGTCACTCACCTTGCTATCGCATTGCAGAAATACCGCCTCCACGACACTTTCCACATCACCGCTGGCAAAGATTATCAGGTCATTGGCGAGCCCTGCGATGAAAGCTCTGCCGCTCAATTAGCCAAGGATGACCGCTACCAGTTCCAGTGGTGGGCGCTGTCGCTGGTGGGGGCCAAGCCGCTGGGCGGGGAGGGGGACAGCAAGACCGGCAAGAAGGGCAAAGACAGGGGCATCGACGGCATCATTAACTTCGTTGAAGCCAAGGGCAAGCCACAGAGAGTCATGGTTCAAGTTAAGAGCGGCCACGTAAACAGCGGCCTCATCCGCGACCTGAGAGGCACCGTGGAGCGCGAGGACGCGGCCATCGGCGTATTCATCACGCTGGAGCCTGCTACCAAAGACATGGAGAAAGAGACTTTAGCGGCGGGCTATTATACCTCCGAACTCTGGCAAAAGGACTATCAGCGCATCCAGATATTAACCATATCTCAACTACTCGCTGGCGCTGAGATTCAAATGCCCGCGGCGCACGGCACGTTCAAGCAGGCGCAACGCGTGCGCAAAGCTGAAGGCTCGCAACCGGGGATGGAAATATAAATTGCCCCCTGTAGGGGCAACCCCCCGTGGTTGCCCGTGAAAGGGCAGGCACAGGGGCCTGCCCCTACGTGAATCGCCCTTTCTAGATTGCCGTTGCTTGGTAGCGAGAGGTGGATTCAAACCAACGACCTTATGGTTAAGATTCCGACGAGAAGTCAGTGCTCTATCCCGCATCGTAATAGAGATTGCCACGTCACTGCGTTCCTCGCAATGACAGTTTGATTTGCACCTCCCCTCCCAATAATGTTATATTCCCCTCGGCTTTATCGTTAAGGAGAACCATGGACTCCCTGTATTTTGAAGATATACATGTCGGAGAAAAGATAATCGTCGGCACGCATAAGACGGACAAAGAGGGCATGATCGAGTTCGCAAAGTGCTGGGACCCGCAGGTGTTCCATTTAGACGAGAAGGAAGCGGCGCACCACAACGGCCTCATCGCCTCCTCAAACTACACCATGTGCGTGGTAACAAAGGTCATCGGACTGAACCTGCACATCAAAACCTACGGCGTCATGGAATACAACCAGATAAAGGTGCACGCGCCCGTGCGGCCGGGGGATGTGCTCACGGTGAGCATGGAGTGGGTGGAGAAGCGCGCATCGCGCAGCAAACCCGACCGGGGGGTGGTGCTCTCGCAGATAGAGGTCAGGAATCAGCACGACAAGCCGGTGCTGAGCTACATCGCATCGATAATGATGATGAAACGTCCCGAGTAAGGGCGTATGGCCATACGCCCCTACGCAACGACGACGAGAGGTACAGGAGAGCACTCTCCTGACGGGGTTTTAGGGGTGTCCCCTTAATTATTGTCTTGTAGGGGCGAACCCCTGTGTTCGCCCTGTCTCGAAGTTCAAGGGGGATAAAGGGGGTTCAAATCAACACTATGAGCTCACCCCATACCCATTTCCTGCAATTAGAGTATAATAGCCTTGAAAATATCGACATATCACCGGAAGGAAACACGTAGTATTGTTTCGCAAACTCATCAAGGCGGCACAGGATAAGCTGTCCGGAAACAAAAATAAACAGGCACCGGCACCACCCCCTCCGCCGCAGGCCGAAATAAAGCCCCCGCCGCACAGGCCGTCGTCTCCGACGCCTAAAAAGACCGCTTCGGACAAACAAACCCAACCGCCTCAGCAAACCGAACGCCCTCCTTACAAACAGGGGGAATATCGCCCGCGACGCAGGCGCAAGCGCCCGGCCTCCAAGAACAAATCGACAACCTCTCCTTCGCCCGCAACGGAGCCCGCCGCAGCCGCCGGCAAGGCCGCGTGGAACCCGTCGGCGTTCAAGGTGGCCCCGGCCGAGGGCAAGATGCGTTTCCATGACCTGAATTTGCCTGACGAGATAATGCGCGGCATATTCGACGCGGGCTTCGAGTACTGCACGCCGATACAGGCCGCGATACTGCCCAAAACGCTGGCAGGAGAAGACGCATCGGGCAAGGCGCAGACCGGCACCGGCAAGACCGCCGCCTTCCTCATCACCATCCTGACTCGGCTCAAACTCAATCCCCCCACCGAGGAGCGCCACCGCGGCGTGCCGCGCGCCCTGATAATGGCCCCCACGCGTGAACTGGCGCTGCAGATAACCAAGGAGGCCAACCTGATGGGGAAGCACTGCGGCTTCAAAGTCGTCGCCGTGTTCGGGGGACTGGGCTATCAGCAACAGAGACAGATGCTGGCGGAGAACGTTATCGATATAGTGGTGGCCACACCGGGGCGGCTGCTTGATTTCAAGGATCAGGGCATAGTGCACCTGGGCAAGGTCGAGATGCTGGTCATCGACGAAGCCGACGAGATGCTCAACATGGGCTTCATCCCCGATATCAGGAAGATAGTTAACAGCACCCCGCCCAAGACTAAGAGGCAGACTATGTTCTTCGGCGCCACGCTCACGCCCGAGGTGACACGACTCTCATCGCAGTGGACGCACAACCCCATCACCGTAGAGATCGATCCCGAGCAGGTGGCTGTCGACTCCGTGGACCAGGTCTTGTATCTCGTCACCTCCAGGGAGCGTTTCACGGTGCTGTACAACATGATCGCTCAGCAGAACCTCGGGCGCGTCCTCGTCTTCTGCAACCGCCGCGACGAGGCCCGCAGGCTGGCGGACCGTCTCAGGGCTCACGGCATGGACAGCGCCCTTCTCTCCGGTGAAGTGGCGCAGAACAAGCGCATCAGCACGCTGGAGGGCTTCCGCAACGGCCGGATCAGGGTCATGGTCTCAACCGACGTGGCCGGGCGCGGCATACACATCGAAGATATCAGCCACGTGTTCAACTACAACCTGCCGCTGGACGCCGAGGACTACGTGCACCGCATCGGGCGCACCGGTCGGGCCGGCAGTCTGGGCACATCGATCAGCTTCGCCACCGAATACGAGTCATACATGATACCGAAGATAGAGGAGTTCCTGGGCAAGAAGCTGCACTGCGTGTACCCCGACGACGCGCTGCTGAAACCGCTGCCGTCCCCGTCGGCTCAAAGCAAGCCGTCCGACGCAACTCGCGATTCGTCCCAGCCGTACCCGCAGAAGCCGCGGCGCAGGCGCCCCCGCCGTAAGCCGGGATCGGCCGGCGGATCGAGCTATAATCAGCCGCCGCGCGCGACGCCGCCCGACGCGCCGAAGACATAGCACCTGCTCTGCCACACACCACGATGAGATTGCCACGTCGTCCTTCCGCCTAATTTTATCGGGGAAGGACTTCTCGCAATGACATGCATGGGTGTAACCACATTCAACACCCCCTGCAGCTTTGTCGCTTCCCCCGCTCGATCGGCAAGGGAGTGCAGAGGGGCTTCCCTCTGCCGGGGTTCCAGGGGTGTCCCCTGTCCTTTTTTAATTTCCCCCAAGAGTGGGGGATAACAGGGGGTTGAATCCTCCTCGACCCCCATTTGAAATCATCCGCGGAATAATGTATATTCCCTTAATATGCAAACGGCCGGGCTCACGCCGTTTTAGAACAGGAGAGGGAATGATTGTTTGCAAAAGCGACGCGAAGAAGTACAGGGCTACGATATCGAACGAAAAGGACGAGATGACCTACGAAGCCCCCGCGGAGAAAGGCGGCAAGGAATCGGGGTTCACCCCTACCGAGATGCTGGAAGCCGCGCTTGCCGCCGATATGAATGTAGCGATACGCACTTATGCCGACAAGACGGGGTTTCCTCTCGACAACGTGACGACCTATGTCAGCGTCGATAAGAGCACCACATCGGAGGTCACCATAAAATATTCGGTCAAGCTTGAAGGCGACGATCTCAACAGTCAGCAGAAGAAGCTACTGCTGCAATCGGGGCTGCAGACCCCGGTGCGCAACACGCTGTCCAAGAGGATATCGGTGATTTACTCAAGCAGGATTTAACGGCTTACTCCTCCAGCACGAACTCCCACTGGCAGCAGATATTGCTTCCCCTCTTGCGCGGCGGCAGTTTCAGCGCATTGACTTTAATCTTCGGATTGAAATACTCGGCCGTCAGCTCGAACAGCCGGCGCTCCAGCTTGTGGCATATGGTATCCCAGCGCTCGGTGCCCTCCTTCTCCAGGTGCAGGAGCGTCTGGCAGTCGCGGTAGGTGATAATGGCGCGATTCTTCTCCGGTATCTCGAAGGTGCGGTTGTGCACCCACATCCACGGCGTGGCCTGCATGGCCTTTACCATGGTCTCGACATCGTTTCCCTGAATGTTCAGCGCCTTGCACACTGTATCGAGCTCGTAGTTGATGAACTTCTCCCATATCTCGGTGTCGCACTCGAAGGCCAAATCGTTGCCGCGTTTCTTCATAACGGTCACGTACCACGTGGCGTCCAGACGGCGCAGGTAGTGCGAATTCTCCTTCAATATGTTGAGCAGCGCATCGCGCGACAGTTTTTCATGGCTGAAATCGGGCTGGAAAGGCCCGCTGTAATCGGGCAGGAACTTGGTCATATCTTCTCCTCTAGTCTGAACTCCCAGCGGCAGCAGACATCGCTGCCCTTTTCGCGGGGCGGCAACTGGAGGGGGATCACACTTATCCTCGGATTAAAATAATCGGCCGTCAGTTGGAACAGCCTGGGCTCCAGCACATGGCATATCTGCCTGTAGCGGTGAGTGCCCTCTTTCTCCAGATTGAGCAGGGTGCGGCAGTTGCGATAGGTGATGACGGCGCAGTTCTTATCCCTGAGTTCGAAGGTACGGTTATGCATCCTCATCCACGGCGTGGACTGAATAGCTTTGATCACCGTCTCGACATCATTGCCGCGAATATCGAGCGTCCGGCACAGGACGTCGAGCTCATAATTGATGAACCTCTCCCATATCTCGGCATCGCACTCGAAGGCCAGCTCGTTGCCGCGCTTCTTCATTACAGTTGCGTACCAGGTAGCATCCAGCCGTCGCAGATAGACAGAGTTGGCCTTCAGTATCCTGAGCAACGCCTCCCGGCTCAGCTTCTCGTGGCTGAAGTCGGGCTGGAACGGCCCGCTGTAATCGTTCAGAAATTCTGTCATTTCTTCCTGTCGACCTTGAATTCCCAGCGGCAGCAGATATCGTCCGGGCCGCTGCGCGGGGGCAGCTTGAGGGCGGTTACTTTCATTTCCGGATTATAGAAATGCGCCATCTTCATGAATATCTTCATCTCCAGATCGACGCATATCTTCTGCTCGCGCCCGGCGCCCTCCTTCTCCAGCGCGAACAGAGTAGGGCATGAATTATAGGTAATTACCAGGTGGTCGCGGCTCTTCAGATCGATGTCGCATTTGTACATCCAGAACCACGGGCTCGCCTGGAACACCTTGGCCACGGCCACGGCGTCGTCCCCTTTGATGTTGAGCAGATCCCTGGCGATCTTCAGCTCGTGCAGCACCAGCCGCTCCCACACCTCGCTGTCGCAGGCGAAGGCCGTGTCGTTGCCGCAGCGATTCATCAGAGAGAGGTACCAGTGGCCGTCCAGCCGCCGGATGTAGTCCGAATACGTATGCAGCAATTCGACGAGGCCTTCTTTTGACAACCGACCGTGATCAAAGGAAGAATCGAAGTCCCCACTGTAATCGTACAGAGATTTTGTCATTTGCTCCCCTCGATCCTGAACTCCCACTTGCAGCAAAAGTCGGCGACCTCCTTGCGCGGCGGCACCTGCACCGGCACCACCGCGATGCGCGGATTGAAATGGTGCGCTATGGTCTCGAACAGGTCCTGCTCCAGCTCGCGGCATATCCTCCCCTCGCGCCCCAGCCCCTCCTTCTCCAACGCCAGCAGCGTAGGACATTTGACGAACGTGACGACCAATCGGTCGCTGCCCGCAAGCTCCAGCCTGTAATCGAAGGTCCAGAACCACGGGCTCACCTGGAAATATTTTGCGATCGACGATACCCCGTCCCCGCGTATATTCATCATCTCGGACGCGATCTTCAACTCGAACTTCATGAGCCTTTTCCAGACATCGATGTCGCAATCGTAGGCGACGTCGTCGCCGCATCTGTTCATCGCCGACAGGTACCAGTGGCCGTCCAGCTTGCGGATGTAGTTCGCATTCGCGGCCAGCAGGCCGACCAGGCCTTCCCTCGATATCTTGCCGTAATCGAACGAAGGATCGAAGTCGCCGCTGTAATCGTATAAAGGCTTGGTCATTTCGAACGCTCCAGTTTCAGTTCCCACTGGCAACTGATATCGCTGCCCGGCTCCTGGGGCGGCAGCTTCAGCGGCGTGACAGCGATATCCGGATTGAACACGTGCGCCTTAACCTCCATTAGCCTTCGTTCGAGCTGGTGGCATATCAGCTTCTCGCGCCCAAGCCCCTCCTTCATCAGCGACTTGAGCGTGGGGCAGTTAAGGAAACTTATTACGGCAACGTTATCGCCCTTCAGTTCCGCCTTAATATCGTACATCAGCGACCACGGGCTGGCCTGTAACGATTTAGCTACGGCATCAACGCCGTCGCCCTTGATATTGAGCATCTTTCGCGTGAGTTCCATGGTGTACGCGCCGAGCTTCTCCCATATATCGCTGTCCAGCTTGAAGGCCAGATCGTTGCCGCACTCTTTCATGACGGCGAGATACCAGTAGCCGTCTATCATGCGTATGTAGTCCGAGCTTGCCTTGAGCATCTTGTGCATCGCATCCTTCGACAGCTTATCGTAGCTAAAATCGGGATCGAAATCTCCATTGTAATCATTAAGTTCGACCATATCTCTTACCCCCGTATCGTCGATAATACCGCGGCGGTCGCCGACTCGGGCGCCATAAGGAACCGCGCCCCCGATATTATAAAATAGATGCCCAGCCCTACAAGCGCCACGCCGCACACGATGAGCATCCAGCGATACGCCGCGTCGTTGATGAACCTTCTGCCGGTAATAATCACCAGAGCCACCACCGCATGCCAGGCGAAATCCCCCGACGTGTGGCCAACGAAGAACGTGGCTACGCCAGCCGTGCCCAGCTTAAGCGACCAGAGCAGATACGTCAGACCGATGGTGGCCCACCACAGGAACCAGTACGGATTGGACAGGCTGAGCACGACCCCGGACATAACCAGCATGTGGTCACGGGTCGCATACGTCGGCGGACTGGACAGCGGGTTTTGGGCATTCCTGCCTTTGATAGCGGTCATCGCGCCGATTCCGATGAGCACGGACCCGCCCACGATACCGATTATGCTGGCGATGAAGTCGCTGTCTATGAAGCGGCTCAAGCCGAAGACCAGCGCTATCACCAGCGCCAGCTCCAGCAGGGCGTGTCCGGCAATTATCAGCGGCGCGGCGCGGAAGCCGCGCTTAGCCACGCCGCTGATGGTCAGCGCCAGCACCGGGCCCGGCATCAGGGCGCCGGACAGCGCCACGACAAACGAAGTAGAAAATATAACCGCCAGGCTTGCTTCTGGAAGTGCTTCAGGCATGGCATCAGTATAACAGGGAATCGCGAGGCCGAACAATGCGGAGGTTAAATCCTGATTTTCTCGCACTAGCCCTCTCCCATTATGACAAAGAGGTACCTAAAGAAGAAGGTGCGTCGATTAAATCGAGGCCGGTGTTTTGTGGGTGTACCTGTAAGGGCTTGATTAATCAAGCCCCCACCCGATACCAACGTATATGGGGGACTACCAAGGGGTTGATTCTCACGACCATCATATATCTACTTGCAATCGACACATGAATACAGTTATCATCTAAAAGTTATCTATAAACATCGATTGATCGAATGACTTACGGTAGAAGATCGCAATGGCCCGAAGCTAAATCAGTACTGGTACTGATTGGAGTGAACCTCATATTCTTCATAGCCTACCTGTTCAAGGATTCTCTCATAGGCACACTGGGGCTTCAGCCATTGACATGGACCAAAGAGCCATGGACAGTGCTGACAAGCATGTTCATGCATGGAGGATTTTTACATATATTCGCCAACATGTTCACACTCTTTTTCCTCGGCAGTTTCTTATGCAACATGATCGGAGACAAAATATTTCTCATCATATACTTCGTCGGCGGGATTGTCGGCAGTTTCTTCTTCATCCTCTTCAGCTTATACACTCCACTCGGCAACGCGAACAGCCTGGTTATCGGCGCCTCGGGCGCGGTATTCGCCGTCGCAGGTGCCTTAACGGCACTGGCACCCAAATTCAAGGTTATGGTTTTCCCCATCCCCGCGCCCATTCCTCTCTGGATAGCAATTATCGGCGGGTTCCTGCTTATGTCCTTCCTGCCCGGGGTGGCATGGGAAGCACACCTGGGAGGTCTTCTTGTCGGCCTTATCGCGGGATTCATCGTGAGAAAGCGCAGACGTAACATATTTATGTTCTAGCCCGGGAGAAATGCGTGAGATTTTAGCGGGTTCGACTATAAATCGTTCCTGACCGACTCATCAACCACTTGATTTTTACCTTAGATTACATATATAGTTGCGACAGCTTACACAGAGAAATTTCCGCGATCTTAAACCGGAGCGCGTCGCTTTCGACATTCCAGCGGCAGGAGGAATAGAAATACGATGGACGACCAGGACAAAAAGACTATACTCCTTGTTGAAGATGAGGTATCCTTCAGAACCATATACCAGGACATGCTTGAGAGCGGCAACTTCAACGTTCTAACTGCCGAGGATGGCGAAGCGGGATTGAACATAGCTCTAACGCAAAAACCGGACCTCGTGCTTCTTGATTTGAACTTACCTAAACTTCATGGATTTGAAGTATTAAAGAAGATTAGAGCCAACGAATCCACCGGCAACATGCCAATCATTATCCTGACCGTGCAGGGGTCAGACAAAGAAATAAAACAGGGCACCGACCTCGGCGCTACAGACTACTTGGTAAAAGGTCTGGTCACGGCTATGGAAACCTTTAAAAGGATAAACGCAGCGCTCGCGGCAGCACGACCGGCATTAACCACATATAGGGTTGAAGTAAAAGAAAGGCTGCTGGACGCGATTGCTTTAGAGGAGGAGCTTCACCTCGGCTTATACTTTAACTGCCCCGCTTGCAGGATGGAGGTATCCCTGGAATTGACCCCGGACCCGGCAAAAGACGGCAAACACTCATTCTCAGGCCGTTTTGTCTGTCCCGTCTGTAAGAAAGAATTCTAAACCAATTTACAAATCATTTATAAATAATATATAATTACTGAAAATTAATGAAATGAGCTTTATCTAACAGATGATTGCATCGTAATCATAACTTTTCAGCGACTTGACTTATGTTTAACTTAGTAGTAAAAGTGTAACGAACTATTCAAACAATATTTGGGCGTTCCGAGACCTTTTGAGGTTCACTTTTATGGATAAGGACGAGACGAAGAAACAGCCAACCAAAAAGCTTCCCGACGCGGAGGCGAGGCTCAATCAATTCCTCGCACTGCAAAGAGCATATACGAACATTCATAGCACAATGTCTATAAAAGACATACTCCCTAAAATTGCTGAAACCGTCGTTAACATTCTGGAATATGACCACGCCTTCGTAATAATATTCGATGTGGACAAAAACGCACAGGCAGAGACAGCCTTCTTCAGTAAACCAGGCCTGGAGTTGGCAAAAGAGGCGGAAATATCCGTAAAACAAATGCTAATAGCTGCCCAAATCCAGGAAAATGTAGATCTATCGGATACTAATCCGGACAGTGAACAGGATAGCCAAGAAGTCACATCCGAACCCCAACCTCCCCCTGAATATGCTGCTGTACAGAAGATGCTTGGCGCTAGGACCATGATCTCCGTGCCGCTCACAATGAGACAATGCCTTCTGGGTAACATCCTGGCCTTCACCCGTCGCGATGATATCCCTGAAGCCGATGAACAGCCTCTGTGGATTCTGTCCATTCAGTCCGCAATAGCGATAGATAGTCTGCGGCTCTACGATGAAGCCTTGATTAATACACAAAAGATGCGTGAATCCCGCGAGATGTCGCGTATAACGCTTGAGAATGCGGTAACCGGTGTGAGCATAGTACAAGACGGCACGTTCCAGTACTTGAACCCTATCTTCGAAGAGATGCTGGGATATACCAGTCAGGAACTCATGGGAAAACCCACCGCCGATTACATACATCCGGAAGACAGAGAACGGGTCATAGAAGAGGTTATCGCAAGCCTTAAGGGACAGGTCAAAGCCCTCCACGAGTTCAGGCTCCTCAAAAGTAATGGGGACATCGTATGGGTACTGGAGAAAGTAGTATCCATTAAGTACAAAGCGAAACGGGCTATTCTGGCAATCGCCCTGGACGTAACGGACCTGAAACACGCCGAGCAGGCTCTCCGGGAATCGGAAGAAAAGTTGAAGATAGTCTTTGATTCGAT
Source organism: Dehalococcoidia bacterium (assembly GCA_041649635.1). Taxonomy (NCBI): domain Bacteria; kingdom Bacillati; phylum Chloroflexota; class Dehalococcoidia; species Dehalococcoidia bacterium. Next base: position 117,097 of record JBAZMV010000003.1, read on the forward strand.
AAAGGACGGTATAGTTGTTACCGACTTGAAAATAAATATGCTGCAGGTCAACGAAGCGGCAAGGCGCTTAGCCGGATATCCGACCAAAGAAGACATGATAGGGAAAAACGCGCTTGATTTCATCACCGCGGAAGATATCGAAAAAGCGATGCAGCCGATGAACGAGGCGGTGCAGGGCCGTCCTATCGACTGGGGCGACTTCAAACTGCGCAGCAAGCTTGGTGAGGAATTCGACGCCGAGGTTGGCATAAGCACCCTTCACGACGCCGATGGCAATATGGCTGGATTCGTAACGATCATACATGACATCACCGACCGGAAACGAATGGAGAATCTGCTGCGGACGTCGGAAGAAAAATTACGGTTCACGTTCGAGTCCATCGGAGATGGCATTGTGGTTACCGATCTTAGCGGGAAGGCCATCGAAGAGAACATGGCCGGAGTGCGGATGTTCGGGTTCAACAGCAAAGAGGAAGTTGTTGGACTGGACGGGTTATCATTCATCGCGGAAAAAAACCGCGAAGAGGCGAAACTATCGTTATTGGAAGCCCTGGAAAAGGGGGAAGGCTATACCAGAGAATTCACCATGGTAGATAAGAATGGCAATGAGTTCGAGGGAGAGATCAGCGCCACTGTATCACGCGACGGCGCAGGGAACCCGACCGGATTCATATGTGTGATAAGAGATATAACCGCCCGTAAAAAAATGGACCAGGCCAAAAGCGATTTTGTGGCACTTGTGTCTCACCAGTTGAAAACACCGGTAGCGGGTATAAGAGGCTACGTCGAGAACATGCTCGACGGGTTGACCGGAGAACTGAACGAAAAGCAGAAGCGCTATCTCTCCGATATGCGGGTGCTGTGTCTGAGGAACTACAGGCTGATCTCCGACCTCCTGAATACATCGATGATTGAACGCGGCATGCTTTCTATAGACCTGGGCCCGACTAAATTGAACGATATAGTCAGCACCGTAATCAAAGATTACTATGGCAAGATCGAGGAGAAGGGACTGGCGCTTAAGACCGAGGGCGCGAACAACCAGGACATAGTCGTACTTGCAGACAGGGACAAGAGCGTCGAGGCTTTGGCCAACATCGTTAATAATTGCACTAAGTTTACCGACAAGGGATCTATCACGATTAAAGTCAGCCATGATGAAGAATACGGCATCGTGGAAGTAATGGACACGGGACCGGGTATGTCGGATGAGGTGCTGCAAGAGCTTTTCAAACGGCAGAAGATACTCAGCGGCGGGCCTGTGGCCGGCGGCGGTGCGGGTTTGGGCCTATATATAGCAAAAGGCTTCATGAAAGCGCAGAATGGCGATATAATCGCTTCATCAACTATAGGAAAAGGCAGCACTTTCATATTGACGGTTCCGTTATATAAAGAATAATGATTTTATCGATAATATAATCGCCTTAGGAGGAGACCGATGAACAACAAAGGAATAAAAGGCAAGGTTTTAATTGTTGAAGACGAGGCTGCCTTTAGAAATATATTTAAGGACCTTCTCGAAAGCGATGGCTATAATGTGCTCACGGCCGAAGACGGGGAAAGCGGCTGGCTCATGACCAGGGCCGAGTTGCCGGATGTAGTTTTGCTCGACCTGGCTTTGCCCAGGCTGCACGGCTTCGAGGTTCTCAAGAACATCCGCGCCGATGCGACCACAAAGGATGTCCCCGTGATTATCTTAACCGTTGTTGGAGAACAGGAAAACGTTAAAAAAGGCTTGAGGCTGGGCGCCACCGATTATCTGGTAAAGGGTTTCTACTCGCCCCGCGAGATACTGGTCAAGATAAATGAAATACTTACCAGGGACGATCAGCAAGCCGGCGAATCCACCAGGAATATTAAAACCTATAAACTGTCGGTCAAGGAGAGAAAGCTTGATGCGGCCCGTTTGGAGCAGGAGATAGGCCTTTCCGTACTGTTCTCATGTCCAGTATGCTCTGAAAGCGTGGTACAGGAGATGATACCCGATAACAAACGGACCGAAGGACACTGGTTCTCGACCCACTTCATATGTCCGAACTGCAAGAAAGCTTTCTGATATTTTATTAAGTAAAAACTGACCTTTCGAACCTGGTATCGCAGACATCTAGAATCCTCTCGTTCTCGGTTTCATGTTTCATTCCAGCTATTCGACTATTTTCCCGAACCTTGAAATCACTCCATGCTGGGTTGAAGAAATAGTTGAACTTGACAATCAACTCAACATTTTATACCCTTAAAGAGTCTTCAAAAAGCTTCGATACTGGTGGATTGTATGACCTTCGGACAAAGGTTGAGGGAATTAAGAAAAGACAAGGGGCTCTCCCAGCGCGAGCTGGCGAGCAGGGTCGGTATTAGCTTCACATATTTAAGCAAGATAGAAAATGGAGCTATGCATCCGCCACGGGGTAAAACGATTACAGCCCTGGCCAATGCCCTGGATACGGATGCGGATGAACTCTTCGGTCTTGCAAAAAAAGTCCCCACCCAATTTCTGGACCATGTAAATCCTGCTGTGATCAAGCTTATACGCAGCCTGAGAGACGGGAATGAGCAACCCGTGTCGGCATTAATCAGGTTGTATCAGAGGGTCGCCGAATTGGAGGTGGAACTCACGCGCGCCCGCAAAGAGCGGGGGGAAAAGGAGCAGATGGCGTTCTTCCACGCGCTCATCGACAACTCTCAGGATGCCATACTGGTATTGAACAAGGACATGGAGCTTCTGTACGAGAGCCTGTCCGCGTCACATATGTTCGGCTTCGAAGGAGATTCCCTGGTGGGCAGGGACCCGCTGGGAATAGTTCACCCCGACGACCTGTCACGAGTGGCAAATATGCTTCAACAACTGGCGCAGAGCCCCGGCGAAACCATGAGACTCATCGGCCGCACCCTGGGAAAAGAAGGAAGAGGCGGCCGGGTGATCGAGGCCACGGCGCACAGCATGGTGCACATCCCCGAGGTGAACGGCGTGGTGGTAAACCTGCGTGACATCACCGAACGGGAACAGGAGCTTATAGATGCGTTCGGTATGGACAGAAAGGCCTTGAGGCAAAAGGATTATAAGCTCACGGCAAGCGAGGGACAGGTGCTGGCCTTCATGGCGGAAGGCCTGAGCAATCCGAAGATAGCCGAGAAACTTGTTCTCAGCCCGGCCACGGTGAGATTCCATGTCAGCAACATCCTCCGCAAACTGGGTGTCGCCAGCCGAACCGAAGCTGTAGCCCTTGCTATGCGGGAACAGCTAATCGAGAGGTAGAACCTGAAACTAGACTTTAGACTAGGCTTTTTCCCCTCTTTCGTCTATTGTCATCATGGGTGTTTCAATTTATCCTCTTAATGTTCAAAGAAATGTAATCAGACATAAACATGAGTAGTTGTATTAATTCAGGTAGAGTGCCGTCAAGAGTCGCATCTCATATATCATGTCACTATATACCCACATAATTTCAAATTCATGTCTTATGTTAGATAACACTCTATTTTTTTGTGCGATTCTCAGCTTCGCTGAATGGCAACTAAAGAGTTTTGGAAATCAACTGGCTAATAAGTAAATAAAGGGAAGTTGCTTAGCAACTGGAAAGGAGCGGGTAAATTGGAGACAAAAACCAAGTCTCGGGTATTACAGGAGTTTCACGAAGCAAGCAAAACCCTCTTGAACCCGGCGCTCAAAAAAGAGAAGGAGAAAGGAACAAAGGTAATTGGCTATTTCTGCGGCTATGGGCCGGCAGAAATAATCACAGCCGCCGGCATGATCCCCTTCCGCATCAGGGCTACAGGCAGCAAGGGAACCGACCTCTCGGACGCCTACCTCAGCAGCATAAACTGCAGTTTCTGCCGCAACGCCCTTAATATGGGACTTGCCGGAGACTATGACTTTCTTGACGGCCTCATCGTGCTCAACAACTGCGATCACGTGCGCAGGATTTATGACAACTGGAGACGCAAGATAAAGACCCCCCTTGTACAGATGATGAGCCTGCCCAAGAAAATCTCAGACCCATCGATCCAATGGTATTACGACGAACTGAAGATAGTGCAAAAAGCTATCGAGGACAAGTTCAATGTAAAGATCACCGATGATAAGCTGCAAGAGGCAATAAAGTTGCACAATGAGACGCGTCACCTTCAGCGCGAGCTCTACGAACTCAGAAAGAAGGATAATCCACCCATTACCGGCGCAGATACACTGGCAGTAATGGTTGCCGGAACTGCCATGCCGCTGAAGCAGTATAACCCCATGCTCAAGGAGCTCATCGCCGACCTCAGCAAGAGCGAGGGCGTAGGCAAAGCCAAAGCCCGGCTGCTGGTCATAGGCGGCATACTCGATGACCCTGAGTACCTCAAAATAATAGAAAGCACCGGAGGGCTGGTAGTAACAGATGTTCTTTGCTTCGGCCTCAAGAATTTCAGGGCAAACATCGATGAGAAAATGAAAGACCCCATCGCTGCACTTGCCAAGTATTATATAGCCGATCGCCCGGCCTGCCCGCGCATGTTCGGGGACCAGGCGCGGCGCGCCCAGCTCGTCAAGGACTTAATAAAGGAGTTCAAGGTCGACGGCGTTGTAGGTGAACGACTTGTATTCTGTGACCTGTGGGCCGGCGAACTCTATATGCTGAGCGACGATTTAAAAGAAGTAAACGTCCCTCTACTGAAACTGGATAGAGAATACCTCATGGCCGGCGCCGGCCAGGTGAGGACCCGCATACAGGCGTTTATAGAAAGCATGGGGAGGTAAGACATGAGCAAGGTTGATCAGGCAAGACTGGATAAACAGCTGGAACGGTTGAGGGGTGATAAGGCCCTGCTCCAGGGCTTGGTGGATATGCTCGGAATGGATCCGTCCGAGGAAGCGGATATCAACCGCTTTGTTCTTAAGACGGTCATGGACAAATACGACGAGATTATGAACTGCGCCGAGAACGACATACCTTTCATAGCCGCCTATTTCGCCAACTGCCCCGAGATTTTCACCGCGATGGACGTGCCCTGGTGGATTTTCCTCCAGACGCCGTTCCTTGGAGTGTCGTCCCCCTTCCTGGCTTCGGATACGGACGAAACAGAGAAGATGGGCGTGCCCACCGATTTCTGCACGGTTCTGAGGCTGGCCATGTTCTACGTGGCTAAAGACCTCACCCCCAAGCCGGCCGGGCTCATCGCCCTGCTCCACCCCTGCGACGGCACGGTAGTTATCCACCAGGCAATTGCAAAGAGCAAATCATGGCATGACGTGCCGGTATTCGGCGCGGACTCGCCGTACTGGGAGGACGAACGAACCTACAAATACTACGGCGAAGAGACCAAGCGCATGGTCGACTTTGTAACTCAGTGCACAGGCAAGAAGCTGGATATAGACCGCCTGCGCGAGGTATGCAAGATATCTAACCAGACGTATGCGCTGTGGGCCGAGTACAATGAGCTGAGGAAAGCCGTGCCGTGCCCGCACGACTGGACCATCGGCCCGCCGCAATGCTTCGCGCTGGCCTGCTACTACTATCCCGGCAAGATCGAGGCCGTGGACTGGTTCAAGAAGGTTGTGGCCAACGCGGAGAAGCGCGTGAAGGCCAAGCAGGGCATGGCCGCCGGCGAGCGCATCAGGGCGCTCTGGTTCGACATCCTGCCCATACTGTGGCAGTTCGACATCAGCCCGTGGCTGGAATCGGAGTGGGGCGTAAACATCGTAATGAACATGTTCGGCTACACCCCTTACGAGCCGATAGATACCACGAACGAAACTACGATGTTCCGCGACCTGGCAAAGAGGTCCCTAACACAGGTGCCCATGATTAGGCAGGCACGCGGCGTAGCGGACAACTTCCTGGCGGACATCGAGCGCATAGTTAAAGATTACAAGATCGACTGCGTCATCTGGCCGGGCCACATGGGACACAAGGACGGAAACGCCAGCATCGGCATGATGAGAGAGAAATGCCGCGAGATAGGCGTGCCGTTCCTGTCCATCGGCCTGGACCTGTTCGACAAGAGGTACACGGCCATAGACGAGGTCAAGGATAGGATTTCCAAATTCTTCGAGGCCTCTGGACTGGGTCAGAAAAAATAGTATACACTAAAAATATACGCTGAAGATTCGTATATTTAGAAACTGAAAGGAAAACAATGATTGTTGGTGGTTGTGACATAGGCTCTACTACGGGCAAGGCTGTCATAATGAAGGACGGGCAGATCGCTGCTTACAGCATTGTCTCTTCTACAACCAAGCCCGAGGTAACGGCCAAGATGGCTATGGAAGAAGCCATGGGCAAGGTCGGCCTGAAAACAATGGATGAGATGGATTACATTGTAGGAACAGGGTACGGCCGGCTGAAAGTACCTTTCGCCAAGGAGAATATCTCGGAGATAAGCTGCCACGCCCGCGGCGCGAACTGGCTGAGCCCGTCCGTCAGGACGGTCGTTGACATCGGCGGGCAGGACTGCAAGGTGATGTCTATCGACGAGAACGGCAAAGTCCTTGAGTTCGTCATGAACGACAGGTGCGCCGCCGGCACCGGACGCTTTTTCGAGGCGATGGCGCGTGCTCTTCAAGTCGACCTTGAAGGGCTTTCAAAGCTGGCTCTGGAAGGAAAGGACCCTGCCGTCATCTCCAGCCAGTGCAGCGTGTTCGCAGAATCCGAGGTTGTAACTCTGGTCAACGAAGGGCGGGAGCTTACCGATATATCCGCAGGCATACACCATTCGGTTGCTTCGAGACTGGCCTCGATGGTCAGGAAGGTAGGCCTCGTCGAAGACGTAGCTTTAACCGGAGGCTGCGCCAAGAACGAGGGCCTAGCCAAAGCGCTTGAAGAAAAGCTGGGCGTAAAAGTAGTACATCTGCCTCATGACCCGCAGATAGCGGGGGCGCTGGGAGCGGCGGTAATCGCCGCGGAGAAGGTTCAACAGCATCAAGAGGTAGGGGGAAAAGCCTGAACCTAACGCTAAGATAATTAGTGTTTCATTCTGGTCTGCCTTCACAGAGACATGCGGGGGCAGGCCAGAATTCATCATTAGCGAGTACTGTAGGACTGGATACGATTTATGTCCCTGTTTAACCCTTATATAACGAAAGTATCCCAATACTCGGCGGAGCTAAGGCGCAAAGGCGGGAAGCTCAGGGAAATCGACTGCCCGGAATCGGTCGGCGACCTTCTCAGTGGAATGCCGGTACGCGTGGGCCCCAAGGCGGGGGCGGACCTGATCCTGCGCGGCGACACGTTCGTAGAGCTGGGCAACCCGGAGATCGGCTCCGTGTCCTTCCTCCTCTGGACTGATGATCCTTCGCTGGTGAAAAGCGGCCGGGTAACGCTGGCGGGGCCGGACATCCCCGAATCCAAAGGTGCCAGCCTGCCCTTCGGACAGGTTATAATCGTCGCAGGCAAAAAGCTCGGCGGGGACAAGCACGAGGTTCTGGAAGGCACCCAGTATGTCTCGGACCAGATAGAAGGATACATGCTGAAGAGCATGTCGCGCCACGCCTGGAGCCGGATCAGCAACGACGCCGCCGCGAAGGGTTTCTCCTTCGAGACGCTGGGCAGGGCGCTCATGGCCGTATACAAATCCTCGATTCCCGAGGTCGAGGCGATCGAGATACTTTTCGTGACATCCGGCAAAGAGGACCTGCGGCCGCTTGAGGACCTGAGCGAGCAGGTACGCGAGATATCGAAGAACGTAACCAAAGATGTCTGGAAATCGAAGGGCTACGATATAGAGTGCTTTTCGACATTTGATTGCGACGCGTGTCCGGATCGAACGGTATGCGATGATATAAAGGACATCGTCAACGTGCGCAAGGTTACAAAGAAGTCGAACGGCGGTTCCGAATCCGAAGATTGACCAATTAACCGCGGGAGCTTGATATGGCCGAGACAAACGACATGAAGAAGAGGCTGGTAGCCGTGTGCGGCAAGGGGGGGACCGGCAAGACCGCGTTCACAGCCATGGTGACCAAGGTCCTTATCGACAGCGGGCGCGCCGGCAAGCTGCTGCTGATAGACGCCGACCCGGCCATGGGGCTGCCGATCGCGCTGGGCATAGACATCAAGCGCACCATGGGGCAGATCCGCGAGCAGATAATCAAGACCGCCAGGGGCGGCAAGGATGAAGAGAAGCGGACGATCGCCAGCCAGGTAGATTACATGGCCTTTGAGGCCCTTCACGAAACCAACAACTTTGCGCTGCTGGCCATGGGGCGCACCGAGACGCTGGGCTGCTACTGCCCCGTCAACAGCATACTCAAGGACACCATAGCCACCCTCTCCAAAAGCTTCGACACGATTCTTATCGACGGTGAAGCCGGCCTGGAACAGATAAACCGCCAGGTAGTTGGGCGCGTGGATACGCTCATAATCGTGAGCGACGCCACCTCCCGCGGCCTCAAGACCGCCGCCCAGATCAAGGAGCTGGTGAGCCGCGAGCGTGTTATCAAGTGCGAGAAGCTTGGCATAGTCTTCAATCGCGTGAGCGGCAACGAGGACGTGCTGGGCAAAGCGGCGGCGGACATAGGCATCGAGGTGCTGGGCTACGTGCCGCAGGACGAAAAGGTTGCTTACCACGACCTGACCGGAAAATCACTTCTCGACTTGCCGGAAACCCCGGCGCTTGCCGCGATCCGCTCCGTGGTCAAGGAACACATCTTCAACGAGCGCTTCAGCCGGCCGTCGCGATAAAGTCCCCGGGATTCGTCCAAACCTGACAAATAATCCGACCGGACTTATTCTCATTTACGAACCATTTACCACAGGCTGTAAAAAATATAGTAGAATGATTGATTACCACCGTCGACACCAAATACACCGACCACGGAAAATGAGGAGGCACTATAATGGCTGAAATGGGACGCGCAGCGATCTACCACGGACTGGGTAAACCGTTCGAGATAAAGGAATACCCTGTGCCCGACCCCGAACCCGGCGCCATACTGCTCAAGATTACGATGGCCACGATATGCGGCTCGGACCTGCACATGTGGCGCGGCGACATCGACCTGGCCGGGCTGGGTCTGCCCATGCCCTCGATCATCGGCCACGAGATGACGGGCAAGGTGGTCAAGCTGGGAGAGGGCGTCTCCACCGACTCGGCGGGCCAGCCGCTGGCGGTGGGCGACAGGGTGGTCTACCGATACTTCAATCCGTGCGGGCGCTGCCCGGCGTGCCTCAAGGGCCAGGACGCCGCCTGTTCCATGAACCAGCTTTTTATCTTCCCCGTCGATTCCCCGCCGCACTTTACCGGCGCTTATGCGGAGTACTACTACCTCAAGCCCAATCAGACCGTGATCAAGGTGCCGGACGAACTGACCGACGAGACGGTGGCCCCGGTGAACTGCGCCCTGTCCGAGGTCATCTACGGACTCGAAAAAGTAAGGTTCGGCTTAGGCGAGACTATAGTCATACAGGGCGCCGGCGGTCTGGGACTCTACACGACTGCTGTAGCCAAAGACATGGGTGCGCACAAAGTAATAGTCGTCGACGGCATTCCCGACCGTATTGAGCTGGCCAAGGCCTTCGGCGCCGATGATATCGTGGATATGCGAGAACACAAGACGCCGGAAGCCCGTGTGCAGCGGGTGCTTGAGCTGACCGGCTATCGCGGGGCGGACGTGGTTGCGGAACTCGTAGGCTTTCCTTCCGCGGTGCCGGAGGGGCTGAGCATGCTGAGCAATACGGGGCGCTTCCTGGAAGTCGGAAACATAAGCCCGGGCAAGATGGCCACCATCGACCCGTCGTCGCTGGTGATGGGCTCCAAGACGATCTACGGCGTGGTGTTCTACGGACGCGATACGCTGAAGAAGGCCATCGATTTCCTGAGCCGCACCAGGAACAAACACCCGTTCGACAAGCTGCTGGGTAAGACGTACAAACTCGACGACATCAACAAGGCATTCGAGGAGCAGGACAAGGGCCTGGTTACCCGCTCCGCCATCGTACCGTAGCGGCAAGAAAAGGTAATCACCCTCACCTAGCCTCTCCCCTCAAGAAAGAGGCGCCCCGATATATCGGGGCCGGGGTTTTAGGGGTGTCCCCTAAATTAATATACATGTCCCTCAACGTATGGGGGACTAACAGGGGGTTCGGATGCTGTTTCCCCCTTTCAAGGGTATCAGAAGGGGGTTGATTCAAATCGATTGTCTGCCCCCTTGTCGAATGTGGTACAATCTTACAAACTTTATAGGAGCTGCTGTATGCCGAACGGATATGAAATCAACGAGATGGCCAAAGAAGAATCCTGGCGCATGTTCCGCATCATGGGCGAGATGGTCGAGGGATTCGACAGGCTTTCCGGCGTGGAACCGGCCGTGAGCGTCTACGGCTCGGCACGGGTGAAACCGGACGACGACGTATACAGGGATACCGAAGATATAGCTTTCAGGCTGGGGAATATGGGGTTTTCTATCATCACCGGCGGCGGTCCCGGCGTGATGGAGGCGGCCAACAAAGGGGCGGCCAGGGCCGGGGTAACGTCGGTGGGACTCAACATCGAACTGCCCGAGGAACAGTCGGCCAACAAATACGCTACAAAGACGCTGACCTTCCATCACTTCTTCGTGCGCAAGGTCATGCTGGTGAAATACGCCACCGCCTTCGTGATAATGCCGGGCGGTCTGGGAACGATGGACGAGCTGACAGAGGTGCTGACCCTGATGCAGACCCACAAGATAAAGCCATTCCCGGTGATTCTGTTCAATTCGACGTACTGGGAAGGATTGTTAACCTGGTTTAAAAATATCGTCCTGCCGAAAGGGATGATCTACGAGAAGGACTTCAACCTGCTGCGCGTGAGCGATAATCCGGAAGAGGTTGCGCAGACGGTTCAGAACTGGTACCTCAAACAGGAGATCATGGGTAAAAAGGCCCTGGCGCGGATATCGTAGCGGCATCGCGCCCGAAACGCGAGCGATTAATCGAGAACAACCTCATCCTGATACTGCGGCACCGAGACGTTCCACCCCATCTTGTCCTTAATCGACCCGGCAAAACTCATGGCAGCCTCCTCCTCCCCATGCGTTACAAATACCCCCCTGGGCCTGTTCTTCACAGCCGACAGCCAGCGCAGTAGCTCGTCCCTGTCTGCATGCGCCGAGAAGCCGTTCACCTGAACGATCCTGGCCTTGACCTTGTACTTCTGACCCAGGATTCGAACCACCTTTGAGCCGTCGACGATCTGCCGTCCCAGCGTGCCCACCGCCTGGTAGCCGACGAACAGTATCGTGCTCTCACGCCGCGATATGTTGCTCACCAGGTGGTGCTTGACCCTGCCGCCGTTACACATGCCGGAGCCGGCTATTATCATGATGCTGCCGGATATCCGGTTTATCGCCTTCGACTCGTCCGTTGTCCTGACCCTGTTAAGCCCCGGAAAATCGAATGGGGATTTGCCGCTCTTGATCAGCGCCTTAGCCTCTTTGTCGAAAAGATGCAGGTGGTCCTCAAAAATACCCGTGATGCTCACAGCCATCGGGCTGTCAAAGAACACCATGATATGCGGTATGCGGTCGGCCGCCAAAAGCTCGTTCATGTAGTAGAGTATCTCCTGCGACCGCTCCAGGGCGAAGCTCGGCACAATGATGTTGCCGCCGGCCTCGACCGTGGAGTTGATTATATCCGCAAGCTCTTCGGCGATCTTGTCCCCGTCCTCGTGCAGCCTGTTGCCGTACGTCGATTCGACGATTATGTAATCCGCTTCGTCGAAATATGTGGGGTCTTTTAGTATCGGTTTATCGTGGCGGCCCACATCGCCCGAGAACAGTATCTTCCTGCTCTCTCCGTTACGGCTTATATCGAACATGATCATCGCCGAGCCGAGAACGTGCCCCGCGTCGTGAAAGGCAGCCTCCACGCCGTCGGCCAGACGCAGCGTTTTACCGTACGGAACAGGATAGAACATTGGATAGCAGGCCTCAGCATCATGCAACGTGTAGAGCGGCACCTCCGGATGCGGTCCCTTGCGGCCCTCCCGTTCATGCCTTCTCTGCTTGCTCAGCGCATCCTCTTCCTGCAATCGCGCGGAGTCGGCGAGCATTATCTTGGCGATCTCCGCGGTGGCGTCGGTGCAGTATATGCGGCCTTTAAAGCCGTCACGCACCAGCCTGGGCAGAATGCCGCAGTGATCGATATGGGCGTGGGTAAGCAAAACCGCGTCGATGCCGTCGGGCGAAAAAGGGAACGGCTCCCAGTTCCTGTCCTTGAGGAAACGCTCCTGATACATGCCGCAGTCGACGAGAAATTTATTGCCGTTGGCTTCTAAGTAATATTTCGAGCCGGTGACGTTGCGCGCCGCTCCGTAGAATCCCAGTTTTATCTGCACTATCAGTTACTCCAGTCCGTTTAGTATCGAGAGTTAAAAACCCCTTCTGGATTTTAGTTTAAATACGATTCGATGGCAAGTTAAGGAGTTGTGCTTTTACCAAACCCCCTGTAGTCCCCCATACTTTGGGGGACATTTGTTAGATTAGGGGACACCCCTAATACCCCGGCAGAGGGAAAACCCTCTGCACACCCTGGTCGAAGTCGCTCCACAGCTATCCAATCTTCAATAAAGAGGGGGGAACTGACATTTTCACGGAGCATCTGAATCCTGTATAGCTCTCTCAAAGAAAGGTTAGCTGCTCACAGAGGTACAGGAGACAGGGTCTCCTGACGGGGGACTTGGGGGTGTCCCCCGAATCCACACTTCCCCCGAGACCGGGGGATACAGGGGGTTCAGCCTCGAGACGCTTCGCAATAATTTGACAAATAATCATTAACCAGCTATCATCGACATTCCGAAACTGTTAACTTCGAGGTGGTCAAATGAGCACGAATCCCGAGTCGGCACAAATCAGCGAAAAGAAACTATCATGCGCCGGTTTCACGAAGCGCTTGCTGGCTTTCTTTATTGACACCATCCTTCTATCCTTCATCAGCTGGGGCGGGGCCAACGTCCTCTATTTTATCGGGATGTGGGCATGGAGGGGACAGACGCTGGGGCGGATGGTCTTCAACGTAAAGATCATAAAGACGAACGGGGAACCGATCGACTTGCGAGCGGTCATTATCCGCTATCTGGGATACATACTCTGTGGGCTGACTTTGGGCCTCGGCTTCCTGCTGATTATTTTTGACAAACGCAAGCAGGGCCTGCACGACAAGCTCGCTGAGACCTACGTTATTAACGTATAGGCGAAGGAGATCGAGAAGGAAGAAGCAGAATCGACGCCGGCGGCTTCATATGCTCCATCTCTGCTCAGCAAGACCTTTCCCCGATCTAAAATCATAGCTCTTTCCGCCTGCTTCAAGCGTAACCTTTTCCCCGATGACTTGAATCGTGATGCCGTCCCCCGGCCTGCGATTGTGAATTATATTAGCCAGAAGTATAGCCTTTTCCACCCCGTCACCGCGCCGGTAGTTCCACGCCTCGTCCGGCTGCGCTAGCCGACCCGGCTCTCCATATATGGATTCAGCCGGCATTTCGTTTATCCTGCGGATTACCGCATCTGTGTCCAATTCTTTCATGCCTTCAATGGAAACGGGATTACGCTGAGTAGCGGCAAGTATGAAAGGCTCAGCATCCGTGCGGTTGAGATCGCGGTAGGCATAAAAGGCCAGATCAGCCGTATCATTCTTCGCCCGGATGTCCTCCAGCCTGTCGATTATTTCCCCGCGACTCATATTAGAATCAATGCCCAGCGGTTCCTGGCTGAGAATGAACTCCTTGGCCTTTGCATCCGGCAGCCTGGGCACGACGGTGCAGAATCGGGCCAACTTTTCAATTGCGACCTGCGATTCAAAGCATTCCGAGGCGAACTGCTTCTTCAGCCGTTCCAGGTCATCGGGGTTCTTACACTCGACATCGTTTTTCCGCACCCAGTCCTCAAGATCGTTCATAATGATACGGCGCGGCAACGGAGTCTTCTGAAACTCCTCGCTGTCGATTTGTGACAGCAGTTTGCCGCGCGTTTTGTTGCTCAGCATGTACGGGCTGTCATATTCGTAAGCAAAAGCCTTCTCCGCCCCTATATAGTGATCGATCCCGCGAACAGGCCATCTGACCTGAAAGCACTTCTGCATATCGCTCGTGTGTCTCAAGAAATTGTCGATAATTTCGTCTGAAAGCCTTGTCTTTAGAAAACCCTCAAGCCGCTCTGTAAAATGATCGTAGGCTTTCTCATCGATTGTCGCACCTTCGTATATTGTATGTATGAATCCGGTCAGGTGGCTGACAACCGTGATTCTCTCATTCTCCAGCGCCCTTCTTGCCTGTGCCGATATCGCCGTCCCGTTATACCACATAGCCCTGGTAACAAGCCTGCGGTTGTTGGTGAGAATTCCATCGTCCACATCTATGAAATTCTGCGAGTGCAGGGGCGTGGCCATTAGATAGATATCCTGCAAAGGGATCCGTGCTACTATGAACAGCGCCGCGGCATAAAGAGTCGCCAGCGAGACGCATTCACCCGCACCCGTTCTATACCCCGGCTTATACCGGAAAGCATCCATCGCTTCCACTGTCTCCGTCTTCCAGTAGGGGATCACGTTGCCCTTGTATTTATCGAGGCCGAAATGCGTGCGGATGTCGATATCGAAATAATATTTATCGCCCTCGTAGCCGAACAGGGCGTTGGACTGGCTGAGCGTCTCCTCGCTGATAAAGTCGCTGAACCTGGCCAGCTCCCGTTCCTTGGTGGTCAGCCCCCATGTATCGAGATCCAGATTGAAGACGTAATTGTTCATTATGTACTGCTTCAACCGCGAGATGCGCTGATACGGGCTCATCCGTTCGATGTTTGCAAACCACGGATCGTCGCGCCAGGCCCATATTCGGGGAGACATTATGTTGGCCAGCACCAGGCTGTAAATGATCTCCGGAAATATGAATATCTCCATATCGGAAAGCGTGATCGCCGATGATTTCCGTTCCACATCTCTTGAATTGCGAATCATACCAACAACCTCGACACGGTGTTCTATCCGCAACCGCCGGAGTGATGGCTATAGAACTTACCGCCATCCCTTCGGAAGCCGAGAGCCAATTATAACACGGCGTCAGTCCGCCTGAAACCTCATCGCAGAGCTATATACAAAGGTTGACAAACCCGACCTGTCCCAATAAGATTCATAAAGCTGTCACTGCAAGAGAAGCCATGAAGAACATATCTATAGAAATAGCGCCGCGCACATGGACACGACTACGATAAATTTATATCATTCTTATGATTATAAATACGTATAGAAAAGGATAATTGCGATGAACAAAACGCAGCGGCTAGGGTTTATACTGGCGGGCAGTGTTAATTTAGTCTGCGGCGTAGTTATGACTGTGCTCGGCTTCGTGTACTCCGTGGTCTCATTGTGGGCGGTCGGAATCGGCCTCATGGTATCGGGCATGTTCTGGATTGGCTGGGCAACGATAGAAGCAAGAAAGAAACACGGTTCGCAATGAAAAACATATCTATAGAAATAGCGCCGCGCACATTCGAGCAGTTCGAGAGGGACATCGCGGCCATAAGAAAAGATTTCCCCGATATCGACGTTCTCAACATACCGGACCTGCTGGATTTTGAGATACGCAGCTGGGATGCGGCCAGGATCGGCGTTAAATATTTCGAGAACGTGGTGCCGCACATCCGCGCCATCGACTTCAACCTGCGCGAGCCGTTCAAGCTCATCCCCTATTTCAAAAAGCATAAAATCAACTCCGTGCTTATCGTCACCGGCGACAAGCCGCAGGGCATGACGCGAATGGTCTACCGCAACTCGTGCCTTGAGCTCATCCGCATCTTCAAGAAAGAGGCGCCGGAGATAAAGATATACGCCGCGCTGGACCAGTACCGCAGCAGCTTCCGCCAGGAGCTTGACTACATCGAGGACAAGCGGGTCGCCGGCGCCGACGGCTTCTTCACCCAGCCCTTCTTCGACGTGAGGCTGCTTGAGATATATCTCGACCTGCTCAAGGACTACACCGTATTCTGGGGCATCAGCCCGGTGCTCAAAGAGACGATGAAAAACTACTGGGAGAGCAAGAATAACGCCTTCTTCCCGCCCGATTTCCAGCCGACCATGGAGTGGAACGCAAATTTTGCCAGGCGGGCTATAAAGTCGATTAGTGCCTATAACTCGAGCGTGTACCTCATGCCGATAAACATCAACACGATGAACTACCTAGGCCAGGTATTCAAGGAGCGATAATTGTAGGGGCGAGGTCGTCTCGCCCTCCCTGTATCGCCCGACCAAAATGTAGGGGCAACCCCCTGTGGTTGCCCGAATCCGGTTGATACCCGTAGGGGCGAAAAATTTTTCGCCCCTACACGATGACCGAAGCATCGGGGATTCATGGGGTTGAACGTCGACGAGATTGCCACGTCGTCCTTCTATATACCGTGATATCATGGAAGGACTCCTCGCAATGACAGTCTATAATAAAGAGGTGTCCCGATAAATCGGGACCGGGGGAATTCGGGGGTGTCCCCCGAACCTCCCTTCCCCCAAGAGTGGGGGATAAAGGGGGTTGACCAGCTTTAAGCTGAACTACCATGACAACATTCACCATCGTCAAAACCAAAAAAGACATCGCCGAGACCGCGCGCCTGGCGCATGAGATCTGGAACGAGCACTATACCAAAATAATCGGGCAGGCGCAGGTGGACTATATGATGGAAAATTTCCAGAGCGAGAGCGCCATCGCCGCGCAGATCGCCGGCGGCTATGAATACTACCTGATAATACGTGACGGCGAGCCCGTGGGCTACCTGGCCGTAGTGCCCGACCACGCGAAATCCAGCTCCCAGTTCAGCAAGCTATACGTACTCAAGGACAGGCGCGGCGGCGGCATCGGCAAAGAGTCGATGGACTTTGTTGAGGAGCTCTGCCGTAAGTCCGACATCAAGACGCTGTGGCTAACGGTGAACAAGTACAACTCGGAGGCGATTGCGTGGTACGGGCGGCTGGGGTTTGCAAAGGCCGGGGAGATTGTGATGGACATAGGCGGGGGGTACATCATGGATGACTTCAGGTTTGAGAAGATAGTGCGATGAAGGTTGAAAAAGAGGAAAGCAATTCTATTTATTAAAGGATATAAACTATGAATCGAAGTGTTGCCTTTCTGGACGTTTTAGGTTTTAAACAGCTAGTCAATTCGACCTCAGCTGAGGAACTTGGACTGGCATATACCGCCGCATCAAATAACTTAGGCCGTCTCATTCGTCCTTTAATGGAACCAGGAAAAGAGCCAACATTCTTTCCCTCAAGAGACCTCGAAAAGCCTTACTGCATTAAGCACACTTTTTCGGATTCAATTATTCTGGTTTCACATGACGATACGGAGCAAAGTGCTCTTGAACTCTTGATATACACTCTTCGCGTTGTCCAGACACTTATGGTTCAAAAATTCCTTGTTCGAGGTGGGGTATCATTCGGTGATATGTACATAAATATAAAAGATGCTATTTTCGTAGGTAAAGCACTCACAGAAGCTTGGGAACTGGAAGAGAAACAAGAATGGGCAGGCGTAACTATAAACAATAACCTCGAGAGCAAGTTCCCCAGTATCTTCAACGGAACACGCAACTTTGGAGATATTCTTAATTGTTTATTCCCAAAATACTCTGTACCAATGAAATCTGGAGCAATCGAAGAACTCTACACCATAAATTGGCGCTGGAATCTGTTTGTTAAAAATGGGACGAAAGTACTCTTTCCAAATGCGTCTGACTGGGCAACAAAAAGGAAAGTTGACAATTCCTTAACATATGCCAAAAAGATGAGGGATTCCGGGCTAGCTTATCCTAAGAATGCCAACGATGCCCCCATAGAAGTGAGAGCATATTATATCTCTGATGGACCACCACCATGGACATCTAGCCACGGTGATGAGTATTAATGACTAATAGTCTCCCTCCATTAGCCAGTGATAAAGCCCTCTAGTTAGATTATAAAACCCACCAACCCCTCCAAAATAACCACCGCCGCCTTCTTATCCAGCGGCTCGTTGTAGTTGCCGCACTTGTCATCATGATACTAAAGTAGTACTATACTACTATTCACAGAAAATCGGAGCCACATACTTGAAACCGAGTGATAAATATTTAAAGATCGTCGAGTGGTCGGAGGAAGACAAGTGCTATGTCGGCACCTGCCCCGGTCTCATGCTGGGCGGCGTGCACGGCGACGACGAGGGCGAGGTCTATAAGGAATTATGCCAGGCGGTGGATGAGTGGATCAAGGTTTACCAGGAGGACGGCGAGCCGCTGCCTGCACCGACGGCGGGGAAGAAGTACTCCGGCAAATTCGTGCTTCGTGTCGGTGAGGACCTGCATAAGACGCTGACGATAGAAGCCTTGCGTGAAGGCGAGAGCCTGAACGCTCATTGCCTGCATCTGCTGCGCGAGCGCCGCGCACCGTACGGCGAGGATAATCGTTAATCATCGTGTAGGGGCGAATAATTATTCGCCCTTGGGTGCCGCCCCACCCACCAACCCCTCCAGTATCACCACTGCCGCCTTCTTATCCAGCGGCTCGTTGTAGTTGCCGCACTTGGGCGACTGCACGCACGCCGGGCAGCCGGACTCGCAGGGGTACGAAAATTCAATTCGTTGCACAGTTAATCTCAAATTTATTGCCGTTCCAACGTATTAATGATATTATGTCTTTAGATTCAAGGGGCACTTCCAAAGCACAATTGTAAATCAATTATGCCCAAACCGGATAAAAAGAAACCTTCATACTATCGCAGTTATATTAAGGTATTCATAAACGGAGTTATCACTTGCCCGGTCTGATTCTTATCATATTAGCTATTGTTATATTAGTTTGTATCCCGTCATCATTTACGCTCACGTCGCGTAAATCCAAACATGTCAAATTAGCCATCACCCCCGCAGAAATCGCCGAAGGCGGTAGTAAAAAAGTGGTGATTAAGCATTGGGGCATACCGCAAAAGAAGTATTTACCAATACCTGAAGAGATTTCTGAATTAGAAGATATGCTTTATCAAAAAAGGGGATTTAAATCAGGCCTGATATGCGGAGATTTATTAGTTAGATGGAAAGTCCAAGATGGTACAAGTCGATATAGACGCGTTATTATTGACAAGGCCCTTGTTGAAAAACAATATATCTTGAAAATCGCTGTTGCTGATAAAGAAAATGAAGTAATTATCCCACGAGGCAGTAAAAGTGGTGATATTTTCCCGATTGAAAAGCTTACCAAATTAATTACAAATAAAAAAGGGGTCACTGCTGCATCAAAAACCTATATTGTTATCGAAGTTGACACCGGTATCGATCAATTTAAGGAACAATTGATTACAAAAAACGACCTCGGCAAGGAAGTATACCTAGCTTGGAATAATAAGAATTATGCAGTTAGAATCCCTAATTTCAGAAAACGCGAGTTTACTATGCGTCTGGCTGGATTAGGCACTGTTAAATACAAGAGAAGAGGTGATTTACTAGTAAAATTTGAAGTTGACTATGGGAAAGATCTACATAAAGAAATATGGATATCGGAACGCGAAGCAATCTTTGGAATAGAAAAGAAGATTACCATCGAGAACACAACCCATAATTTCATTGTTCCAGCTAGGACACGACATAGAGACATTATAAGAATTCCAGATGCTGGGACAAAGGTAAGATCAGTACGGGGGGATTTAGTTATCACTATAAACGTCTATCCAGACGATATAGTGCCACCTACAATACATAGAGATATTAATGTGGATCATTTCGTCAGGGAGCAGATAGCATTTCTCCAGACTATTTTTGATTTTGAGCTCCCACCTCCACCTTTAGCACAGGTAATTGAAAATTTTGAGAGACGCGGAGTCGAAGGAGTGTCCCAGCTCTTTATAAAATATCTGAATCTCAACAGTAAAAATATACAAATAGTGACAAAGGATAACCTAGGGGCTCCTGGAAATTGCAGGTCTACATGTTACTATAAAAAAGATTCTTTTGGAAATACGTCAGAGATTCATTATCAACACGTTATCACTATAGACAGAAAATTTGTATCGAAGCCGTTTCCATTAGCTTATATCATAGGTCACGAACTATCTCATGTATACTTAGGTGAGAAATTAGAATACCTTAGCCCGCTAGGCTCAAATTGGTCTACCAGAAAATTCCTTCCAGATAAAGACAAGGAGAAACAAGCCGACATATTTACAATAATGATGGGCATAGGTCTTTATTGGGAACTCGCTAGGAGGGAAGGAATATTGCTAGGGTATTTTAGTAGCTTTGCTTTTGAAAATATATGGGCAATGATTTGCCTTGTTTTTGGTACTTGGAAATCAACGAGGTCTGGCATGGTATTCTGGCGGTCACCGTATACTCAATAATCTTGAACACTAATTTACCCTTACTACCCACTACCCGCTACTCGCTTTGTTAACCAACCCCTCCAAAATAACCACCGCCGCCCTCTTATCCAGCGGCTCGTTGTAGTTGCCGCACTTGGGCGACTGCACGCACGCCGGGCAGCCGGACTCGCAGGGACAGTCTTTCAATAACGTAAGCGTTGCCTTCCATAGCTCCTCGATAAACTCATAGCCGCGCTCGGCTATGCCCACGCCGCCGGGATAGGCATCATAGATGAATATCTGCGGCTTGCCCGTATCGGCATGGAGCGGAGTGGAGACGCCGCCGATATCGTTGCGGTCGCACAGGGCGAAGAGGGGCAGTAAAGCAATCGCCGCGTGCTCGGTGGCGTGGATGCCGCCGGCGAAATCGAGGCCCAGCTCGGCAAGCTGGTGGACGATCTTGCGCGGGATATCGAACCAGAAGGCCACAGAGGAGAAGACCGTCGGCGGCAGATCGAGGGGCTCCTCGCCAATGACCTCATCGCTGAACTGGCGCTTCTTGCGATAGGAGATGACCTGGTTGGTCACGGTGACGCCGCCCAGGCAAACCTTGACCTCGCCGACGTCCTTATTCTTGACGACGCTCTTGACCGACAGGTCCTCGACCTCGCGCACCTGTGTGTAGTATTCGATATCTACAGGCTTTACATAAGCAGTGCGCGACGGTATGTCCAGCTCGGTGACATGATAGGTCTCGCCCTGGTGCAGGTAAATCGCGCCGGGGTGCAGCTGCCAGAAGGCCACCGACGCGTCCACGGTCTCGATCTCGCGGTTGCCGTCCGCGACATCGATAACACTATAGCGGTCGGATGAGGCCGAGCGGATGTTGACCCCCTCCGCCGGATACGATATCTGCGGCGAGAGGAACCACTTGCCGCCGCGCTGGCGCAGCAATCCTTCAGCCTCAAGCTCGTTGCGGGCGTCGACATACTTCGTGCCGAAGATATCGGCGTCGAGGTTATCCAGCGGGCGCTCCCATGCCGCGCACAGCAGGTGCTGCCTGAAGATATAAGGATTCGACTGGTTGATGATAGCGCTCTCATATATTCTACCGAAGAAGGCCTCCGGGTGGCGCATGAAATACTGGTCCAGCGGGTCGTCCATGGCGATGAGGAAGCTCAGCGAGCGCTCCCCCCGTCGGCCGCTGCGCCCCGCCTGCTGCCAGGTGCTGGACACGCTGCCGGGATAGCCGGTGAGCACGGTGGCATCTAAATCACCAATATCGACTCCGAGCTCCATCGCATTCGTCGACACGATGCCCGTGATGCCGCCGTCGAAGAGCCGGCGCTCGATGAAGCGGCGCTCCTCCGCGATGTAGCCGGCGCGGTAGGGCATTATCTTCTCCGCCAGCCGCGGCGCCTCCTTGCGCAAGCGGTCGCGCGTGTACATGTAGATGAGCTCGGTCAGCTTGCGCGATTTGGCGAAATCGATGGTGCGCATGTCGGACTTGACCAGCTCGGTGAAGAGCAGGCTGGACTCCGAGTTGGCGCTGCGCCGCGCCTCGCCGCCCTTCTTATCTGCGATGAGCGGAGGGTTCCAGAAGACGAAATCCTTGCCGCCGTAGGGGGAGCCGTCAACGTCGATGACATCGAACGGCAGGCCGACGAGATTTTCGATATGCTCTTTGGGGTTGGCGATGGTAGCCGAGCAGCAGATAAATTGCGGCGATGAGCCGTACTGCTGGCATAAGCGACGTAAGCGACGGAGGACGTTGGCGACGTTGGAACCGAAGACGCCGCGGTACACGTGCGCTTCGTCGACGACAACATAGGAAAGATTGCGCAGGAAAGACGACCACGACTCGTGGTTGGGCAGTATGCCGACGTGCAGCATATCCGGGTTGCTGAGCACGATGCGCGCCGATTTTTTTACTTCACGCCGATCCTCTCTGGCTGTGTCGCCATCGAACGTGGTGCAGTCCGCGTCTTTGACCGCCGACGGCTGAAGCGCATCGATCAGCTCCTTCAGGCCGCGCAGCTGGTCCTGCGCCAGCGCCTTGGTCGGGAAAAGGTACAGCGCGCGGCTGCGGCTGTGCGACAGCAATCGATCGAGGACGGGCACGTTATAGCCCAGCGTCTTGCCGCTGGCGGAGGGCGTCACAAGAAACACATTGGAGCCGGAGCGGGCGGCGTTAACCGCCTGCGCCTGGTGACTGTAGAAGGGGAACAGCCCGGCGTTCTCCAGCGCCTGCTGCAGTTCCGCGTTCAGGGGGCGGGACAGCTCGCCGCGGCGGGCGGCGCGGGGGTGGATGCGCTCGATATGTGCGATACGGGCGGCATATTCGGATGATTCCTTGAGACGCGACAGAAATGCAGAGGATTCGATTTCAGAGGGCATTGATGATCTCTATCTCGTAGTCGACCAGTTCCGCATCGAACCTGTTGTTCTCGATGAAATTGACCACTTTTGAGAGGATTTCGTTGGCGTGCGGGCCGCTGTTGGAGACGCAGGACACCCCCAGCGTTAATGTCTGCCAGCGGTCCTGGTCCTCGACCTCGGCTATGGCGACATTGAACCTGTGCTTCGTTCTCTCGATTATCGACTTTGAGACCTGCCTCTTGCCCTTAAGAGAGCCGTTCTCAGGCAGGCGCAGCTTCACTATGCAGGTACCGACATGCACAGGTCCCTCCAAAAACAAAACCGAGAACGGCGCTTTTGTATCTCGGCTTATCGATTAGTATTATTTTCTGTTACCGCGTGCTTCTGACTTTCTGGAAGCAGTCGTTGCAGTAAACCGGGCGGTCTCCCTTGGGCTCAAAGGGAACCTCTGTCTCCTTGCCGCACGACGCGCAGATCACCGTGAACATCTGACGGGTCTCGCCGGTGCGGTTGCGCCTCCTCACGGTACGGCATTCCTTGCAGCGCGCAGGCTCCCGCTCCAGGCCCCGCGACTGATAGAACTCCTGCTCGCCCGCGCTGAACACAAATTCCTTCCCGCAATCCCGACACGTCAGTGTCTTGTCTTGAAATGACATACGTGACCTCCTTTGATCCTCTGAGTGGTTCCCTTTAAGATGCAGCTTCGAGCCCACGTATGCCGGACTTCCATGACTGGACCACTGGTAGAACAGGTGCCGCGCCTCCATGGGTTTGTAATACCGAAACCTTTATCCAGGCCCACCGTGTATCACAGTATACACAAACGCAAAAACCTGTCAACTGGGTAGCGCCCTAATCTACAGAACTGTATGCCCCTATTCGAATCATTCCCCTCGTGCTACAATTAAAGGTTGCAAATCAAATCGTCATTGTAGGGGCGAGGTCGTCTCGCCCTCTATGGATTCCGGCCTCCGCCGGAATGACGGATAAAGAGGTACAGGAGACAGGGTCTCCTGACGGGGTCTTAGGGGTGTCCCCTATCCTTTTTAAGAATCCCCCAAGACTGGGGGATAGCAGGGGGTTGATTAACCAAATATGCCGCTGGACGCAATAGTAGTAAAAGGTGCCCGAGAGCACAACCTGAAAAATATCGACGTCACCATCCCCAGGGACAAGCTGGTGGTGATTACCGGCGTCTCCGGCTCGGGTAAAAGCTCGCTGGCCTTCGACACGATATATGCCGAGGGCCAGCGCCGCTACGTGGAATCGCTCTCGGCCTACGCGCGCCAGTTCCTCGGCCGCATGGAAAAGCCCGACGTCGATTATATCGAGGGGCTGAGCCCGGCCATCTCCATCGACCAGAAGGGCCCGGCAAGGAATCCGCGCTCCACCGTGGGCACCGTCACCGAGGTCTACGATTATCTGCGACTTCTCTTTGCGCGCATCGGACACCCCCACTGCCCCAACTGCGGGCAGGAGATTGCGCAGCAGACCGTGCAACAGATCGTCGACTCGCTCGCGGCCCTGCCACAGGGCACAAAGGTCATTATCATGTCGCCCATCATCAAGGATAGAAAGGGCGAGCACCTCAACGTATTCGACGACCTGCGGAAGGCAGGCTACGTGCGCGTCCGGGTCGACGGCAAGACACGCGACCTCTCCGAGGACTTCGCCCTCGACAGATACAAGAACCACACAATAGAAGCAGTGATCGACCGCCTCGTCATAGAAGGCGAAGAGCAGAAGGGGCGGCTGTCCGGATCCGTGGAGACCGCGCTCAAGCTGGGGAAGGGCGTAGTGCTGGTTCAGGTCGTCGACGGCGAGGAGATTTTATTCTCGGAGCACTTCGCCTGCGCGCGCTGCGGCATCAGCATCGGCGAGATAGAGCCGCGCAGTTTCAGCTTCAACAGCCCGCACGGCGCCTGCCCGGATTGCACCGGCCTCGGCATCAAGCTGGAGATAGACCCTGAGCTGGTCGTGCCGAACAAGAACCTGTCCATCGCCGAGGGCGGCGTAATGCCCTGGACCAGGTCCGGCTCGCTGAGCCCGTGGTACATGAGTATGCTGGAATCGGTGGCACGTAAGTTCGGGTTCTCGACTAATACGCCGCTAAAGGACCTGAGCCCTGAGCAGTTCGATATTGTGCTATACGGCAGCGGCGGGCAGCAACTCACTATGAAACACGAGACCCAGCTCGGTAAAACGTACGAGTACGAGACGCAGTTCGAGGGCGTCATACGCAACCTGGAGCGGCGCTTCAAGGACACCGAGTCCGACTATGTGCGCTCCGAGATAGAGCGCTACATGATGAGCCGCCCCTGCCCGGCATGCAGCGGCCTGCGGCTCAAGCCCGAGGCGCTGGCCGTGACAATCGTCGGAAAGAACATCGCCGAGGTCAGCGCCATGTCCGTGGACCAGGCCATAGCATGGGTCGACTCACTGACTGGCGGCAACAATTCGAAACCGATCGTCAGCGAGCGCGAGATGCACATCGGCCGCCAGATATTCAAGGAGATAAGCGGACGCCTCGGTTTCCTGCGCGACGTAGGCCTCGATTATCTAAGTGTCAATCGAGCTTCGAGCACGCTGTCCGGCGGGGAGGCGCAGCGCATCAGGCTAGCCACCCAGATAGGCAGCGGCCTCATGGGCGTGCTCTACATCTGCGACGAGCCCACAGTCGGCCTGCACCCCGCCGACGACTACCGCCTCATCGAGACGCTGAAGAAACTGCGCGACCTGGGCAACACTATTATCGTAGTAGAGCATGACGAGGCTATGATGCGCGCCGCGGACCACATCATAGACATGGGGCCCGGCGCGGGAGAGCACGGAGGGGAGATCGTGGTTGCGGGGACGCTCGACGATATCTTGAAGTGCAAAGCGTCAAGCACGGGCAACTACCTCAGCGGGCGCAGGACGATTCCACTGGATAAAGAACACCGGACGGGGTCGGGCAAAGAGATAGTAATTCGCGGGGCGCGCCAGAACAACCTCAAGAATATAGACGTGCGCATACCGCTGGGGAAGCTGGTCTGCATCACCGGCGTATCGGGCTCGGGCAAGAGCACGCTCATCGGCGACATATTGCACAAGAAGATCGCGCAGGTATTCTACCGCGCCAAGGACCGGCCGGGGGATTGCGACGGCATCGACGGTCTGGAACATATCGACAAGGTGGTGAGCATAGACCAGTCGCCCATCGGGCGCACGCCGCGCTCCAATCCGGCCACCTACACCGGGGTTTTCACCCCCATCCGCGAGCTCTTCGCCACCGTCCCCGAGGCGCGGGCGCGCGGCTACAGGGCCGGCCGCTTCTCGTTCAACGTCAAGGGCGGGCGCTGCGAGGCCTGCCAGGGCGACGGCTACATCCACATCGAGATGCAGTTTCTGCCCGACGTCACCGTGCCCTGCGAGGTCTGCCGCGGCAAGCGCTACAACCGCGAGGCGCTGGAGATATATTTCAAGGGAAAGAACATCGCCGAGGTGCTGAACATGACCGTGGCCGAGGCGCTGCCGCTGTTCGAGAACATCCCCAGGCTGAAGAACAAGCTGGAGACGCTCAGCGACGTGGGGCTGGGCTACATCAGGCTGGGCCAGCCGGCTACGACGTTATCGGGCGGGGAGGCGCAGCGCGTGAAGCTGGCCGCCGAACTGTCGAAACGTTCAACGGGGCGGACGCTCTATATCCTCGACGAGCCGACCACGGGCCTTTCCTTCGAGGACGCGGCGGCGTTGCTACAGGTGCTCCAGCGCCTTGCCGATTCAGGCAATACGGTAGTGCTTATCGAGCATCATCTTGATATGATAAAGAATGCGGACCATATCATCGACCTGGGGCCCGGCGCCGGAGACAAGGGCGGCTACGTCATCGCCGTCGGCACGCCGGAGGAGATAGTTAAAGTAAAAAAATCTTTTACGGGGCAATATCTGAAGAAGCTGCTCGAAACACAGCCGGCAGACGCAAGGCAGAATCCGGTTAGAAAGCGATAAGATGTCGAAAACGCCGAGACAATCAGGGGGCGACCCTCCGGCAGCGGTATCGCGAGAGTACAAACCGCTCAAGTTCACCGGCTTCCTCTCCGACATGTGGTTTATAACCAGACGCCCCTGCTCCATGATAAGGATGGCCAGAGGCGCGCCGGTAGCGCCCGCCTTCCGCGAGCGGCTGATGCTGGCAGTTACGGCAGTCACCGGCTGCCGCTACTGCTCGTGGGCTCACACGGGGGCGGCGCTGCGAAGCGGAATATCCAAGGACGAGGTCGCCGGCCTGCTCATCGGCAGCGTGGACGATTGTCCGCCTGACGAGGCGATAGCGGTGCTCTACGCCCAGCACTGGGCCGATTCCGACGGCAGTCCCGATCCCGAGGCGAGAGAACGGCTGATACAGAGCTACGACGCGGATACAGTTAATACGATCGATGTTATACTGCACTCAATACGCATCGGGAACTATATCGGAATATTTCACGAGCGATTATTGAAACGCATCTCTTTTTCCGGGCGCGGCGGGCGCGGGGGTTCCACCAACGACCCAGATTGACGCATAATAAAGGGACTACACAGAGAAAACGAGGTATACATTGAGCAAGGAAGAACTACAGATATACATCAGGCAACTGGATCACCAGAATCCCGAGGCGCGCTACTGGGCGGTGGTCTACCTGGAGCAGGTCGCCGACCCGGAATCGGTGACAGCCTTGATACAGGCGCTCGCCGGGGATGATCTCTATCTAATGGGTGGTGCGGCCAAGGCGCTGGGCGCCATCGGACCCGCCGCCAGCGCCGCCATACCGGCCCTGACCGAGTGTCTCAGTCACGAGGATGCATGGGTTAGCAAGTGCGCGGAATACGCCCTGGATAAGATCAGAGAGAAATAAAAAACCATCGCCTCCCAAGCGATGGCATGCAATCCCGCGGCTTTTGCCTATTTCTTGTTTATAGGGAACCTGATCTCTGTCAGAATCTCGGCGGTAGGAGTGTTCCCCGGCTCGGTAATGTATACCTCCTCACACGGGCCGGACATCTCATATCCGTTATCGGCAATCCATGCCATGATTCTATCGTATGTCTCTCCGATAGTGGAGAAAGGGCCTTTGTGAATTATCGAAGCCACCTCAGCCCCTTCCAGGGATCGAAACCCCAGTCCCCTTTCGTCAGGCCCCGACGGATCGCAGACCCCGACTATCGGCACCCGCAGTTCCCACTTCAAATCCTGCTCCGGCACCTTGCCCGGAACATTGAAGAAAATCCTCGACGGAGGAACAGCAGGGATAAATCCCGCCTCAGCCACAAAGGTATAAAGCGTTCCGAACGCGGAGTTGATAAAAGATAACGAGCCTTTGATTGCTATGAAGGCTACCGTCATCGGCAGTGTCTTTTTTACCGTCGGCTCTGTATCCATCTCTATATTGTCCGCTGGGAATCGACGCTCTTGTGCGTTACACCCACATCATAGACTATGTGAGTCAATTTAAACCTAATAATCGACGCATGTCAATCTCTTAAACCACCTCTACCTTCGACCCGTCGGCCCCCTTCGTCACCTCGATGCGCACGGGGAAGGACTCCTTCATCTCGTCGATGTGGGTAATGACCAGTATCTTCTCGAAATCATCCTGGATCGAGTTTATCGCCTCCACCAGCCGCTCGCGGCCTCCGGCATCCTGAGAGCCGAACCCCTCGTCGACGATCAGCGTGGGCAGCGGCGCACCGGCGCGACGCGCCAGCAGCTTGGACAAAGCGATGCGCAGGGCGAAATCGATGCGGAAGGCCTCGCCGCCGCTGTACATCTCGTAGCGGCGCGTGCCCAGCTCGTCGCCGATAACGATATCGAGCGTCTCCGCCTCGCCCTCTTTGCTCTTCAGCGCCCGCTGCGACTCGACGCGCACGCTCATGCGATTGTCCGTCATGCGCGCCAGCAGCCTGTTGGCCTCCTCCTCCAGCTCGGGCAGCGCGTTCTCGATGAGCATGGCCTGTATGCCCTTCTTGCCAAAGGCCAGCGACAGTTCCTCGTATATCCTTTGCTCTTTTGTGACCGCCTCTCTCAGCGTCGACTTCTCGGCGCGGGCGCGTTCTAGATTAGCGCAGCGGTCGAGCTTCTCTTGCACCGATCCCATCCGCTGCCGCCCCTGCTCCAGGCTGCGTGCGACATCGTTCGATTCCTTCTGTTTCGTAGCGAGTTCAGCCTGCGCCTTTGGTAAATCTACTAATTCAGCCCTCTGGGTGTCACGGTTTTTAGTCTCGGCATCGAGCGCCTCCGACCACCGTTTAAGCTCGTCCCCGGCTTTCTTCAGCGCGTCGCGCTCCTCCGGCAGCGCCTTCCCGGCCTCCCTGTAATCCTTATCGAGCGCCTCGGCGCGCCGGGCCCACTGCTCGCGCCCATCGCGCACCGTCCGCTCCAGCCCACCGATATCGACCTTTAACGATTTCGCCGCAGCTTCGAGCTTGTGTATTTCTTCTTCGTTGGCGCGGAAAAGTTCCTTCTTCTCCAACCCCTGCTTCTCGTAATTCTTCATTATCCTGGTGCGACCCTGGACCCCGAGTTCCGTACCACACAGAGGACAATCGGCTTCTCCGGACGACAGCATGTCGACCTTATCGCGCAGTTCCTCCATCTCTTTCTTTAGTTTGTCATTCTCGGTCGCTAGATAGTGAATTCGATTGGACGACTCCTGATGCTCGCCGCGTTTTTTATCGAGCAATGCGTCCTGTCCTGCAAGCTCATCGAGACGGGTTTTTATATTTGCCGACGCATCGGCGTAAGCCGCGATCGTAGACTCGTATCTCTCCACGCGCTTGCTATGGTCGCGGATGCGGCCTTCGACCGAACGTATAGCATCCTCAGCCTGCTTGATGCGCCTCTCGATATCCGTCTGCTGTTTCTGTTTCAGATCCAGGCTTTGCTTGCGCTCCTGTAATACCCGAATGTCATCCTGAAACTTCTTCCATTCCTTCTCCATCAATGCGACCGTCTCGCCGACGCTGTGAAGCTCGGCTTCATGCGTTTCTTTTTCGGCGATCTCCCCGTTCATCTGCGCTATAGCTATATCCAGGTCCCTGGCCTCGCGCTCCTTCAGCCTGGCCTGCTCCCTGGCTTTGGCCTCCAGCTCATCGTAGCGCGAGAGCCCAAGGATATCGGCCAGCACCTGCTTGCGCTTGAACGGCTCTTTCTTGCTAAACTCGTCGGCGCGGCCCTGCACCAGATAGGCGCTGTTGATGAAGGTATCGTAGTCCATGCGCAGCGTGTCGATGATCTTGCGCTCGGTCTCGCGTATCGAGTCGCCCGATATCGAGCGGAAGCCGTCATCCGCGGCGACCTGGAAATCGAGGACCGACTGGCCGGGACGGCGCGGCTTCCCCTTCGACCTCTTGCGTATCACACGATAGCGTTCTTTGCCGACGGCGAACTCGAACTCCGCCTCCATATCCGTCATACCCAGGTGTATCAACTCATCGTCGGTCTTGGCCCGCGATTTGCCCCAGAGCGCCCACGTTATCGCGTCGAGCAGCGCGGACTTGCCGTTGCCGTTATCGCCGCAGAGGCAGGCGACGTGTATACCGTCGAAGGGCAGCGACGCCTCGCGGTAGCACATGAAATTGTGCAGAGACAGCTTGACGGGAATCATATCTGATATTCCCTGCCTTTTTCGGGAATGATTATTTCGACTCCTTTAGGCACGGCGAAAAGCTCGGGATGCTCCGTATGCACGGGGAACAGCGCCTTCGGGTTTATCGATTCTATGGAACGATTTATCTCGACTCCCGAGGCGTGGCCGGAGACGTGCGCCTTCTCGTACGGCATGAGCCCGAAGTGCTCAAGCCAGTTCTCGACCCTGTACTGCTCGATCTCGGCCTCTTCGTCGAAAGGCTCTGTCTTGGACCAGATGTAGCTGGAACCCGCGTCCGGCCTGATGTTTACCAGGTCGGTGAGGTCGAAGAAATCGATGCGGACGATGTACTGGCCCTGGTTGCGATGGATATCGTCGCATGTCACGCAGTTGGGACGTTCAAGGAACTCTCTCTCCCATGTAGCGTAGTCCTGCTTCACGACGTTGTCCGGATAAGCCGCCTGATCCGTCTTAGTTATAAGGCCCCAACCCTTCCTGTCCACATATATTGCGATGTTTTTGTCATCGAGCGAAGGCGCTCCCGCATCGCTGCCTTCCAGCCGCCGCAGCAGATAGGCCTGTTTAAGATTCAACGCCAGCTTGCGGCCGGTCGTCCTGGCGACCTCATGGAAGCTCCTGAGCCTCTCGATATCCTTCCATGGATAGTTGGCTATGACGAGGTTTTTGGTCTTTTGCACCACTCCGGCGACCTTCTCCTGAACATCGTCCTCGGTTGGCCCCTCCTTCTGGTCGATGCGCGTCCCCTCGCAGATGAGAGCGATAGGCTTAGCTTCCGCCGCGCGCCTCACGAACTCACGTGTCAGCTCGCCCGCGTATCCGTGAAAACGCAGGTCGCCGGTATAAGCGATTACGCCCTGAGACGTATGGATGAGATAACCGCAGGCCCCGGGCAGCGAGTGGTTCACAGGCACAGCTTCGATCTCAATATCACCGACGGCGATACGCTCGCCGCCGCTCAGCCCGCGGAACTCCCGCGCGACCTTCGCTTCCTCCCCCTTGACTTTGGTCAATCCCTCCCCCCTTGCGCTCGGCCTCAGCTTGAAGGACTCCTTGAGATTGAGGAAATCGCAAAACGAGCCACCCCCCGAGGTCTCCTCCATCGCGGCCAGCATCAGCTTAGTCACGTCCATCGCGTAAATAGGGATATCGCCGCGCAGGAAATGTATGTAATTGGCGTGGTCGGCGTGGGCGTGGCTGAGGAACACGGCATCATACGCGTGGGCCGGTTCGACCGCCATGCCCGCATGCGACAGGTAATCCTGGCGGTAGAAGCCGTTCATGTCGGGCAGCTCGGGAAGAAGGCCCATCTCAATGAAATCGACAACGCCATTGTAGCGCTTGGGCTGGAGGAAATCGTCGAAGTACAGGTTCGACTGCCCGAAGCTCATTCCGAAATCGAGCCAGACGCGCGCGCCGTCCGCCTCTGCCAGTATCTTGTTGCCGCCGATCTCGCCGACGCCGCCGTAAAAGGTGAGCTTGGCCATAGTGCCACTATTCTAACATAATCGGCGGCGGCGGAAGCGCCTATTTGAATAATGCCGCCCAGACGATCGCATCCAGGACGGCGCAGTGAAAGGCGAAATATATGCTGCCGGCGACGGCCAGCCAGTATGCAACCCCTGACGTTTGGGTCTTAAGGGCTAGAAGCGCCCAGACCAGTGCGATCGAGGCGAGCCCTACAATGGCCAGCACAACTCGGATTCCGACCCACAGAGCAGTTCCCGGATTGCCCACGTAGACATTGGTCAGCGGCATCCAGAAAGCCGACGGTATCAGAATCAATAGAAAGATCACGTAGAACGTGCTATATCCGAACCTGCCCGAGATGCTCACCTCGGCGGGCGTCAGCCGGGCCAGGATAAAATAGAGGAAGGCGAGATAGCCAATTGCGGCCAGTATCATATACACGCCGTAGACCGGCCTGATGGCTGCGGGAACCCCTCCCCACAGGGCGTTGGCCGCGTTCGGCCCGGCGTTGTGCAGCCCCAGTATGTAGCTGCCGATTACGGCAATGCCGCCGATGATATTTATGACCAGTAAAATTATCTGTTGCGAAGCCATATTTCCCCCTCCTTACGTGCGGTTACCCTACGAGTTTCCAGGCTCGACGCGTCTCAGCGCCTGCACCAGAACCCCCGGCCCCCCGTGAACCCCCAGCGCGGCCCCCAGCGCGGCTATACTGATACTCTCCTCCGGAAGCAGCGTCGCCAGGCGGCTTTTAAGCAGACGCGCCTGGTCTGGCACGCAGCTGTGAACGATAATCAGCTCGCTTGCCGGCAGATTTTGCTTCACGTAGTCAAATATCCGGTCAATGCCCTTAGCGGTAGTGCGCACGAGGCCCGCACGCACTATCTCCCCCTGCCTGAACGTCAGCAGAGGCTTCACGTTCAACAGCCGCGAAGCTTCGGCGATCGTCCTGTTCAACCTGCCGCCGCGGGCCAGGTATTTCATTGTATCGAACATGCCGAACATGCGAACCTGCCGCTTCGACCTGTAGGCCTCCTCCACAACCGCAGCCATGGAGGCCCCGGATCGCGCCAGCCGCGCCGCGGCCGTGACCACAAGACACAGCCCGGCGGAATTGAAACCGGAATCAATCACCTCTATGGGAACGGAACTGTTCAGGTTCTTCTTGGCAATTGAAGCGGAGTTGAACGTCCCGCTGATCTTAGATGATATGTGAATGGAAACGATGCCGTCATGGCTGCCGGCACAATCTTTGTACACGCGGATGAAATCCTCCGGATTGGGCTGTGACGTGGCAGGGTGAACGGGCGAGGTGATCAGCCTGCTGTAGAAGTCTTTCGCGGAGATGTCGACCCCGTCGCGATATATCTCCCTGTCAAAGCGGACATATATCGGCACCACCCTGATATTCAGTTCTCGGGCCAGCTCCGGGCTGATATCCGAAGTGCTGTCGGTAACTATCTGCACCGCCATAACTTGCGCTCCTGAAGAAAAGTTGGCTGCGGCACCGACATGATTCTATATATGTGGGACATACTATAGACATTGCGGTTAACGGTGTCAAGATATCGACGTACGAACCCATCACCTTGATTCCTGAACCGCCGCCGATTACAATTGTCCTAGTTTGAGATTGACCGATGTTTGACAACCTATCCGAAAAACTGAATGCGGTATTCAAGAAGCTGGGAAGCAAGGGCCGTCTCACCGAGAAGGACATCGATGAGGCGCTGCGCGAGGTGCGGCTGGCGCTGCTAGAAGCCGATGTCAATTTCAAAGTGGTCAAGGACTTTGTGGCCAGGCTGCGCGAGAGAGCGCTGCAGAGCGACGTGCTGGAGAGCCTCACGCCGGCGCAGCAGGTGATAAAGATAACCAACGAGGAGCTGACCGCCGTGCTCGGAGGCGCGCCCGCCCGCCTGACAACGGCTAACCACCCCCCGACGGTTATCATGCTCGCCGGGCTGCAGGGCTCGGGCAAGACGACGACGGCGGCCAAGCTGGCGCTGCACCTGAAGAAGCAGGGCCAGCGCCCGCTGCTGGTGGCCGCCGACATGCAGCGTCCCGCCGCCATCGACCAGCTTATCGCCCTAGGCAAACAGCTCGATATCCCCGTCTATAGCGAAAATCCGACATCGAAAGCGCCCGCGGTCTGCGCCAACTCCCTGAAACGCGCCAACGAACTGGCATCGACCTGGGTCATAGCCGACACCGCCGGCCGGCTGCACATCAACGAGGAGCTCATGAACGAGGTGGCCGAGGTCAAGAAGGTGCTCCAGCCCGTTGAGGTGCTGTTGGTGGTTGACGCCATGACCGGACAGGATGCGGTGAACGCCGCCTCCGAGTTCCATGCCAAATTGGGCCTCACCGGCCTGATATTGACCAAGATGGACGGCGACGCCCGCGGCGGCGCCGCGCTGTCGATCAAATCCGTGACCGGCGTGCCCGTCAAGTTCATCGGCATCGGTGAGAAGATGGATGCGCTGGAGCCGTTCTATCCCGACCGCCTTGCCTCTCGAATACTCGGAATGGGCGATATGCTCACGCTCATCGAGAAGGCCGAGAAGAGCTTCGATGCGGAACAGGCGCTGAAACTTCAGGAGAAGGTCAAGCATGCCGGCTTCGACCTGGAGGATTTCCTTGTTCAACTGCGCGAACTCAAGAAAATGGGCTCGTTCAGCCAGCTTGTAGAGATGATACCCGGGTTATCATCGGTCGCCAGTAAAAACCCCGAGGCCGTGGACGATAAGAAGCTGAAGAAGATTGAGGCAATGGTGCTTTCAATGACGCCGCAGGAACGGCGCAACCCCGATATCATAGACGGCAAGCGCAAGCGCCGCATCGCCGGCGGCAGCGGCACCACGACCCAGGATGTGAACCAGTTACTGAACCAGTTCCGCCAGACGCAGAAGCTCATGAAGCAGGTATCGCGGATGAAGAAGGGCGGCGGTATGGGCGGATTGGGAAACCTGGGAAAGATGTTCCGCTAAAAAAGAGGTACCCCGATGAATCGGGGACGGGGTTATAGGGGTGTCCCCTATATTAATAAATGTCCCCCAACGTATGGGGGACTAACAGGGGGTTCGGTTATTGTTTCCCCCTTCCCAAGGGGGATAGCAGGGGGTTGACCGGCACTTACCAGAAATATTCTACTTCTTCACCATCGTGACCGTCATCAATCCCGGCGTTACATCGATTGCCTCCACCGTAACCGGCAGTTCATCCCAACGCCCCACCAGTTCATGCTCGACAGCGGTCATGACGTTATTAATCAGTGTTTTGGGAATCGCCAGCCTGCCGAACTCGAGCCGCCTTATTGTAAAATCGGCTTTGCCGTCCTTGGCCCCTATCTCAACCTGCACCGCCGTCTCCATGCCAACACCGAGTTGCACCCTGGCCGAAGCGCATATCGTGCCCGCGCCGAAATAGACCTGGGGATTCTCCGTGTCTATGGCGATATCGCCGTTGCGGGCCATCTCGTCCAGCTTGGAGGTGGCTTCTTCCTGCGTAATCGTGAGAACGAGATCTTCGCCGCTCGAAGCGGATTCAATTCTCTCTTTTAATTCGTCTATCTTCTCGTCAAGACCGTCCGCCAATTCAATAGATGGATCTACACGTTCGACACCCCACTCATCCGATGAAACGGGCCCGGTAACCAGATAGAAGAATATGCCCGAGACAAGGCATAACACTGCGAACACGCCGCATGTGGTAATGGATATGTTCCTGACAGCCTTTTTACTGAGCTTATTCAAGATAATCCTTGAGCTTTTTTGAACGGCTGGGATGCCGCAGCTTTCTCAGCGCCTTGGCTTCGATCTGACGTATCCTCTCCCTGGTGACACCGAACTCGCGTCCCACCTCTTCCAACGTGCGGCTGCGCCCGTCCTCCAGACCGAACCTTAGCTGAAGCACGCGGCGCTCGCGAGGATTGAGTGTGCAAAGGACCTCGTCTATCTGCTCCTTCAAAAGCTGATGCGACGCCGCGTCGGGAGGCGCCAGCGCGCT
Organism: Dehalococcoidia bacterium; assembly: GCA_041649635.1. Taxonomy (NCBI): domain Bacteria; kingdom Bacillati; phylum Chloroflexota; class Dehalococcoidia; species Dehalococcoidia bacterium. Next base: position 152,841 of record JBAZMV010000003.1, read on the forward strand.
GCGGTCTTCGATGAAATCGCCGAGGTGGCTGTCTTCCTCCTCGCCGATCGGTGTCTCAAGAGACACCGGCTCCTGCGAAACCTTGATGATCTCGCGCACCTTCTCCGGAGTCACCTCCATACCCTTGCCTATCTCCTCGCTGGTGGGCTCCCTGCCATGCTCCTGAACCAGACGGCGGCTCACGCGCAGCAGCTTGTTTATGGTCTCCACCATATGAACCGGGATGCGTATCGTGCGAGCCTGGTCGGCGATGGACCTGGTGATGGCCTGTCTAATCCACCACGTAGCGTATGTGCTGAACTTATAGCCTTTGCGGTAATCGAACTTCTCCACCGCTCGAATCAGGCCGATGTTGCCTTCCTGTATCAGGTCGAGCAGGGTCATGCCCCTGCCGATGTACTTCTTAGCCACGCTCACCACGAGACGCAGATTTGCTTCCGTGAGGTGCTTCTCCGCTCTGGCCGCTTCATACGCCACCTCATAAAAGTAGGCGGATATCTCCTTCTCTTTAGCCTGAAGCAGCTTCTTAAAGCGAGGTTGAGCCAACAGATAGGCCACCTCTCCTATGACATTATCCTCCAGTATATCCATCACTGCGGGAGGTATCAGGCTGCTGTTGAGTGAAAGGTTTACCATGGCTATACCGGTATCGCTGACATTGACTTCGCTCTGTTCCGCAGTGCTTTCTATAAGCTGCTGATTTATCGCGGCATCCACAGCCTTCCTGAAATCCGGATCCGATATCCTCTCCACTAGAGAGCCGGCAGGACTCAACTCTAATTCACTCTCAAGGAGTTGTATTAGGGGCGCCGCGTCGCAGAGCTGCTGCAAGATTACTATAATGATCTCACTTTGCGTGGCGGCGACGCCGTTTCTGGCGTACCATTCATCCCGTATCCGTTTAATATGCCGTGCCCGCTCCATCTTGCTGGCCAGGACCTTCTCCTCGCTGGCATTGAGCAGCGACACATTGCCGATCTCTCTCAAATACAGGCGAACAGGGTCGTCAATTATGTCCTGCTCTTCGATATCAAGCGCCTTCTCGAGATCCACCTCAGGCTCTATCTCGGGTTCTATAACTTCATCTTCGACGACCTCCGCGGCGTCATCAACCCAGGAGTGAGCGGCTTTATCGCCACGCTCGCTTATATCGCCGCGTGCCAGAGCGGCGTAGAGCTCGGCCAGCGCGCCCAGATCGTGTTCCGTCCCTATATCACGAGCGTCATCGTTATGTTCGTTGTGCAGTTTGGAATTGAGCAATTTATCTAAACCCCCGTCTCCTCGCATTTTCATTTTCGAATGCCCAACCCTCCTCTCTTCGCCTTTTCAAAAACATCCTTGAGCTGAGTGGTGGGCTCCAGAGACCTCTGAAGCAGTGCCTCCACCTGCTCTTTAATGATATTCTTATCGCCCTCGGACTCGGCTTCGGACATCAGTATCGACTCAAGAGCCTTCAGTCTGCGCAAACGCTGCTCCCAGAGCCGCCTGACGCAGTCGGACAAGGCAACCTTAACCTCTTTTTCCGTAGCCGGCGGCAAGCACCTTAATAGGAGCCTGTCAAGATACTCATGCAGACTGGCGTCAAGACATGCTCGTATCTTTTCGATATCGGGACTATTCATCCACGCCGTGAATATCTCTTGATTCTCCGTGCCCTCGAAATGCTCCGGTGAAAGCGCCAGTGCCCCGTCCCAGAGATCAGGTCTCTGCAAAAGCAGCGACAGGCAATACTCTTCCAGCGGATACCTGGATACAGCCAGGCTCGGAACGGCAGGCTGCCTGATGCCTTTCTCCCGCTTCGTCGGCTGTATCTGCGCCGCCTTGGCCAACAATGTTTTCTCGGCTACGCCGGACAGCTTGCCGAGCTTCCTGAAGTATATCTCCTTGTCCGCGATATCAGATATCTCCATGACGCGCGGCAGCAGCCTGTCTATTATAGCCGAACGCCCGCTGTCGGTACCGGGATCGAACTTGGACAGCGCCGCCTCAAAGAAATAATCCATGACCGGCATCGCGTTGGCGACAAGCCGCTGCCACTCCCCGGGCTGATCGCGTATGACCTCGTCGGGATCTTTCCCTGGAGGCATCAGTATCACCTTCAGCCTGCCTTCAACCTTCATCTCGCCGTCCAGCCAGCCGCGCTCCCGATGGTCTACTGCCTTGCTGAGAGCCTGCCTGGCCACTTCCAATCCCCTCAACGTAGCCTGCTCGCCGGCGGCATCCGAATCAAGAGCGAGCGCGATGTTCTTTGTAAGTTTCTTTATTAGATCGATCTGCCTGGATGTCAAAGAGGTACCCATGGGCGCGATAACATTCCTGGAGCCGTATTGATGGGCGGCTATGACATCCATGTAACCTTCCACTATGACCGCCAGGTCATCCTCTTTGATAGCCTGCCTGGCCATATCCAACCCGTACAGCAGACCGCTTTTATCGAACACCGCGGTCTGCGGTGAGTTTAAATATTTCGGCTGGCCGCCGTCCAGTACGCGGGCGCCGAATCCCGCCACGCGGCCCGCCTGGCTCCTTATCGGAAACATAAGCCTGTTGTGAAACAGGTCCCTGTGTCCGCCGTCGTCCTTCGCGACCACCAGGCCGGCCCTCAGCATCTCGCCAACCTTCCAGCCCTGAGTCGCAAGGTGTCTGCTCAGCGCATCCCAGCTTTCGGTGCTTAATCCCAAGCGGAATTCTTCTATAGCCCCCTGGGCAATGCCGCGCTTGTTGAGGTAGTGCCGCACCGGCTCCCCGGCCTTGCCGTTCATCAAGATATCGTGATAATAATCAGCAGCCGCTTCGTTGATCTCGTAAAGCCTGTCCAGCCCCTGTTCCTTTGCCTGATCTTTCACTTTCGGCTCAAGCTTAATGCCGGCCCGGTCCGCCAGCAGCTTCAACGCAGCGCCAAAATCCAGACCTTCCTTCTTCATAACGAACGAGAAGATATCGCCGCCGACGCCGCAGCTGCCAAAGCAGTGCCAGGTGCCTTTCTCGGGAAACACAAAGAACGAGGGCGTCTTCTCGCTGTGGAACGGGCACAGGGCTTTGAAGTTGCGCCCCGACTTCTGCAACGTGACGTAGCTCGATACTAGATCTACGATGTCTATCCTGTCTTTGATGTCGTCGATGTTTGCCATTATTTCAACCTATCGGGTAGAACATTCCTCATTATAGATTTCCTGTGCATACCTGTCGGTCATGCCGGATATGTAGTCCACAACGCTGCGCTCCACGTCGCCGTAAACCAATCGATATTCATCGGGCAGCTTTTCGGCATTCGCGGTAAAATACCGGTACAGGGTGCATATTATATCCCGCGCCTGCTCCGCATCCTCCCTGGCCTCGCAATAGACCCTCTTTAACAAGAATTGCCTAAGCTTATTAGCCGCTTCGCGGACCGCGGGGCTCATCCCGATATCGGGAGGTCCTCCGCTTTCCGCCGCGGTCTCCTGCCCGTGGCCGACGATATCGACGATAAGCGAGTTTATCCTCTCCCTGTTCGCGCCGCCCAGCAGACGAACGACATCGGAGGGAAGATCGCTGTCGTCTATTATACCGGCACGTATCGCATCATCTATGTCATGGTTGATATAGGCCACGGCATCGGCTATTTTGCATATCTGTCCTTCCAGGGTAGACGCCAGCCCGACGCCGCTATCAAGGATGTCCGTCCAGTTCTTGGAGTGATTAAGGATACCGTCCCTGACCTCCCATGTCAAGTTCAACCCCCGCCCGTCGTTCTCCAGAACCTCCACCACCCTAAGGCTCTGCTCATTGTGGCGGAAACCGCCGGGATACAGCTCGTCGAGCACGTCCTCCCCCATGTGGCCAAAAGGCGTATGTCCGAGGTCGTGCCCGAGCGATATGGCCTCGGTCAAATCCTCGTTTAAACTGAGGGCGCGGGCGATGGACCTGGCGATCTGCGAGACCTCTAACGTATGCGTCAGCCGTGTCCTGTAATGATCCCCGGCCGGAGCGATGAACACCTGCGTCTTGTGCATCAGCCGCCGGAACGATTTGGTATGGATGATGCGGTCGCGGTCGCGCTGGAACTCGGTTCGCATGGGACATGGCTCTTCGCTGCGCGCCCTGCCCCTGGTCATTCGACTCCGCGCGGCATAAGGAGACAATCGTCCCTCGCTTTCCTCAAGCCTGAGACGAATGTCTGAATTGGTCAAATGAATGGAGGAATGCAAATCCATAATTACCTTGCTTTTCCTCCTGTAAGCGGTGGGGCTACTTAACCTTAAGGAAGTCCCCGAGTGTCAGATTATCGAATGAAACCCCGTCGGTCTCCGACGGTAATTTAGCCGTAGGGCAGAGGCTGAAGCACTCGCGGCAACTGGCGCAAACCGTTTTTGCGATCTCAGGGAAAAAGACCACTCGGCGCTCGATGCCGCGGCCGACGAAACCGATGGCGTTGGCCTTCTTGACCTCATGACAGTAACGCACGCACAGGCCGCAGAGGATGCAGTTGGTCCTCTCGGCTTCGAAGTGCTTCTCCAGGATACCGTATTCCTTAGCCATCTCGACTATATTTTTAGCATTGGGAGAGGAAGCCAGAAGCAGGTCCAGAACGGTGGCCCTTATCTTTCTTACCTGGGGCGTGTCAGTCTTTACCTCGAGCCCCTCCTCGACGGGATAGACACAGGCGGTCACGAGGCGCTTCTTCTTATTCTTGGTGATCTCTACAGTGCATATCCTGCAGCCGCCGTATGGCGCCAGCTTCTCGTTATGGCATAGCGTCGGTATCATGATGCCGATGCTGTTGGCTGCATCCAGTAAAGTCTTACCTTCTTCACAGGTCACAGATTTACCATCTATGTTTAACGTAACCGTCTTCATCAGCTCTTAGCCTCTTTCTTGCGTATCACTTCCATCTTTTCCGGAGCCTTGGGAACAGGCTTACCGGAGATCTTAACCACGGCATCGAACTTGGCCGGGCAGACCTCTATGCAGGAACCGCACTTGGTGCACTTGCTCTGATCGATAACGTGGACGATGTTCTTCTCTCCGGATATAGCGCCCACGGGGCACTCGCGCAAACAGATGCCGCACGCCTGGCATTTCTCCGGTACGATGTAGTATGAAACCAGCGATTTGCAGACGCCGGCGGGGCAACGTTTCTCTTTGATATGAGCCTCGTACTCATCCCTGAAGTATTTGATGGTGCTCATCACCGGGTTGGCCGCCGTCTGACCCAGGGCGCAGAGCGAAGCGTCCTTGAGCACATCGGCCAGGCTCTCCAGAAGCTCGATGTCGCCTTCCTTGCCCTTGCCGTCGCATATTCGATTCAAAATCTTTAACATCTGTCGTATGCCCTCTCGGCACGGCACGCATTTGCCGCAGGACTCGAAGGCCAGGAAGTCCAGGAAGTAGCGCGCCACATCGACCATGCAGGAATCCTCGTCCATGACGATCATGCCGCCGGAGCCCATCATGGAGCCGGCCTTGGCCAGCTGGTCGAAGTCCACCGGCATGTCGAGCATGCTCGCCGGTATGCACCCGCCCGAGGGTCCGCCTGTCTGCACCGCCTTGAACTTCTTGCCCTTGCGTATGCCTCCGCCGCAGTCGAATATGATCTGGCGCAGCGTGGTGCCCAGAGGAACCTCGACCAGTCCGGTGTTGTTGACCTTGCCCACGAGCGAGAATATCTTGGTGCCGTAATTCTCCTTGACGCCGATTTTGGTGAACCAGCCGACGCCGTTATTGATAATAAGCGGGACGTTAGCCCACGTTTCGACATTGTTAAGGATGCTGGGCTTCTCCCTGACGCCGCTCACCGCTGTGCGTATATACTTGGGCCGCGGCTCGCCGACGCGCCCCTCGATGGCTGTCATGAGCGCGCTTGATTCTCCCGATACGAAGGCGCCCGCGCCCTGGTGAACGATGATATCGAAATCGAAGCCCGAGCCGAGGATATTTTCGCCGAGCAGCCCGTACTCGCGCGCCTGCTCCAACGCCACGTAAAGATGCTTGATGGCCAGCGGGTACTCCTGCCTCACATATATGTAACCCTCTCTGGCTCCAACGGCGTATGCGCCGATAATCAATCCCTCCAGCACGCTGTGCGGATTGCCCTCGAGCAGGGCACGATTCATATAAGCGCCCGGGTCTCCCTCATCGGCATTGACGATGACGTATTTAATATCCGACTGGGCATTGACGGACGTTTCCCACTTCACACCTGTCGGAAAGCCACCTCCACCGCGGCCGCGCAGGTTAGACTGCTTAACCACATCGAGAACCTCTTTTGGATTCATCTTCCCCAGCACCTGCGCCAGGGCGGAGTATCCCCCCAAGGCGATGTAGTCATTGATGTTCTCAGGATCTATATAGCGATTGTTGCCTGAGACGATGCGGCTCTGCCCGCTGTAGAAAGGCACGTCGTCGATTTTCACGATCTTTTTACCGTCACCCTTATAGAGCAGGCGGTCTACGATCTTTTTCTCCACCAGCGTCTTGGAGACTATCTCCGCTACATCCTCCGGCTTAACCTTGAAGTAGTTGATGTCGTCGGGAAGGATCATAACTATCGGACTGTTCTCGCAGAAGCCGAGGCATCCTGTAACCTTGACCTCCACCTCTTTGGAAAGTCCCTGTTTCTTTATCTCATTCGTGAAGGCCTTATATACCTTGTCGCTGCCGTAGGCCATGCCGCAGGTTCCGGCTGCATTGATTGAGACATATCGCTTGGTAGCCTTCTTTGAGAGTATCTGTTTTTTGAGTTTGGTTAAATCGGCGTTAGATTTCAGTTGTGGCATAATTCCCCTTTAGTCGCACTCTGCGATGATTTTCTTGAGTTCCGTCGATGAGGGATCACTGTAGTACTCATCATCAATCTGAATCACCGGGCCAAGGGCACAGCATCCCAGGCAGTTAACGGTATGCAATGAGAACTTCATGTCTTCGCTGGTCTCCCCGGGATTAATGCCCAGCACTTCGCTTACCTTGTCCAGCAAACGAGGCGCGCCGCGCACGTGACAGGCCGTCCCCAGACACACGGAAAGGGAGTGACGGCCGTTAGGCACCAGGCTGAAGGCCTTATAGAAGGTGGCTATGTGGTATATCTGGTTGATGGGTACATCGAGCTTCTTGCTGACCTTCTTGAGAACGTCCTCAGAAAGCCACCGGTTCTCTTTCTGTATCTGGATAAGTATCTGAATGAGCGCGTCCTTGTCTTTTTTATAATCGGCGATTATCTTGTCTACCTGATTCATGTCTTCCCTTCTAGTTGAATTCTATCTAATTTACGCACAGTCAACGAACAAAGTAACACCTAATCCGGTACGTGGTAATACATCTGAAGGTTTATCTAGAGTCAACAAGAGACAATATTCCCGTTCTATAGACTGCCGAGTAATTATTATAGCATATATAAAGTCGTTTTTAAAACCTGAGATAAACGCCCTATTTTGACTGACCGCGACTATATCGCTTGGTCGCCTTCTTCCTGCCACGGCCCGCACCGGTTGGTGACGCCTTCTTTTTTACGACCGGCTTATCCTCAACCGCAGCCTGAGCCGCGGCAAGACGCGCTATCGGAACCCGGAACGGTGAGCAGGACACGTAGTCCATGCCGACGCGATGGCAGAACTTGATCGATTCCGCATCGCCGCCGTGCTCGCCGCAGATACCCACCTTGAGCTTGGGCCGCACCGAACGCCCGCGCTCGATAGCGACCTTTATCAGCTCGCCGACGCCTGTCTGGTCCACGGTCTGGAACGGATCGTCCTTCAGTATCTTCTTTCTCAAGTAATCCGGCAGGAACGAGCCGATGTCGTCGCGGCTGAAGCCGAACGTCATCTGCGTTAAATCGTTGGTGCCGAAGGAGAAGAACTCGGCCACCTCGGCGATCTGGTTGGCCGTAAGCGCCGCGCGCGGTATTTCGATCATGGTGCCGAACATGTAGGGAATTTTCTTCATCTTCATTTTCTTGCATACTTCTGCATGCACGCGATCGGCAATCGCCTTGTGATCGATTATCTCGGTATCGGCGCAGGTCACCGGAATCATTATCTCGGGATTGGCCTTCTTGCCGGCGGCGATGAGCTCGGCCGCAGCCTCAAATATGGCGCGTATCTGCATCTCGGTTATCTCCGGATACGTGATCCCCAAGCGCACGCCGCGGTGACCCAGCATGGGATTGTTCTCGCGCAGGTCCTCGGCGCGCTTGTGCACCTCGGCCATGTCGATCTTCAACTCGGCTGCCAATGCCTTCAGTTTATCCTGGCTGTGCGGCACGAACTCATGAAGCGGCGGGTCCAGCAGACGTATCGTGACCGGAAGCCCGTCCATCACCTCCAGTGTGGCCTTTACATCCTTCTTGACGAATGCGGCGAGTTGCTTCAGCGCTGCCTTTCGCTCTTCGACAGTTTTGCTCATTATCATCTTGCGCAGCAGGAACAGCGGCTTGTCGCTGCCCTCACCATAGAACATGTGCTCGGTGCGGAAAAGCCCGATGCCCTCGGCGCCGAACTCGCGCGCCTTCTTAGTGTCCTTTGGCGTATCGGCATTGGTGCGAACCTTGAGCACGCGGGCCTCGTCGACGAGCTTCATGAAATCCTTATAGGTCTTATTGCGTTCAAGGTCGGCATCGATGAGGGTCAGGCTGCCTTCATAAACCGCGCCCTTGGTCCCGTTGAGCGTGATCCAGTCCCCCTCGCGCACCGTCCTGCCGCTCTTGGTCTTGAACGACTTATTATTGTCGGCGATCTCGATGTCGGAACAGCCGACGATACAGCACTTGCCCCACCCGCGCGCAACGAGCGCGGCATGAGATGTCATGCCCCCCTTGCTGGTAAGTATGGCCTGCGCCTTGTGCATACCGTCGACATCCTCCGGCGAGGTCTCTTCACGCACCAGTACGACCTTCTCCCCCCTCTCCGAGTTAGCCACGGCGTCAGCGGAGGTGAATACGACTTTTCCCTTGGCCCCGCCCGGCCCCGCCGGGAGGCCGCTCGCTATAGCGGGAACGCCGGCCTCGGCCTTAGGATCGATCATGGGCAGGAGCAGCTCAACGAGTTGATTGGGCGCCACTCGCATGATAGCGGTATCGGCATCGATGAGGCCCTCTTTATACATATCAGCGGCCATGCGCACAGCCGCCACGCCGTTGCGCTTACCAACGCGGCACTGTAGCATATAAAGCTTCCCGTTCTCGATAGTAAATTCGATGTCCTGCATGTCCTTATAGTGCTTCTCCAGCCGCTGCTGGTATTCGTCCAGTTGCTTGTAAATCTTAGGCATCACCTTTTGCAGTGTGGGCAGATTTTTACTCTGCGCGTTCTTTGAGTACTCGTTGACCGGCCCGGGCGTGCGTATACCCGCAACAACATCCTCGCCCTGCGCGTTGATGAGGTATTCGCCGTAGAAATGGTTTTCGCCGTTTCCCGGGTTGCGCGTGAAAGCGACGCCTGTCGCCGAATCCTGGCCCATATTACCGAAAACCATCGATTGCACGTTGACCGCGGTTCCCCACTCGTCAGGTATCTTCTCAATGCGGCGATATTCGACAGCGCGCTTGCCGTTCCAGCTCATGAAAACAGCACCGATGCCACCCCAGAGCTGGGCCTGCGGATCTTCGGGGAAAGGCCTGCCGAGGATGGTTTTAACCGTCTTTTTAAATTCGACCACCAGAGCTTTGAGTTCGTCTGCGGTCAATTCCGTATCGCTCTTATAACCTTTACGCTTCTTCACTTCCTCCAGACGCTCGTCGAGCACCTTGCGTATGCCCTTGCCGCCCCTGGGCTCGATGCCCTCTGCCTTCTCCATGACAACATCGGCGTACATCATCACCAAGCGGCGGTAGGCATCATAGGCGAAGCGCGCGTCCTTTGTCTGAGCGATAAGGCCTTTGATCGTCGTATCGTTAAGCCCGACGTTTAGCACCGTATCCATCATGCCGGGCATGGACCTTCGCGCCCCGGAACGCACGGAAACGAGCAACGGATTTTTAGCGTCCCCGAACTTCTTGCCGCTCAATTTTTCGACCTGGGCTAAGGCCTTGCCGACCTCGGCCTTTAGCTCTTTGGGATAGCTCTTTTTATGATCGTAGTAATAAGTGCAGACTTCCGTTGTTATAGTGAACCCGGGCGGCACCGGCAGGCGTAGTGAAGGATGTCCCGCCATCTCGGCCAGGTTGGCCCCCTTGCCGCCGAGCAGATTCTTCATCGCTTCGTTCCCGTCCGCCTTTCCGCCACCGAATGAATAGACGTACTTTGACATTGCTACCTCCAGTTAATGAATGCGGCTGCGACAAACGCCGGTATGCTTGGGTTTGAGTATATATTTCAGTGTAGCTGATTTTTCAATAGGGGAATTCGATTTGATGCTTTTTATGTTACTGTTAAAACGGTTGATTGATACACAAGGATGAACGTCCATCAGACAAATTTTCCCTTGGTTTTTCTAGGCTCAGTAGTGAGTAATTATAACATATACTAGCTGACAAATGCTATCGCAGTCCATTAAGGACAGAGATGACCTCATCGATAACTTCATCAGGTGTCGAGGCCCCCGCAGTAATACCGACGAGGCCGACTTTGCCGCTGAACCAGGATGGGGCGATCTCCCGCGCCGTTTCGATATGGTGGGTCTTAACGACATCCGAGCACAGTTCGACAAGCCTCTTGGTGTTGGCGCTGCTGCGAGAGCCGACCACCAGCATCATGTCCGAGCGCCGTGCAAGCTCCAGCGCCGCCTCCTGATGTTTCCGTGTTGCATCACATATTGTATTAACCACACGCAACTCGGAGAGGTCCTCAAGATGTGTATGTATAAATGACGACACGAACTCTTCGAAAGCCGTGAACCTCTGCGTCGTCTGTGACAGGATGCCGACGCGGGGCGAGAGCTTCTTGAAAGCGGGAACCTTCTTCGTCGCCAGCCCCTTTTCACCGGCGTATCCCAGCAGGCCTTGAACCTCGCGGTGATTCCTATCGCCGAAAACTACTACGGAAAACCCCGAGGCGGCCAGCTTCTTAGCGGCAACCTGAGCCCGCCGCACAAACGGACACGTGGTATCGATTATCCTGATGCCGCGGGCCTCGGCTTCTGCGATAACCTGCGGGCCGACGCCGTGCGAGCTGATACAGAGGATGCCGCGCTTAAGTTGGTCGAGGCTGTCGGCCACGGTGACTCCGCGTTCGGCGAGTTTATCGACCACCTGCTGATTGTGCACCACCGGCCCCAGCGTCTGCAGCGGGCCGAGCTCACCGGCGGCCTTCTCTATCATGTTGATGGCGCGCCTGACACCGGTGCAGAAGCCTATCTCAGACGCCTTCTCTATCCGCATAATACCCCCGATAGCTTTCAGGCAATAGTTCGGCTATCTTCCTCATGATGATATCCGTAGCCGGAGCCAATTGCTCCTTGGTCAGCCTGCCGCCGGAATGCGGCAGCGTGAACGGCTTCCCGATATTAATGACCAGCTCCGGGCGATGAAATATATAGCTGATATTATTCATTTTGTCCGCACCTTTTATGCCTACGGGCAGGATCGGGCTCTTGCTGCGCAGCGCGATCAATGCGGCCCCGAAATATCCCTGCTGCAACTTTCCGGCGCTCCTCTTTGCTTCCGGAAATATACCAAGCGCCAGACCGTCGCGCAACGTCTGATCGGCCTGCCGCAGCGCCTCCCTGTCGATCTGTCCGCGCCGCACCGGAAATGAATGCCAGCCCTTGGCGAAAGGTCCCAATATGGGATGGCTGAACACCTCTTCCTTAGCCATAAATATGATAAGGCGCGGTATGCTCGTGGAAAGCACCGAGGGGTCGGTCATGCTGAGATGATTGGACACGACGATCAAAGGCCCGTTTATAGGAACGTTCTCCCTGCCCTCGACCCGATAACGGGTGGTCAGGTAGAGAAGGGGCCTCATTACAAAAGCGATACCCAGATCATGAAACCACGGCATTATTGACCCTCGATTATTTTTGAAATCTCTTTCAAGACACCATCGGCGTTTAGTTTATCGGTATCGATAACGACCGCGTCTGCCGCCTTCGCCAGCGGATTCACGGAGCGCTTGCTGTCGATGCCGTCCCTGCGAACGAGCCCGGCAAGTATATCTTCATATTCAACCTTTTCGCCATGTTCCACCATCTCCTTGTAGCGGCGTCTGGCCTGCTCCTCAACGGAAACATCGAGGTAAATCTTGAGGTCGGCGTCAAGCAGGACGTTGGTGCCGATATCCCGCCCCACCATCACCAACCCGCCCTCCCTTGCCATGAGGCGCTGCTCGCGCACCAGAACCTTGCGCACGCCGGCCACCTTGGCTACGGGAGAAACTCCGAAATCGACCTCCGGGCCGCGCAGTTCGCGGTCGATATACCGGCCGTTGACGATTATGCCGTCGTCCTTTCCCGCCGGTATCTCCATCTTCGTCCGCTCCGCCAGATCGCTCAGGGCGATTTCATCATCGATATCCACGCCGAGCCGTAAAGCCTCCCAGGTCAGCGCGCGATACATGGCGCCGGTGTCGATGAATCTGTAGCCGAGCTTCTGCGCCAGAAGCTTACCGACAGTAGTCTTCCCGCAGGCCGCCGGGCCGTCTATCGCTATAGTAGATGGTTTTTGCATGGGACTGGTTTGAATTATAGCCTAGACGGCGGCATGAGACAATTATCCGGCCTTGCGCCTGTATGCCACCCAGGCCAATGTTGATGCGAGGGATAGAAACAGAGTGATGAATAGGGCGCTGAGGGAAAAGCCGGGAAATTCATCCGAACTCCCATAAGGCGATGACGTATGTGCCTTGCCGCTTGCCGACAGAGACGCATCCGCCGACTGCTGTTTATGCTTCATATCCAAATCGCTCTCATCCGACACAGGCGCGACCGGCTCCGTGTCCGCGCAATCTACGCTGTTGGAGATAATCGCAAGACAGCGCCCGGGCGTGGGCGCATCATTGTCGATAAACTGCCCGCCGCAGGGAGACCTCTCCAGGGAATGACTCTCGACGACATCCGGCCAGGGCGGCGAGGTTATGCTGTCGTTATCGCCGTATGAAATTTCGTCGATTGTTGTCCCCGCGCTGTCTTTCAGGACGAGATGATCGCCCCCGTTCCCAAGCCCGTTGCCGATACGGCCGTCCGCGATAAATACGATTGCCCCATCATAATCCGGGAAGTTATCCGAGAAATTTCCCGAGGCGGCCACTACGACCAGTTCGCCCGCGGGAAGATTAAGCACCGGAATGTCGTCCGCGTCATGATTATCGCTTATCTTCCATCCGATCAGGTCGACAGCCTCAATACCCGGATTGTAGAGCTCGATCCACTCCCAGTCTGTATCAGATCCCGGCTGTATCGGATTGTTCTGAACTTCATTGATCAGAACGGCGCTTCGATTGGCAACGGTGCCGACCGAGGAATTCGTCGCGATTGGAGAAGCCTCGGGTATCGGGGCACAGTCGTTCAAGCCCGACCCCGGCGTAGGTTCCGAGTTATCGATGAAGCTGCCGCCCGATGGACAACGCTCCATGGAATGGCCTTCCCCAACCTTCGCATGCGGCGTCGACGTTATACTATCATCCTCGCCATAAGAGAGCGAATCGATCGCGTTATCATCGGAATCTCTCAGTATGAGCAAGTCGCCGCTGTTGCCCAGGCCGTTACCTATACGGCCGTCCTCGATGAAGACGATGGCGCCGGTGTAATTCGGGAAGTTCTCGTGAAAGGCAGACGACGCGGCGACGACCAGGTAACCGTGAGGCGAAATGTTCGCGAGAGGGATAGTGTCACTGCTGTAATTATCGCTCACCCTCCAGCCGCTCAGCGAAATCGCGAAGTCTCGCGTATTGTAAAGTTCAAACCATTCGTACCCCGATTCAGATCCCGATTGCGGCGGATTGTACTGCACCTCGTTGATAACGATATCGCTCCTGTCGGCGACTGTCCCCGGAACAGCAGGCGTAGGCGAGACCGAGGGCGTAGGCGAAGGAGAGGGCGTCGGCACGGGGGTCGGTGTGGGAGGCGGCAGACCTGTCCCCGGCGTGGGCTCCGAGTTATCGATGAAGCTGCCGCCCGCCGGTTGTCTCTCCATGGAATGTCCCTCAGTGACCTTGGCGTACGGCGGCGATGTTATGCTATCGTTATCGCCATATGAGAGATCGTCGATTACGTTCCCTTCACTATCCGTCAATATCAGGCAGTCTCCACTGTTGCTCAACCCATTGCTGCCAATTTTCCCATCCTCCATAAAAACGATTGCACTATCGTATTCGGGATGGTTTTCAAAGAAGCCTTCCGAAGCGGCTACTACTACAAAACCGTGAGCTGATATACTCATCGAAGGAATTGAATCATTCCCCCCGTTGTCCTCGATGACCCAGCCGACTATATCTATAGTCTCGTCACATGCATTGTATAACTCAAACCATTCCCATCTTGAATCAGTACCGGCCTGTGGCGGGTCGTATTGGACTTCATTGATTAACACATCGCCCCTTGACGCAACCGTGCCCGCGGGAGTTGGCGACGGACTCGGTGTAGTTGTGGGCGTGGGTGTGGGTGTGGGTGTGGGCGTGGGTGTAGGCGTAGGTGTAGTGGTAGGCGTTGGCGTGAGTGTAGGCGTTGGCGTGGGGATTGGCGTAGGGATAAGTGTGGACGTTGGCGTGGGCGTAGGAGTCGGAGTCACATCCGACCAACCGAACCCCGGAGTAGGATTCGAGTTGTCATCAAACGCACCGCCTGCCGGCTGGCGCTCCATAGAATGTCCTTCTGTAACCTTCTTCATCCACGACGCATTTATTGTAGTATCGCTCCCGTACGAAAGCGCATCAATAATATTTCCTCCATCGTCTGTCAAAATAAGACGGTCTCCTTCGTTGCCCAGCCCATTACTGCCGATTTTCCCATCCTGTATAAGAAATACCGTTGCATTATAAGTAGAGAGGTTTTCAAAGAAGCACTCGGAAGCAGCTACTACTGCAAACCCGTGCGCCGATATACCAATCGACGGAATTGTATCGTAGCCTCCATTGTCCCTGATTCCCCAGCCAACCAATTCGATATTCTCGTCACACATGTTATACAATTCGAACCATTCGTATGCGCTGTCTGTCCCCGATTGCGGCGGGTTATACATAATTTCATTAATGACTATACAACCGGTAGTCGGGGCTCCATTGTCATCCGCGCCCAGGGCAACTCCCGCTTTATCTGCATAATTGAGTACTGAAACCAATGCTGCCACAATTGACAGAACTGCCAAAAACAATAAGCCGCTAATACGCATATTTAATAACTCTTTATCACTATCTAAATTAACCCCTTTATGCTATCACATATATCAAATAAGTCAATACACTCCTGTTTCTTCGAGGCTACAGCCAAAATTGTCTAATTTTGCAGAAACCCCTTTTCAAAACATAATTAATGTAATACAATGTGATTTCTAGATTGGAGCGACAAATGATAGTGACGGAGGCGATTCACATGGAACTGTACGACATTGCAAGCGACATCAGCGTGGCAATCGTAGCTAAATGTGAAGTAAAAACTGAAGACGTCAAGAAGGTTTTTGGGATTGTATTGAAAGAGGTTATTGAATCCAGCGAGGATACCCTTCCCAACGCCAGGGATATCGCCAAGAGCATAACTATTTCTTACATCAAGAACAACCCCAGCAAGACTCTCAGCGTAACAGACGCCAGCAAGCTGTTCGGGAAAGTCCTTAAAGAAGTATACGCCACCTTCCCAGAAGGCAAGATGCTGGATGAGTACCTCGGCAGGAGGCGCTAATCCGACCGTCGTTAGAGTTATCGCACGATCTAACTTCACACAGATCGATTTGCTGTGCCGTCTATATTCGCCTGCCAGAATGTACTTCGATATATCATGTCGCTCATAATAATGCAACCGACCATACCATCATGACGGCGCAGGCACCCCGACGCCCTTATAATAGCGGGAGATACAAATGAACTGGTTCGACATCATCCTTATCGCGGTTTTAGTACTCTCCACCGTAATCGGCATATGGCGCGGCTTCATCAGCATGATAATGCCTCTCATCGGCATTATTGTCGGCATTATCCTGGCGGGGTTGTACGCGCCGACCGTCGGGGGGTGGCTGTCAATAGATAACGCAGATTATGCCAAATGGGCAGGATACGCGATAATCTTAGTCGGTACCCTGATTATATCCATTATCTTTGCTGTTATTCTAACCAAGTTTGTCCACCTGGCATTACTGGGATGGTTGAACAGGTTGCTAGGGGGAATATTTGGATTGGCATCGGGAGCACTGCTGTGCGCGGCGGTACTTGCCGCATGCGTAAAATACGGACTAGGCACCGATTTTATCCAGGGCTCCGGGATCGCGCAATTAATGCTCGACTGGATCCCGGGCATCCTTGTTCTATTGCCGGGTGATTTCGACTCAGTTAAGGACTTTTTCCAGTAAGTTAAAGCCTTCGATCAGATATCCGCAGGGCAAAGCTGGATGGAGAAACGAGACGATTATGCTCAAGTTCGACAAGTTCGGTTTCGGTTCAGCCGTAATTGACGGAACAAAACACATCCGTGACCTCGTCCTCCTCCCTGACGACACAATAAAACACAGGGACGGTGGCTTCTGGGTAGTCGGCTCTCATTGTATCAATAAAGATGAGATACAGCAGTTGTTCGACTCGGGCGCGAAGACGATCATTATCGGTATAGGCATATTATCTAGAGCCCGCCTTTCAGATGAAGCAAAGATATACGCAGAAAAGCAATCAGCCGAGTTGGTCATTCTGCCGTCTCGCGACGCAGTGCAAAAATGGAACCAACTGACCGACGAAGGGAAGAGAGCAGCAGCACTGATTCACATCACCTGCTGAGATATACAGATGCCTCAAGAACCAACCTGGCTGTATTTCCCCGAATGGCTCAAGAACGACTCCTGGCATTTCCCCTACGCTTACAGCACCTTCCGAAAGCATATCCCCAGGGATTCGACTGTTCTGGAAATCGGCTTCGGCAGCGGGCGCATCCTCACAAAGATCGCCGGAGAGCTGAATTGCAGATGCGTCGGCGTAGATATACCGGATCACGCCTTCCCCACCATCGCATTCTTCTGTAAGCAGGAGGGGGTATACGTAGACGCGATGAAGGGAGACGGTTTCGCGCTCCCGTTCAAGGACGGCTCTTTCGACGTCGTCTATTCGGAGGGGGTGATCGAGCATTTCCCGGTCGAACGCTCGCTGCAGATGCTTAAAGAACACGCAAGAGTATGCAAACCCGGCGGGATAGTTATAGTATCGGTTCCCAACAAATTCGCCTTGTTCCACTCGCTGACGAAGCGGCTGTTGGGCCCGCGTTTTCTCTTTTACCCGGAGGCAAGCTACTCTAACAATCATCTGTCGAGTTTGGTCAAGCAGGCAGGATTAAGGCCGATAGAGAAAGACGGATTTGCCTTCGGGTGTCAGTTCTACATGTTCCAAGCCTTCTTTATAGAAGAAACTTTCCCGAAAGCAACGAGGATTATAGGTAATACGGGATTGCGCATCTTAAAGAAGACGCACCTTTATCACTTTGATAACCCGCGCCTGAACGCCATAATCGGATTTCAGACAATGATTATAGGGCAAAAAACCCCGATATCTGACTAGAAAGTTCCGGCGACCGGCGTCTCCCCCGGATGGAGTTTACGCCACTTCTCAAGCAATGCAGCTTTATCCTCTTTGTGGGCAGGATCGAGTATAATGCAATCATCAAGCGGGCATATACCGACGCACCGCGGCTCAAGAGCCGCACCGACGCACTCCGTGCATTTATTCGGATCGATCACATAAATCGTATCGCCTTCGCTTATCGCGTCGTTTTTACATTCCGACTCGCAAGCTCCACAGCTTATACATGTCTCGACAATTTTATAGGCCACCTTTTACCTCCTTATAATGGATATGTCTTCGCAGACACTTGATATTTCCTACCGTCACGCCACTCACTCCGACAGGGACTACTTCTTAGAGAACTTCTCGTTCAGGGCATCCATGACATGCGGAGGAACCAGATCGTCTATATGCCCACCCAGCCTCGCCGCCTCCTTGAGCAGGCTCGAGCTGACAAACTCAAATTCCAGCTTCGTCATGAAACACACCACCTCGATGTCATATGCCAGCTTTTTGTTCATCAGGGCCATTTCAAACTCTTTCTCGAAATCGGAGCTCATACGCAGGCCGCGCACAATGACCTTGGCTTTCATCTTCCTGGCGAATTCCACCGTGAGTCCTTCGTAGCTGACCACCTTCGCGTTGGGTATATGTTTCAGGGCTTTCTTCATCAGCGCGACCCTTTCGTTGGTACTAAACAGCAACTGCTTTGGCGGAACCTCGTATACTCCAACAACAACCCCGTCGAAAAGCGCGGCCGCGCGCTCCGCGATATCAACATGCCCCATTGTAACCGGGTCAAAGCTTCCTGGATAAAGGGCTAGAACCAAATTACTACCTCCTATTGATAGATTGAAATACAGGTATCGCCGTGCTTGCGCTCTTTTATCAGATTGAAATCGCCATATTTCGATTCGAGAGGAAGATGATAGGAATGCTCTGCAACTATGGTGGAACCCCTGCCAACCAACGTAGAAACGGCCAGCTTCTCAACTAACTGAAGGAAAGCTTTATCACGGTAAGGCGGTCCCATCACTACGATACCATACTGCTTCTTGAGATAAGAGACCGCTTTCATCGCAGCCATACAATATACGCAGGCCCGATCCGAAAACCCGGTATTCGACAGGTTCTCATTTATCGCCGCACAGCATTTAGGATCCTGTTCTATGAAATCAACCCAGCCGGCGCCCCTGCTCAGCGCCTCGATACCAAGAGAACCGGTGCCAGCATATATATCAAGCACAAGCGACCAATCGGCATCCATGGATTCCAATATTGAAAACATCATGCTCCGCGTCAATTCCGACGTAGGACGCAAGCGGACACCCTTAGGCGCTCTTATCTGTTGCCCCTTAGCTGTACCGGTAATAATTCGCATCTCGATAATGGAGGTCTCTCTTTATTGCCGAATCGCGTTTTTCATTATATAACGGGATACAACGACTCCGTCAAGTCGCACATCAATACGACAATCGCACTTTCCAAACTCAGGCTTTCGAATATTGACAACCCTGAGTCAGCATGATAACATATGATTTCGTTGCACCTTAACAACTGGATAGCAGAAGGAAGGTTCTTTACAGATCAAATTGTCTTTTTTGGAGAGTTTGATCCTGGCTCAGGATGAACGCTGGCGGCGTGCCTAATGCATGCAAGCCGAACGGCCTGATTTATCAGGCAGTGGCAGACGGGTGAGTAACGCGTAAGAACTTACCCTAAAGTGGGGGACAACCTCGAGAAATCGGGGCTAATACCGCATACGCTCCGCAAGGAGGAAAGCTTCGGCGCTTTAGGATGGGCTTGCGCCCGATTAGCTAGTTGGTGAGGTAATGGCCCACCAAGGCTCAGATCGGTAGCTGGTCTGAGAGGATGATCAGCCACACTGGAATTGAGATACGGTCCAGACTCCTACGGGAGGCAGCAGCAGGGAATATTGCGCAATGGGTGAAAGCCTGACGCAGCAACGCCGCGTGGGGGATGACGGCTTTCGAGTTGTAAACCCCTTTTCTCGGGGAAGATAATGACGGTACCCGAGGAATAAGTCTCGGCTAACTACGTGCCAGCAGCCGCGGTAAGACGTAGGAGGCGAGCGTTATCCGGATTTACTGGGCGTAAAGGGCGTGTAGGCGGTTCTTCAAGTCTTTGGTGAAATCTCCCGGCTTAACTGGGAGGGTGCCAGAGATACTAGGGAACTTGAGGGCAACATAGGAGAGCGGAATTCCCGGTGTAGTGGTGATATGCGTAGATATCGGGAGGAACACCAGTGGCGAAAGCGGCTCTCTGGGCTGCACCTGACGCTGAGGCGCGAAAGCGTGGGGAGCAAACAGGATTAGATACCCTGGTAGTCCACGCTGCAAACGATGGATACTAGGTATGGGGGGTATCGACCCCCTCCGTGCCGAAGCTAACGCTTTAAGTATCCCGCCTGGGGACTACGGCCGCAAGGCTAAAACTCAAAGGAATTGACGGGGGCCCGCACAAGCAGCGGAGCGTGTGGTTTAATTCGATGCTAAGCGAAGAACCTTACCAAGCCTTGACATATACAGGAAGGATGGGGAAGCCCATCCGCCTTTCGGGGCCTGTAAACAGATGCTGCATGGCTGTCGTCAGCTCGTGCCGTGAGGTGTTGGGTTAAGTCCCGCAACGAGCGCAACCCTCGTTGCCAGTTGAATTCTCTGGCGAGACTGCCCCGCAAAACGGGGAGGAAGGTGGGGATGACGTCAAGTCAGCACGGCTCTTACGGCTTGGGCTACACACACGCTACAATGGAGGGTACAGAGGGATGCCAAGGGGCGACCCGGAGCTAATCCCAAAAAACCATCCTCAGTTCAGATTGCAGGCTGCAACCCGCCTGCATGAAGCCGGAGTTGCTAGTAAACGCAGATCAGCAAGCTGCGTTGAATACGTTCTCGGGCCTTGTACACACCGCCCGTCACGTCATGGAAGCTGGCAACACCTGAAGTCGATGGGCTAACCCGCAAGGGAAGTAGTCGCCTAGGGTGGGGCTGGTGACTGGGACGAAGTCGTAACAAGGTAGCTGTAGCGGAAGCTGCGGCTGGATCACCTCCTTTCTAGGGAGATAAACAAGCCTTCGGGCTTAATCTCCTAGGTCGGTCGATGCGGCCGGTCTTACAAAAAACTGCCGCGTCGGTGTTATTGTGTTTTAAACTCTTCCTTCTGCTACCCAGGTGTTAAGGTGCTTCTTTATTTATTAACATGACCGCGCGTATTGATTTAACCAGTTCTCCTTGATAGAATAAGCAAAGCTCAGGTTCAGACAGAGCTATTCTTTGTAACTGGAACCTGGGTAAGAATTCTAAGGAGGGAACAGATGGCTGGTGTAAAAATGGTTTATTTCGTCTGTGCCTGGATCGTAGCTGGATTAGCCCTTTTAGCAACAATCTTGGTCGGGGTTGCAGCAGGTGGAACGTTCGGCTTTGGCGGCTCCCTGGAATGCATATTCCTAGGCGCTACCGGATGCATAACACTGCTATATCTGTCGGGATTTCTCACTAACCAGATAGCTCTATTAATCAGCGCCATAGCAGTTGGATGTGTAGCTCTCCTTTCGCTGGTACTGCAAATAATCGGCAGCAGGGCATGTTTAGCCGGATGGGGTTGCGTGTGGGGTGATGGCACGGCGATTGCCGGCAACGTGTTTACCGTTCTGTTCCTTGGGGTATTCTGCACAGTTCTATTACTTCACCTGTCAGGAAAACTCGGGGGCGATTAATCAAGTTAGTATCCATCTAGAACTAAATCCGGGCCATTAGCTCAGTTGGTTAGAGCGCAGTCCTGATAAGACTGAGGTCCTTGGTTCGAGACCAAGATGGCCCACCAATATCGAGATTTTAAAGAGGATGACCTTTTGAAAGGTCATCCTCTTGCTGTTTTACAACTTCTTTTCAAACTGTCGAGGCCGAGGTCTACTTTAATTGTGCAGCAACTACCTTATTAAGGGCACCCTGGGCTTTGATGAGTTTCTTATACTTCGCTTCGATCTTATCGAGCTTCTTAGACAGAACAGCCTTGAGCAAATCCCCCTCTATCTCGGCGACATCGAGCCTCTGATAATAATCGAGCGTTTCCTTCATATGAGCCAGCACGATCATGCCCGTGAGTATTGGATGGTTGTTTGTCACGTTGGCATCATCAAACATAGTGCCGTGCTCCAACTCGACTTCGAGTCCTATACGGAAGTCTTCCAGAGCGATCTTCATTTTTTTCACATTCACGACCTTTAGGATGACCTGCGCTTCTTTGGCTGTTACCTTTGGGTCTTTAATTTTCGTCCAATCCCTTAAACCCAGTTCCTTGCAAACCCTCTTCACCTCGGCGACCGTTACATACTGCGGAACCTTCATTGCTGCCCCCTTTCCTTAAATCACTTTCCGAACGTTAATGACGATACATTACCATATACTATCCAACAGCTATAATAGATTGATTTAGCTGCCCCAAGTAATATAATATATCTGCCATACAATTAATTCAAATATGATATCAATCATCGTCCTATCAATCGTTTTTCTCCTCATAGCCGTCAGACAGATCGGACGAATACGATTCCAGCTATGGCAGATTATGCTGCTCGGCGCTATAGCTGTCCTGCTGACGCTTGAAATATCCCCGCTGAACGCACTAAGGGCCATCAACTTCGATGTCATGCTCTTTCTCTTCGGCATGTTCGTCATAGGACGGGCCATGGAGGAAAGCGGCTACCTCTCGCATTTGTCGTCGAAGTTGTTCCGCGCGGCGCACTCTACAGACGGCCTGGTTCTCTACATCCTGTTCTTAATGGGATTCTTGTCCGCCTTCCTTATGAACGACACCCTGGCAATAGTCGGCACCCCGATCGTTATCATGCTGGCCAGAAAAAGCAATGTAAATACAAAACTGCTCTTATTTGCGCTGGCCTTCTCTATAACGATAGGCAGCACTATGAGCCCTATAGGAAATCCTCAAAACCTCCTCATCGCCGTCGACGGTCCGGTGCCGAATCCTTTCATCAGCTTCTTTAAATACCTGGCCGTACCCACCATCGTGAATCTTCTCGCAGCTTACCTCGTATTGAAAATATATTATGGAAAACACTTCGATGCGAAAAGAATAAACATACCCCCCACGCTCATAATCGACAAAGGTCTCGTAAGGCTGTGCCGCGTTTCGCTGGCACTACTCGTCACCCTCGTGATTGCCAAGATCGCGATAGTCTCAGCAGGAGTAGAGGTCGATTTCAGGCTGACCTACATCGCCCTGGCATCCGCATTGCCGGTTATCCTGTTCAGCCCGCAGAGACTCAAGATAATCAGACAAATAGACTGGCACACGATGATTTTCTTTGCCGCGATGTTCATACTTATGGCCAGCGTCTGGGAATCCGGTTTCTTCCAGCGCCAACTCGAATCCATGAACATGAACCTGGCTTCTGTCAGCGTTATCATGATGGTATCCGTAATCCTGAGCCAGTTCGTTTCCAATGTTCCGCTCGTCGCCCTGTACATGCCGACGCTGACGGAATTGGGAGCCTCGACGAAGGAACTGATGGCTCTGGCTGCGGGGAGCACTATAGCCGGGAACCTGCTGATACTGGGTGCAGTTAGTAACGTGATAATAATTCAAAACGCGGAGAAGAATGCGGGTGAGACCCTTACTTTTTTCGAGTTCGCCCGTATAGGCTTGCCGCTGACCGTTATCAATATACTTGTATACTGGCTCTATCTGTCGTTCGTCATGTAATGCGACATCATATCGCATTGTCAAGTCGACACTACTAATGTCGACACCAACATTACAACGCAATCGAGAGACTTGTCA
The DNA here is from genome assembly GCA_041649635.1 of Dehalococcoidia bacterium. Lineage (NCBI taxonomy): Bacteria > Bacillati > Chloroflexota > Dehalococcoidia > Dehalococcoidia bacterium. Next base: position 176,258 of record JBAZMV010000003.1, read on the forward strand.
CAGGTATTGGCAAATGCCTAAATACCTGCTATATTTATTTATCCTCAATCTACATAATACCGGTGAAAATACGTTCTAAGGAGGGATATCATGGCTTCAAAATACGCGAAAGGCCTGCACGCAGCTTTTACGGCACTGGAATCAAACCAGGGATACCTTAAGAATCTGGAAAAGTTGAAGGCCGAGGGATCGGTGCCGAATGATCAGTATGATTCAATGAAGGAAGAATACGGCCGCAAAATCCCCCCGGCTGAGTCCGAGATTAAAGCCATCAAGAACAGGGTTGAGCGTGAGCTGGACGCGCTGAAAAAAGAACAGGGCGTGGTTAAAAAGGATCTCGATAACCTCAGCACACGCAACAAGGTCGGCGAGATACCTCTGGAGAAATTCAGGAGCATGGATGCCAAGCTGCGGCGCAGGAACGAACAAATAGAAACGGAAATGGCCGAGTTTGAGAACCTGCTGAAGGCAAACTGTGCCGCCGACATCTGGCAGGGACCTCCGGGTAAATCCAGCGGGTATTCCGCGCCGAGATTATAATAAACAATACGTTATCAAGACAGAGAGGCTCTTACGATGCGCTGTCCCGTCTGTAAAGTTCCTATGATAGTAGTCGAGCACAATAGGATTGAGCTCGACTATTGCACGAGATGTCTAGGCGTATGGTTCGATGCCGGCGAGCTTGAGCTGCTGTTGGAATCCGCGGGGATGCACTCTGCCGACTTCAATATGCAGAAAATTCTGGGGATGCCTGAAAGGAAAATAAAAGAGGCCGCGAGAAAGTGTTCCCTATGCGGGAAGAAGATGAAGAAGGTCGCTATAATAAGCGACCCGGAGGTGATAATCGACGCTTGTATCCAAGGAGAGGGTCTGTGGTTCGACGGCGGCGAGGTGGGTCAGGTTATTAAACATCTGGTGTCGCAACACGCGGCAGCATCAGGCGCTCCGGACAGAGTGATAGAATTTCTCGGCGAGACCTTTAAGTCCAGAGAATAGCTATAGAATTTGGAGGTGTGATATGGCATGGGTGATCGCAGTGGTAATCGTCGTCGGTATTCTGGTCATACTGGGAATCATGTTCTTCGTCATCTACAACTCGCTAGTTGGATTGCGGAACCAGGTGAAGAATTCATGGGCCCAGATCGATGTACAGCTGAAGAGGCGTCACGACCTGATCCCGAATCTGGTGGAGACGGTCAAAGGCTATGCGGCACACGAGCGGCAAACACTGGAAGCTGTCATCCAGGCCCGCAATACCGCGGTAAGCGCTGTGGGCAAGGGTGTGGGGGAGCAGGCTAAGGCTGAGGGTGGGCTCAGCGGCGCCCTTTCCAAACTCTTTGCCGTAGCAGAGCAGTATCCCAATCTAAAAGCGAACGAGAATTTTCTAGCCCTTCAGGAAGAGCTAACGTCCACCGAGAACAAAATAAGCTTTGCGCGCCAGTTTTACAACGACAGCGTAATGACGCTGAATAACAAGGTTCAGATGTTCCCTTCGAACATCATCGCCAGCGTCTCAGGTTTCAAGGCTGGAGAGTTCTTCGAAGTAGAGTCAGCGGCGGAGAGACAGGCTCCCAAGGTAAGCTTCAGCTAGGATAGCAAGGCTTTGGTATGTGGGCGCAGATAAGGTCCAACAAAATAAGGTCGGTGATACTGGTGGCCGCTCTCGCGGGGGTGCTGGTGTTATTGGGTTATTTCCTGGGCGAAGCCTTCCTCGGCAGCGGCTTGGCCGGCCTGATCATCGCCCTAATCATATGGCTGGTCATGAACCTTATAGCATACTTCCAGGGCGGAGCTCTTGTTCTATCGCTTTCCAGAGCCCGGAAGATCGGACCGAGCGATTATCCGCGCCTTTGGAACGTGGTGGAGGAGATGAAGATAGCCTCCGGTCTGGAGAAAATGCCGGATGTTTACATCATCGACGATCCAGCCATGAACGCCTTCGCCACGGGACGTTCCCCCAAGCATGCGGCGGTCGCCGTTACCTCCGGCCTGTTGCAGAAGATGAACCGCGATGAGCTGCAGGGCGTGATAGCCCATGAGATATCCCACATCCAGAACCGCGACGTTCTACTGATGACGCTGTGCAGCGTCCTGCTGGGAACCATAGTTATTCTTGCCTGGTACGGCAGCAGGGTTATGCTGTTCAGCGGCGGGGGCAGGCGCAGCGGCAGCGGGGGAGGAGGAAGCGCCGGAGCAATTATTATTATCGTTGCGCTGGCGCTGGCGATACTCGCGCCGATTTTCGCCTATTTAATCTACTTCGCCATATCCCGAAAGCGGGAGTATCTGGCCGACGCTTCGGGAGCGCTCTACACAAGGTACCCGGAGGGACTCGCTTCGGCGCTGGAGAAGATCTCGGGCTCAACGGTACAACTCAAATCGGCCAACCAGGCCTTCGCACCAATGTATATCGCTAATCCCTTCCGTAAACAAGGCATGTCGGCCAGCGACCTCACCAGCACGCACCCTCCTGTCCGCGAGAGGATCAGAATACTTCGCAGCATGGCCGGAGGCGCCTCTTTCGCCGACTACGATAAAGCCTTTCGCCAGGTACACAAGGGCAAGGGAGGCGTGATCCCGGGCGCGGCGCTGGCGGGGGCGGGAGCCGCCGGGTTGGTTGCGACACGCCAGTCTGCAGTTGAGGATAAAGCGGCTGAAAAGAGAGAGAAGCTTGATCGTTCGAGAGAGGTCTCTTCGGTACTAGAGAATCTCAACAAATACACCGCGCTGGCCTGCCAGTGCGGCACCGCCTTCAGAATTCCTCCGGATTACAAAGGCAAAGTTATCCGGTGCCCGCGCTGCGGCAGGGATAATCAGATACCTAACAGGTAACCCGCTTTTACTTCTTTCCAATTTCCGACAAAATGCCTAAAAAGTATTGACTTTTTCTTTCTGATATATGCTAAAATTCGCCGTCAGTAGTAGAACACACATCGCGATATTAAACGAACACTACTGTAAATAATGAGAGAAAACATAGAGGAGGTTCACATTCTATGACGGCAGATAATCGTTTCGACATTGTTATTGTTGGAGGCGGCCCCAACGGTACCGCGCTCGCGGCTTACCTTTCCAAGAGCGGGCTCAAGGTCTGCGTGCTGGAAGAGCGATACGAGGCGGGCGGCTCCGCCGAGACGGCGGAGGCTAAAGCCGGTCTGCGCCTCTATCCTCACGCTATATTAATGTATGCCGCCCCGGCGCCCGGCTTCGATCAGCTCGAGCTCTGGAAGTACGGATTCCGTATGACATGGAACCCCCAGGATGTCATCGGTCACGCCACCAACGGTCTATCATGCAGCAACGGCATAGCGGGACTGAGCCCCAAGGACATGGCCGGCTACATGAAAATCAGCGGCCTCGTGGGCAACCCGCCCTTCGCACGCGAATTGATGCGCGCCACCAACTGGTGCCCGCCGCACCCCGATTATGTGGAGATCGATGAGAATACCATACCCTATATGCAGGTCTACAAGAAATACGTCCCCGAGGTCTGGACGAAAGAAATCCTTGATATGACACTGTTTGACTTCATGGACGAGTGGTTCGATACCGAGCCGTGGAAGTGCACCGTAGCCTCGGCGGCATGGTGGTCCGGTGCCGCGGCTCACTGGGAAGGCGTGGCCATCCCCGCCTTCATCAATGTCATGCAGCTCTTCATCGCTGCGTTAAGCGTGCCCCGCGGCGGCATGCACGGCTACTTCCACGCTATCTTCCGCGCCGCCATTGCTCACGGCACGACATTCAAAGCAGCCTGCCCCGTGGAAGAGATAATCGTACAGAACGGCAGGGCCGTGGGCGTGCGCCTGCGCGACGATGCTGCTGCCAGAGAGAAAACCATCTGGGCCGATAAGGCCGTTATCTCAGCATGCGATGTCAAACAGACATTCAACCAGCTCGTAGGACCGAGTCATTTGGATAAAGGCTTCCTGCAGAAGGTCAATGATATCAGCATTAAAGGCGGAACCCTATGGGTATCACAGTTCCTGTTGAAGAAACCGCTGTCATGGAAACCCGCGTGGCAAAAGATGGGCGGCGGCCACCAGGAAGTTCCTTACGGCAGCGCCTATCCCATGGACTCCCGCGATATCTACTACGAAAACGTGAGCGACGTCGACGCCTTTAAGGGCAACCCCAGCGTGCCGGCCGAGCGCTACCTCTGGTTCCTCGCGCCGAGCCAGGCCTTCGATCCCACCGATAACCAGTGCCCCGGCGTCTATCCTAAAGGCGTTCTTTCCGCCACCTTCGAGGCGGGCGCTACGCCTCCTGAGTACAACGTAGAGGCCCCCGACGCCGCCGATAAGGTCAAGACCGAGATGGAAGCATACTTCCGCAAGGCCTTCAGCGGCCCGCTTGAGGGGCTGGAAGACGACAATGTGATCATGCACTGGTCCACTGCTCCGTTCGAGATGATACACCGCAACCGCAGCCTCCTGGGCGGCACATGGTGCGGACACAGACATTGCGGCGACCAGTTGTTCAACAAGCCGCACTTCCGGGATATCGCCCGATACCGCACCCCGATCGACGGCCTGTACCTCTGCCATCAGACCTCGGGCCACCCCGGCGGCCTGTGCCTCATGGCCATACCCTACAACCTGATGCACATACTCATCGAGGACGGCGTAGTGGAGCCCGGCGACTGGTGGTACCCGTCACCTTACTACATCCCCGAGAGAGGCAAAATATCAGCGGTCCCCGGTCAGGGCAGGATGCCGGAATAGGAATCGACAGTTAAGTCAGAACGATGGCCGCTTCCGTAATGGAAGCGGCCATTTTTATTTAGTTCAACAGCGTCGCAACATGACGTTGACATTGAATAAATGCCAATAAAGAATGCTTAGGCTGGCGGGATTATAGCCTTGATGACTTAGAGCGGTGTGACAGGCTGGTCGAAAACTTCCTTAGCAGGTATCATCACCACAGACCGCATATAGGACTCAATATGACACCGGCATTACAAAAGAGAAAGGACGACGACTGTCGGATATTCGCGGAGAATTGAGCGAATAGTTTACATTACCCTCGGACTATGATATACTTCCTATTCTGTAATGAATAAAGAGAGAAAACAGGCCATATTAGAGGGGTTTCGCCTCCACGAGAAAGACAGTGGCTCCCCGGAGGTTCAGGTCGCTCTGCTCACGGAGCGGATTAACAACCTGACCGAGCACATGCGGGTCAATCGCCATGATTACGACTCGCTACGCGGACTTCTCATTCTGGTGGGGCAGCGACAGCGGTTGCTGCAGTACATAAGCCGGGAAGATCCGGAGCGGTACCGTTCGCTCATCGCCAGACTTGGTCTCCGTAAGTAAGGAAGGAGTCCGCGATGCCACACAGGTACGAATGTCTGCTGGGCAGCCAGCCTCTTATTATTGAAACAGGAGCTATTGCCAATCAGGCGGATGGTTCCGTTACCGTTCGGTACGGCGACACGTTAATCTTAGCCACGGTCTGCGTATCCAAGACAGAGAGGGAAGACGCGGACATGGTGCCCCTGACCGTAGACTACGAGGAGAAGCACTACGCCGCGGGTAAGATACCCGGCAGCTTCATCCGCAGGGAAAGCCGCCCCAGCCAGGATGCGATTTTAGCCGACCGTCTCATAGACCGGTCGTTGCGTCCGCTTATCGCGAAAGGCTTCAAACACGACACGCAGATCGTCATAACGGTGTTATCCACGGACCAGGAGAACGATCCTGATATACTGGCCATCATCGGCGCTTCTGCCGCGCTATCAATATCCAAGGTGCCGTTCGACGGCCCCATATCCGCGGTCCGCGTGGGCTACATAGAAGGTAATCTAGTCCTGAATCCCACCTTCAGCCAGCTGGAGGAAAGCAAGTTGGATATCGTGGTCTCCGGCACCAAAGACGCTCCAGCCATGGTCGAGGCCGAGGCCGATGAGATAGCGGACCAGGTCATACTCGATGCCATCATGATGGCGCAGGAGGCCAATCAGAACGCTATCCTGCTTCAGGAAAAACTGCGCGAGGAGTGCGGTAAACCCAAAATGGATTTCAATCCGGCAATAGTCAAACCTGAAGCCCTGGAAGCCGTCTCCGCCATCGTCGGCGACAGGCTCGGCGAAGTAGTATACAAAACCAAACTCGACAGGCAGGCTGACCTCGACGCCATCGAGCAGGAGTTAAATAAACAGCTGAACGAGCAATTCACATCGAAAGAAATAAGCTCAGCGCTCGAGGCTCTGGTTAAGAAAGCGGTCAGATCGCAAATCCTGGAGAAGGGCGTACGCTCCGCCGGTCGTAAGCCGAACGAGATCCGGCCTATAACCTGTGAAGTGGGGGCACTGCCCCGCACACACGGATCGGGCCTGTTCACACGCGGAAGCACCCAGGTACTAAGCATCACAACGCTGGGCTCGTCGTCGGAAGAACAGATGATCGATACTATCAGCCAGCAGGACAGCAAGCGTTTCCTGCATCACTATAACTTCCCGCCTTTCTGCGTCGGCGAGACAGGCCGCATGACCGGCCCCAAGCGCCGAGAGATAGGACACGGCGCGCTGGCGGAACGGGCGCTGACACCAGTAATCCCGACGAAAGAAGAGTTCCCATATACGCTGCGAGTGGTCTCCGAGGTTCTGTCCTCGAACGGCTCCAGCTCAATGGGAAGCGTCTGCGCCAGCAGCCTATCGCTGATGGATGCCGGCGTCCCGATAAAGAAGGCCGTCGCCGGTGTGGCCATGGGACTGATAGCGGAGGGGGACCAATACGTCATCCTCACGGACATAGAGGGGTTGGAGGATGCCTACGGCAATATGGATTTCAAAGTGGCGGGAACCGTCGACGGTATCAACGCCCTGCAGATGGATATCAAGCTCAAAGGAATACCATACGCTGTTATCGAGAAGGGATTGAAGCAGGCGTACGAGGCCCGACTGTTCATTCTCGATAAGATGAATCAGGCAATCGGTACTCACCGCACCGAGCTCAGCAAATACGCCCCCAGGATATACCGGATGATGATCAATCCGGAGAAGATCGGCACTGTTATCGGCCCGGGCGGCAAGATGATAAGATCGATCGTTGAGCAGACCAAGTCCAAAGTGGATATTGAAGACGACGGCACGGTCTTGATAGCGTCGGCCGATGAAGAAAGCGCCAGAAAAGCGATCAAGATAATAGAGGACCTGACCAAGGAGGTCGAGGTTGGAGCGGTGTACACCGGAAAGGTAACGCGCCTTATGGACTTCGGCGCTTTCGTGGAGGTCCTTCCCGGCAAAGAGGGCCTGGTCCATATCAGCGAGCTTGCCGATTACCGCGTGGCCAGCGTAGAAGACGCGGTGAAGGTAGGGGACGAGGTCATGGTCAAGGTCATCGAGATCGACCGCATGGGACGCGTTAACCTGTCACGCCGCGCCGTCTTCCAGGATGCAGCTGGTGGTGAAGGCGGTCAGCAAACGCCCCCGCCGCAAAGCCAGCGCGATAGACCGCAGCGTCCCGGTGGATTCCGCGGAGACCGGCCGCCGCGCCGCGATCAACCAAGAAACCCGAACCGCAGGCCCAATCGATAAACCTTTGTAAGAAGGGGGCATCGAAACCATGATCAAGGTAGTTATTCACGGCGTTCTAGGCAGAGTGGGGCAGGAGGTACTGCGCGCCGTATGCGCGGACACGGAACTGCAGGCGGTAGGGGCTGTTGACATCAAAGCCAAGAGCGATAAGCTCGCGTTGCCCGGCACTGCCGCGGAGATACCTCTTTCCAGCGACGTCGATTCAATTCTTTCCTCTACGAACCCGGATGTAATGGTGGATTTCACCCTCTATCAAGCCGCCATGCCGGCGATACGCGCCGCCGCTAAACATAAGGTGAACCTGGTCATCGGAACGACCGGCTTCTCGCAGCAGGATATCGACGAGATCGATAAGCTGTGCCGCGACAATACGATCGGCGCTGTCGTAGCCTCCAATTTCGCCCTCGGGGCAATACTGATGATACATATGGCTAAAGTAGCGGCGAAATATTTCGACTACGCCGAGATCATAGAGAAACATCACGAGAAAAAGGCCGACGCCCCGTCCGGCACGGCGCTTTCGACGGCTAAGGCCATGGTCGAAGCCCGCGGCAAGGGATTCACCATGCCGCCCCTGGAAAAAGAGACGCTGGCCGGCACACGCGGCGGAAATGTCGACGGCATAAGCATACACAGCGTGCGCCTGCCGGGATATATGGCTAATCAGGATATCATTTTCGGCTCACTGGGACAGACGCTCAAGATCAGCCATGAGACGGTAAGCCGTGAGGCGTTCATGCCCGGTGTTCTCATGGCCGTCAAGCACGTAAACGAGAACAAGGGCCTTATCGTCGGTCTCGACAAGCTATTGGGATTATAGAACGAAATTTTCCGTAGGAGCGAGGGCCCCTCGCCTTTTCCTCGATTCGAATTTCACATAGAGAGGTTATAGCAATGGCGAAAATAGGCAGATTGATAACAGCGATGGTAACACCCTTCAATGCGAGGGGGGAATTGGATTATAAGCAGGCTCAGAAGCTGGCCAAGGCGCTCATCGACTCCGGGAGCGATGGACTGGTGGTCACCGGAACCACCGGCGAGCGCCCCACCCTGACCGATGAAGAGCAGCTCGATCTGTTCACGGCAGTAAGAGAGTCCATCGGCAAGAAAGGAACGATCATCGCCGGCACCGGAGGCAACTGCACCCGCGAGAGCATCGCCATGACCAAGCAGGCGGAGAAGCGCGGGGTGGACGCCGTACTTCTCGTCGTCCCTTACTACAACAAACCGACCCAGGAAGGAATGTACCAGCACTTCAAGGCCATCGCCGGAAGCACCAGCCTTCCGTGTATCCTGTACAATGTGCCCGGACGCACAGGCACAAACCTGGCTCCGGAGACCGCCGTGCGCCTTAGCAAGATCGACAATATCATCGGCCTCAAAGAGGCCAGCGGCAACCTGGAACAGTCGGCCAAAATCATCACGGGAGCCGGCAAGGATTTCCTGGTATGGAGCGGCAACGACGGCGACACCTTCGCCATCATGGCTATGGGCGGCTACGGAGTGGTCAGCGTCGCCTCGCACCTCGTCGGGAAGCAGTTGCAGGAGATGATACAGCAGATAGTCAAGGGGAAGATGAAAGAGGCCGCCGCCACTCAGATGCGGCTGTTGCCACTGATTAACGCGCTGTTCGTGGTATCGAACCCCATACCGATAAAATACGCCCTGAATCACGTAGGCTTTAAGGTCGGCAAGCCGCGACTGCCGCTCACCGAGCCCGATGAGAAATCGGCGAAAGTAATCGAGGATGCGCTGAAGAAATACACCGTCGACCTGAAGATTTAGGAAAAACTACTCGGACGCGAATCACGATCGGCAAAGGCCGGGATTACCAGAACTCTATGCTGCCGGCGCACTCTTGATCCCTGAGGAACGTGGCTATTTCCCTCTTTGTCTGGTCGTCCGCGATCGGCTCCACTTCTGATACGGGCAAACCTTCCGGACTCTTTTTCGATTCCCAGTTGACTATATATCCCGGAACTATAGCATACATTGAGCCGCCCCGGACGCAGCAGCTGTTATCGATCATAAAGGCCCCTGTAACGTAGAGGACTTCCCTGCCTTTATACTGCCACCTTATCTCATGCAACGGAACGTAGTAACCGGATATGGAGTGTATTTCCCTACCCAGATCCTGATGAACGTATTCCCTCGCCATTTCAGTTACCTCGCCGAATCATCCACTCGACTATTGACGCAGGGACGATGCAGCCTTAAAACGGCTCCTTGACGATTATTGTCTGCTCACGCCGCTCTCCTACGGATACGATACTGGCGGGACAATTGAGCAATTCCTCAATCCTCTTCACGTAGCTTCTGGCATTCTCCGGAAGATCCTGCAGTTTTCTGGCCCCGGTGATGTCTACCCCCCAACCGGGAAGCTCCTCGTATACCGGTTCACACCTTGCCAGCGTCGCCACGTTTGAAGGAGGGCTCGTGATAGTTTTTCCGTCGAGCTTATAAGAAGTGCATATCTTTATCGATGGCAGTATGCTCAGTATATCAAGCCGAGTCATCGCAATGGAGGTGAAGCCGTTGATGCGAACGCTGAAGCGCCCGACCACGCCGTCGAACCAGCCGCATCGGCGCGGGCGCCCGGTGGTCGCGCCCCACTCTTTGGCATGCTGTCTTATCTTCTCCCCGACTTCATCCAGTAATTCCGTCGGCATGGGCCCGCCGCCGACCCGGGTGCAATAAGCCTTGAAAACGCCGATGACGCCACCGAGCTTAAGCGGACTCAATCCAAGACCTGCACATGCTCCCCCGGCAATAGTTGAGCTTGATGTAACGAACGGGTAAGTGCCGAAGTCTATATCCAACAGAGACCCCTGCGCTCCCTCGAGCAGAACGTTCTTATTCTGCTCGATAGCCTCCGCTATCATCATATCCGTCTCCTTGAGGAAAGGAGCCAGCTTATCCCCATAATCGCAGTATTTTTTATAGACCTCCCCCAAGTCCAGCGGCTCGGCGCCATAGAGCTTTGTAAGCATTAAGTTCTTCTCTTTCAGAACTATAGCCAATCTCTCCTTGAAATTCTTCTTGTCCATCAAATCCCCGGCGCGTATGCCGCTGCGGCCCACCTTGTCCATATAAGCCGGCCCGATGCCCTTCTTTGTCGTACCAATAGCACCCTTACCCCGCGCCTCCTCCTCAAGCCCGTCGAGCAATATGTGGTAAGGCATGATAAGATGCGCCCGATCGCTTATGAACAGGTGGCTGACCGGCACTCCTTTGCTCTGTAATGCATCGATCTCCTGTAGAATCACATCACAGTCTAATACCACGCCATTGGAAACTATGCAGATAACATCGCTGTGGAAAATCCCGGCCGGGATTAAATGCATTTTGAATGTCCCCATTGTGTTGATAACGGTATGTCCGGCATTGCTGCCGCCGGAATACCTCACAACCATGTTCGCTCTTTCAGCGATGACATCGACGACCTTCCCCTTCCCCTCATCACCCCATTGCGCTCCAATAACAGCTACAGCAGGCACCAGCTTCCTCCTCTTGACCCTTAGTACATTGAGCCTTTTTTGCCCCACAGCAGTATACCAGATGATTTCTTCTTTGATAAGGGGCATCCCTCATATGAATTAATTATTGACAATATGACTTAAAAATGATAATTTTACTAGGCCGTTGTCTGCATTACTGAATATCGTCATGCCCGAGTAGCTCAATGGCAGAGCAAGTGTTTTGTAAACACTAGGTTAGTGGTTCGACTCCGCTCTCGGGCTGTTATAATGTTAACGGTAGAGCAAACGGCGAGATGGGTGAGTGGTTAAAACCAGCAGACTGTAAATCTGCCGCCCTTCGGGCTTCGTTGGTTCGAATCCAACTCTCGCCACTTTCATCAGTGAAAATAGAATAAATCCCGAACGCCGCCATATGTATTTCAATCGTTGAAGCTATTGACAACAAAATACATAGATAGTAAAATGCTCTGGCATAGCTTTCGGCTATGCCTTAGTTATTATGTCTTAGTGCCCACATAGCTCAGTGGTAGAGCACGTTCTTGGTAAGAACGGGGTCGTCAGTTCAAGTCTGACTGTGGGCTTATTAACCGAGGAGGAGAAATGGCGAAGAAAGTATTTGAACGAACCAAACCACACGTAAACGTAGGAACGATCGGGCACGTTGACCATGGCAAGACCACTCTGACTTCTGCTATCACAAAGGTACTAGAGGGAAAAGGATTAGCGTCTTTTGTCTCCTATGACCAGGTAGCAAAAGCCTCCGAGTCCCAGGGCCGGCGTGACGAAACAAAAATCTTGACTATAGCCATTTCGCACGTTGAATATGAAACTGACAAGCGCCACTATGCACATATTGACTGCCCGGGTCATGCCGACTACATCAAGAACATGATCACCGGCGCGGCGCAGATGGACGGCACGATTCTTGTAGTATCCGCGGCCGACGGCCCCATGCCTCAGACCAGAGAGCACATCCTTCTGGCCCGCCAGGTGAACGTTCCCGCAATCGTGGTTTTTATAAATAAGATCGATCTCATGGAAGACCCTGAACTGGTTGAGTTAGTGGAGCTTGAACTGCGCGATCTGCTCAGTAAGTACGAGTTCCCGGGCGACAAGACGCCCATTATCAAAGGCTCTGCGACAAAGGCGCTCCAGTGCGGCTGCGGAAAGCCCGACTGCCAGTGGTGCGGCCGCATTCTCGAATTGATGGACGCCGTCGACAGCTTCATACCGACACCGGTGCGTCCGAAGGACAAGCCCTTTATGATGGCGGTGGAAGACGTCTTCAGCATCAAGGGACGCGGCACCGTGGCGACAGGGCGTATCGAGCGCGGAATCGTCAAGGTCGGCGATGAAGTAGAGCTGGTCGGATTGAAAGCAACTCAGAAAAAGGTTGTTACCGGCGTCGAGATGTTCCATAAGACCTTGCAGGAAGGCGAGCCGGGCGACGCGGTCGGACTGCTCATCAGAGGCGCGGAGCGCGATGACATCCTCAGAGGAATGGTTATGGCCAAGCCTGGAACGATAACACCGCATACCGAGGCTGAGTCCGAAGTATATGTTCTAACAAAAGAGGAAGGCGGCCGCCATACTCCGTTCTTCACCGGCTATAAACCGCAGTTCTACATCCGGACAACCGATGTTACCGGTTCTTTATCCCTGCCGGAGGGAGTAGAGATGTGCATGCCCGGCGACCATATTAAGATGAATATCAAGCTTATCGAGCCGGTAGCTATGGAGACTAACATGCGATTTGCTATCAGAGAAGGCGGCAGGACTGTAGGATCCGGCGTAATCACAAAAATAATCGCATAACTACTACGATTCGTATCTAATATATAGGGGAAAGATGTTTATTGGCTAAGAAGGGATCCAGGGAGATAATCCATCTCGCATGCACTGAGTGCAAGGAGAGGGTTTATACAACAACAAAGAACAAGAAAAATGACCCGGAGCGTTTGGAGCTTAAGAAGTTTTGCCCGCGTTGCCGCACCCAGAAAGTGTACCGTGAGGTAAAGTGATATGGCCAAACCTTCTTTCGCAGTGGGACACATAATTCCATGGCTCCGCCGCTACGTGAGTGAAATAGCGGGCGAGTTCAGGAAAGTTGTCTGGCCTACAAGAGCGGAGACGAGACGTCTTACAGTAATGGTGCTCATTATCGCTGGGTCGATAGGGATTTTCCTGGGCGCTGTCGATTACGGGTTCACGCGTCTCATGCAATTGATAATAGGAGGGTAGGGAGACGGGAGGCATATCAGAAAACCGCTTGTACCGGTTTTCCTTGCACCCACTTCTAAGGAAAAGAAATGGCAGAAGCAGAGCGGAGATGGTATGTCATTCACACCTACTCCGGTTATGAGCAGCGGGTTCAGACCAACTTAGAACAGCGTATCCGGTCTATGGATGCACAAGATAAGATTTTCAGTGTGACCATCCCAACCGAAAACGAGATAGAGATCAAGGACGGGCAGAAGAAAACCGTAGCGAGAAAGGTCTTTCCCGGCTATATACTGGTGGAGATGAAATTAACCGACGAGAGCTGGAACGTTGTGCGCAACACCCCGGGAGTTACCGGCTTTGTCGGCGCCGGAAGCAAGCCCGTTCCGCTGGAAGAGGAAGAGGTAAAGAACATCTTCCAGCGGATGGAGGGAGACACGCCGAGGATCAAGGTCGGTTTCCGTAAAGGAGAGAGCGTTCGCGTAATAGACGGGCCTTTCATCGATTTGATAGGTATAGTAGATGAGATATTCCCTGAGAAAGGCAAGGTCAGGGTACTGATATCTCTCTTCGGGCGAGAGACGCCGGTAGAATTAGACTTCTTGCAGATAGAACGAATCTAGTTCACAGCGAGAAGCATTTCATAGGGGTAGTAACTTGGCTAAAAAGGTAAAAGCAATAATAAAAATCCAGCTGCCGGCAGGACAGGCAAGTCCGGCGCCGCCGGTCGGCCCGATACTCGGGCAGCACGGCTGCAATATCATGGGCTTCTGCAAGGAGTATAACGAGCGTACGGCGTCTCAAACGGGATCGATCGTCCCGGCGGAGATAACCATTTACGACGACCGTTCATTCACATTCACGCTTAAGACACCTCCGGTAGCAGATATGCTGCGGAAAGCGCTCAGCATAGAGAAGGGGAGCGGCGCACCTAACACAGTGAAGGTAGGCAAGATTCCCAGAAGCAAGGTTGAAGAGATCGCCAAAATGAAGATGAAAGACCTGAACGCCGCTGATGTAAAGGGCGCTATGCTGATGATAGAGGGAACGGCGAGAAGCATGGGGATCGAGGTAGAATAATGGCTAAGCACGGTAAGAAATTCGAAGAGGCGTCTAAGCTGATAGACCACCAGAAGGAATACGATCCCAAAGAGGCCATTGCGCTTCTCAAGAAGGCATCGTTCGTTAAATTCGATGAAACGGTTGAAGTGCACATGCACATGGGATTGGACCCCAGGCACGCCGATCAGCAGGTGAGAGGCGTCGCCAGCCTGCCGCATGGACTTGGGAAACAGGTAAGGGTCATAGTCTTCACACAGGGCGAAGGAGTAAGGATTGCTCAAGAAAGCGGCGCCGATTTCGCCGGTTGCGAGGACTTGATAAAGAAGATAGAGGAAGGCTGGCTAGATTTCGATGTGGCCATAGCCAATCCTGATGTTATGGGCAAGGTATCAAAACTCGGCAAGATACTGGGAAGGAAAGGGCTTATGCCCAATCCCAAATCGGGGACGATAGTGCAGCCCGCCGATATCGCTCGCGCCATCAACGAGGCGAAGAAGGGGCGTGTTGACTTCAGGCTCGACAAGACCGCCGTAATCCATGTATCGATAGGCAAAGCCAGCTTCGACGATAACAAATTATTCGAGAATCTTGCCGCCATTATCGAAACCGTAGTAAAAGCCAAACCGAGAGGTGCAAAAGGCCAATATGTAAAGAGCATCTCTATCAGCACATCGATGGGGCCGGGTGTAAACGTAGACCTGAAACCCGCTTTAGATCTAAAGGCCAGTTAGCCTAGCGGTGTCCGAAGTGAAGATTAAGCCGAACATAGGCAATCCGGATAGAATCATCAGGGCAATAGCTGGAATAGCCCTGACGGTTATAGCGTTCCTGATTCTCGACGCACCCGACGGAAGGGTTGGCGGGATTTTAGCGGCGGTATTAGGGGTGCTGTTGATTGTAACCGCGATAACGCGGTATTGTGTGGGATATGCGCTATTCCACTATTCAACCTTGAAAAACAAATAGCGTACGCAACGCCATAGACAGCAGGCGCCTTACGGCTTAATGAAAGGCCTGCCGAGGTGAAGCTCCGATCTAAGAGTCCCTCATGTCTATGGCACTGGGACTTTTTTATTTAAGAGGTGAGACATGCGTCTGGAAGAAAAAAAACAGTCTGTCGATGAGCTGGCCGAAAAGGTGGAACGCGCGAGCGTAATCATCAGCACCGATTACGGCGGGCTCACCGTAGCCGAGATGACCGACCTGCGCCGCAAGCTGCGCGCCCAACAGATCGAGTTCCGTGTGATCAAGAACACCCTGGCGCGATTTGCGGCAACAAAGGCCGGCAAGGATGATCTGGACAAGATAATAGTTGGCCCTACCGCCGTGGCTCTCGGCTACGATGACATAGCCGCTCCGGCGAAGGTGTTGATGGAATATATCCGCAGCACAAAAAGCCAGTTAAAGATAAGCGGCGGCCTTATCGAGAACCGGGTGTTGAGCGCGGCCGAGGTCGCTACTCTGGCCACTATGCCGCCAAAAGAGGTGCTTGTGGCTAAGCTGCTCGGCGGCCTCAAAGGGCCGCTCTACGGGCTGGTTAATGTGCTCAACGCTAATATAGCCGGGCTAACATACGTACTCTCTGCAAGACAAAAGCAATTGGAAAAAGGAGGATAGAATGTCGGAAAGTCAGAAAATGAGCAAAGAGGAACTTATAGGTGTTATTAAGAATATGACCGTCCTCGAACTCAGCGAGTTGGTCAAAGCCCTAGAGGAGGAGTTCGGTGTCAGCGCTGCGGCGCCGATGGCTGTAGCCTCTGTGGCCGGCGCTCCCGCGGGAGCAGCCCCTGCCGCAGAGGAAGAGCAGACGGAGTTCACGGTGATGCTCAAAGAGATCGGGGCGAACAAGATACAGGTGATCAAGATTATACGCGAGGTCACAGGCTTAGGACTGAAGGAATCCAAGGATCTCGTAGAGGGAGCCCCGAAGGCGATAAAGGAAGGGATCTCCAAAGAGGAAGCTGCTTCAATAAAGCAGAAAGTGGAGACTTCCGGCGCCACTGTAGAAATCAAATAAATCACAATGAGGCTTCAACGATTCCAGTCATAGCCTGAATAAGCATCTTAGCATCGGCACCCGGCACAAACTTGATAGAACACCGGGTGCTGATGACCAAGGTGAACCCTGTCCCATCCGTCTGGCACGAATCTGGTTTTCTTAGAGTCATCGGCGGCAGTTATCCGGCATCCGCCCCCGTAACTATTTAATCGTAATGGGCTACGAGGAGACACAGGTAACACAGGAGGGTTGACCAATGACAGTCAAGGTTATCATTGAACGCACTGTAACGCTGGAAAACCAGGATAAATTGCAGACTCTATCAAAGCAGTTGAGGGTTCTGGCTGTGAACCAGCCCGGATATGAGACGGGAGAAACCCTGTTCTCCGTGGACAACCCCGGCACGCACATTGTAATCAGCACCTGGCACAGCTTGCCTGAATGGCAGGCATGGAAAAACAATCCGGAACGCAAGAAGATATTAAGCGAAATCGACCGTCTGCTGGTGACCCCGGCTAAAGAATCCACTTACATAGAACCCTGGGCCTCGCCGTCGAGCGGCATGTAGTTAAATTCAACATAATAACCGATAAATTAGTTGTTCCCTACATACCTCACAGACGTTAAGAGGAGGGTTATATACCTGATGGAATATCACATCCGCATCAGCGAACTCCCCACCGGAGAACGCCCCCGTGAACGACTACGTCAAAACGGCGCCGCAAGCCTCTCCAGCAGCGAGCTTCTGGCTATAATACTGCGCACGGGAACACGCGCCGAAAACGTCCTGGGGCTGGCGAACCGGCTGATTGTCAGGTTCGGCGGCCTCACAGGGCTCTCCCGCGCCGGCTTCAACGAGCTGTGCAACGAGCACGGGGTGGGCCAGTCCAAAGCGGCCCAGATAAAGGCCGCTCTGGAGCTGGGGCGCAGGGCTGCATCCACCCAGCCGGAGGAGAAAACGATTATCCGCTCCCCGCAGGATGCCGCCGGCCTGCTCATGGACGACATGGGCCCCCTTCAGCAGGAACATCTCCGAGTCATGCTTCTAAACTCAAAGAATCACCTCCTTGCGATTCACGAGGTCTATAAAGGCAATGTCAACGCATCGACGATTCGAACCAGCGAGTTGTTCCGCAACGCCGTGCGTGAGAACTGCCCCGCCATGATCGTGGTACACAACCACCCATCCGGCGATCCGGAACCCAGCAGCGACGACATCGCCGCCACAGAGCACATCATAAAAGGCGGGAAGGCGCTGGACATAGAAGTTCTCGATCACATTATCATCGGCGACCACAGGTTCGTAAGCCTGAAAGAGCGCGGCATTATCTCTTAACGACGGACGGGTCGATTTAATTGGCCCGAGGTTACATCGTGTCTCTAAGGACGGTAGAAAATTTATATCGACTGTGCTAACCTTTACTAACCATCTCATTCACAGGGGGATACTACTATGAAAAAGAGACGTATCGGCGTTTTAACCGGGGGCGGCGATTGCCCTGGCTTGAACCCGGCGCTTAAATGGGTGGTGACGGCGGCATCGGACGAGAGAACGCAGGCCGAGGCCGGTGCCGAGTTCGAGGTCATCGGCATCAGGAATGGCTGGAAAGGCCTCATCAATATCGACCCCGACAATCTGGTGCACGACGCTTCGATCGTTAACGGTTTCGAGATTCCGCACGGAATTATCCTTACGCCGGCGATAGTCCGCTCCTGGGACAGGTACGGCGGCACGTTTCTCGGCTCATCGCGTACGAACCCCTACAATCCCAAGAACGACCAGTCAAAGAAAGTTATCGAAAACATAGAGAAGCTCGGCCTGGAGGCGGTGATAGCGATAGGCGGCGACGATACCCTCAGTATTGCCGGCAAGCTCGATGCCGCAGGCATCAATGTAGTCGGCATACCCAAGACCATCGATAAGGACCTGCCCGGCACCGAGTACACTCTCGGATTCGAAAGCGCGATCAATGTCATACTGGAATCAGTCGACCGTTTGCGAACTACAGCCGGCGCACACGGCAGGACATTCGTCGTCGAGGTCATGGGCCGCAACGCCGGATGGATGGCGCTGATAGGCGGCGAGGCCGGCGGGGCCTCCATGATCCTGATACCGGAACACGAGTTCACCTTCGAGAAGGTCAACAGCCTGGTGAAGGATATGGTCAAGCGCGGCGCCAGATACAATATCATCGTCGTGGCAGAAGGAGCCAAGCCGGAGGGCGGCAAGGAAGCGATAAAGAAAGCAACCGTCGACGCCTTCGGCCATGAGGCGCTGGGCGGCATCGGCGATGTCATCGCCCAGGAGATAAGCGACGCCGCGGGCCTGGACACGCGCAGCGTGGTGCTCAGCCACCTTCAGCGCGGCGGCGCGCCGTGCGCCTATGACCGCAGGATGGGCCGCTACTACGGCATCGCCGCCGTGGATCTGGTGGTGAAACGCCAGTTCGGCAGGATGGTATCGCTGCAGAATAACAAGATCACATCGGTCCCGATAAACGAGGTGACCGGTAAGCTCTATAAGGTCGATGTAGCTACGGAGTACGATACCGAGAGATACAACGGGCGGAGGAAAATCCTTCGCTGATAAGGAGTGTACATATGTCTGTCGATGCAAACAAGATTGAAAAGCTTATATCCGACACTGTATTCACCGCCGATGCGCAGGCCAGAGACAACGGCTTTCTCGAAATTCGCAAGCTGGCCGGGGAGAACGGCCTACATCTCGCCAGCATCCAGGGACTGTATGAAGCATCCGGGAAGGGTAAGTACAGCGGTAAAACGGTGCCGGCGATGAACCTCCGCGGCGTCACATTCGATATGGCGCGCGCCGTCTTCCGCGCGGCGGTCAAGGGCAAGGTGGGCGCCATGATCTTCGAGATCGCGCGCTCGGAGATCGGCTACACGCTGCAGCGCCCCGCCGAGTACACCGCCTGCGTGCTGGCCGCCGCCATGGCCGAGGGATTCACCGGCCCGATTTTCATGCAGGGAGACCACTTCCAGGTTAACGCCAAAAAATATCAAACCGACGCGCAGAAGGAGTTGAACGCCATCAAAGACCTCATCCGCGAGGCGGTGGCTGCCGGATTTTATAATATCGACATCGATGCTTCAACCGTAGTCGATTTATCGAAAAAAACCATCTCCGAGCAACAGACGGACAACTACACCATCACCGCCGATATGACAAAGTTCATCCGCGGCATGGAGCCCAAGGGCGTGACCGTCTCCGTAGGCGGCGAGATAGGCGAGGTGGGCACCGCCAACAGCACGGTTGAGGACCTGGACGCTTTCATGGCGGGTTACAAAAAGCAGCTCGGTGTCAACGTTAAAGGTATTTCAAAGATAAGCGTGCAGACCGGCACGTCGCACGGCGGCGTCGTATTGCCCGATGGATCGATTGCCAAGGTTAAAATCGACTTCAAGACGCTGGAAGACCTGTCGCGGACGGCGAAAGAGAAATACGGCATGGGCGGCGCCGTGCAGCACGGGGCGTCCACGCTGCCGGATGAGGCCTTCCACAAGTTCCCCGAGGTTGGCACGGTCGAGGTGCACTTGGCCACCGGCTTCCAGAACATCGTCTTAGACAGCCCGCACTTCCCGGACTCGCTCATCCAGAAAATCAACGGCAGCCTCATGGAGAAATACGCCGCCGACAGAAAATCAGGAGAGACGGACGAGCAGTTCTTATACAAGACGCGCAAGAAGGCCTTCGGCGACTTTAAGAAGGAGATGTGGGACCTGCCCGACGCCATAATGGCTGCGATAGGACGGGACCTTGAGGAGCGCTTCGCGCTGCTGTTCGAGAAACTCAGTGTGACGGACACTGTGGACCTGGTAAAGAAGTACGTCAAGGCCAAATAGCCTTCCGTCATATCGACACGACACCTTCATGGTCGAGTTGTTTGAAATCTGACCGTAGGGGCGAGGTTCGTCGCGCCCGATAATTGAGGGGGTTGATTGGACCGATATCTAAAAGCCGCCATCGACGAGGCGAAGAAGGGCCTGGCGGAGGGCGGCATCCCGATAGGCTCGGTGCTCGTAAAGGACGGCGAAATCGTCGGGCGCGGACACAACAGGCGCGTGCAGCATGGCGACCCCATGGCCCACGCCGAGATCGACTGTCTCCGCAACGCCGGGCGCATCGGCAGCTACAAGGGTACGACGCTGTACTCAACGCTGATGCCCTGCTACCTCTGCGCCGGAGCCGTCGTCCAGTTCGGCATCAAGAAGGTCATAGCAGGCGAATCGAGAACTTTCCCCGGCGCCAGATCGTTCATGGAGGAACACGGCGTCGAGGTGATAGATGTCGACGATAACGAGTGCTATGCGCTGATGCAGGATTTCATCAGGAAGAACCCGGAACTGTGGAACGAGGATATAGGCAAATAAAGGAATATACAATGATGAAAACGAAAATGTCCCTACTTCTCGCAATTCTATTGACGATAACGACCGTCGTCGTAGCCGGTTGTTCTTCGACCACGGAACCGACGGCAACCCCCGACATCCAAATCCTGCTCATCCACTCCTACCACGAGGGCTGGGACTGGAACAGCGATATCGAGGCGGGGATAATCGAGGGGCTCTACCGCCAGGGCTTTGAACAAGACATCGACTATGATATCGAGACGTTCTACATGGACACCAAGGTCACCTATACCACCGTCGAGCAGATAGAGCAGCGCGCCGCTCTCGCCGTCGACATGATCGAGGAACTTGATCCCGACATCGTTTTTGTGAACGACGACAACGCCCTCAAATATGTGGCCGTCGCCTACACCGAAGATCACCCTCAAAGCGCGCTTCCTTTCGTTTTTTGCGGCATCAACATCGATCCGACCATATATGACACCATCCAGAGCCTGGATCAGCCCGGCGGCGTGATGACCGGCACGCTGGAGCGCCTGCCCTTCGAGGACGCCTTCGAGCTGGCCGTGCGCATATCGCCGGACGCGCAGAGCATAGTGCTGCTGGCCGATTCAAGCACCAGCTCAAACGCCGTGATCGACAACTTCAACCAGAGATACACGAACGTGATCGCCGACCCCCCGCTGGAGATCATCGGCCCCATCCAGCACGAGACGTTCGACGAGTGGAAAACGACCGTCATCGAATACCAGACCAAGGCCGATTTCGTCGGCATCATCACCTACCACCAGCTGCGTGACGAGGGCGGCGACGTGGTTCCGGCGCAGGACGTGGTTGACTGGACCGTGGCCAACAGCAACCTGCCCGAGGTGGGCTTCCTCACGTTCCACGCCGAGGACGGCTACCTCTCCACCGCCGGCGTTGACGGCTACAAGACCGGCATCTACACCGGCATCATCGGCGGCGATATCTTGAGCGGCGCGGACCCGGGCGCGATCCCCATCGTCGATCCGAATGCCGTGGAAATTGCCTTCAACCTGTGCCGCGCCGATATGCTGGGGATAACCATACCTACTGCCGAACTCGCGGCGGCGGGGAAGGTGTTTCATAGCATAGGGATAAACGGCTCCTGCCCTTAATTTCAACGATGCAGGAGTTCATCAAGAAGAACCCCGATTTATGGAACAAAGACTTTGTAAGAAAGGGAATCGAGGAACCGATTATAATATATATAAGTCGATATCCATTCCTACAGATATAAAATGACCACATTCGTAGAAATGCTTAAAAGTAATATTAGAAGGCTTCGTCTAACTGTGACCCGTAAGAAAGGCTTCGGGTATTGCGAAATATGCCGTAAACAGTTCGGCTATTACATGATTCACAACGGTTTCAATGATTCTGGATACGCATATTGTGATAAATGTGGGCAGACTTGCTTGCTAAATCTCTGGCATATTCCGAAAGGTATTCCGGAAGGTATTCAAAAGGAAATTCACGTTGGTTTAATCCCTGAATCCGCAGAGGCTTTTCTGAACCCGTGTGCGTGTGGCGGCACATTCAGAAGAGAAGCCTACCCTCGTTGCCCGCACTGCAATTCAATACTATCGCCTAAAGCCAGAAAATATATCGAGGAAAATGCTCGCAACGCCCAAAAGGGCTGGATGGAAAATTGGCGTGGTATCATGTGTATCATAATCGAAGACAAGGTTCTACATGATGTTTGGAAAGAGCCAACCAAACAGTGAAGGGTTACGCAGGTCGTTTCTTACAATGTTCCTCACATTACAATCGTGTGTGGTCTATCCCCACTCTCACCCCACCCGACTCCGCAGCTGCCCGCACCCCACATCAGGAGCAGCGGGAAAGTTGTCTGTTATTATAGGATAGGGAAATCGTTCAAATGGAACTTAGAGAGCTTGGATTCAACCAGTGGTTTCAGAGCAAACGGGAAGAGTTGCAGAGGCCTGACTGCAGCGCGGCCCGCGTAACCGCGGTCAACAGAGACAGCTACCTCGCCAGCAACGGGAACAGCGAGGTTCTGGCCGAACTTACAGGCAAACTGACCTTCGCCGCCGAGTCGAGCACGGACTATCCCTGCGTAGGCGATTGGGTTCTTGTTCAGTACTACAACTCCGACACGTTCGCCGTCATCCACGGCATATTCCCGAGAAAATCTTTCCTGCGGCGTAAAACATCCGGCAAGAAAATCGACTACCAGGCGATAGCGGCCAATATCGATGTCGCCCTGATCGTGCAATCTTGCGATGTCGATTTCAACCTGCGCAGGCTGGAGCGCTACCTGGTGATGATAAACGAAGGGCGGATTGAGCCCGTGCTCCTGCTCACAAAGAGCGACATGGTTGGCACCGAAGAACTGGAGCAGAGGATTTCGGCGGTGAGGCGGGCAAACATCGATTGCAGGGTGATCGCGTTCAGCAACACGACCGGCTCGGGGCTGGATCAGGTGCGCCAGCTATTAGAGCCCGGCAAAACCTATTGCCTGCTCGGCTCGTCCGGGGTAGGGAAGACCAGTCTCTTAAACAATCTTTTGGGCCGCGACCTCTTTGAGACAAACATAGTCCGCGCCAAAGACGGGCGGGGAAAACATACTACGACGCGCCGCCAACTGATCGTACTTGAGCAAGGAGCGATGATTATCGACACCCCCGGGATGCGGGAGCTGGGCAATATCGGCGATAGCGCCGGAATAGGAGAGACTTTCGCTGATATTCAAGAGCTATCACGCGACTGTCGTTTCGTCGACTGCACCCACACAACGGAGCCGGGCTGCGCGCTCCTGGCGGCGATTGCTGAGGGGAAGCTGAGCGAGGAGCGCTACCGGAGCTATCTGAAACTCCTCAAGGAATCCGAATACAACGAGATGTCCTACCTCGAAAAACGCGAGAAGGAAAAGAAATTCGGGCAGTTCATCAAGTCGGCAAAGAAACAGCTAAAGAAGAAATGAGTAAGTTACCGACCGTAGTTATACGCAAAACGGCTTGACATCGGAAGCTCATTATCGTACGATATGCGGTACGACAGGGGGTATTGAAATGACTACGCTATCGGCATCGGAAGCAAGAAAACGGCTATATAATCTGGTCGACGACGTTAAGGAAACGCACGAGCCGGTTCACATCGTGGGTAAGAGAAACACCGCTATTCTCCTGGCGGAAGAAGACTGGCGCGCGATTCAGGAAACGCTATATCTGACCTCTATCCCGGGCATGAAGAAATCGATTAAGCAGGGCCTTAAAACCCCGGTCGAAGAGTGCGACGAGGAGCCCGGCTGGTGAGCTGGCGGCTGGTCTTTACCAAGCAGGCCAAGAAAGACGCCAAGAGAATCGCACAATCCGGACTCAAACCTCAAACAATCCGCCTGCTGAAAATCCTTAAGGAAGACCCATACCGTAGCCCGCCGCCTTACGAAAAGCTCGTGGGGGACCTTTCAGGCGCATGCTCCCGGAGAATCAATATCCAGCATCGTTTGGTTTATCAGGTGCTCGACGACATTGAAACGGTAAAGATAATCCGCATGTGGACACATTACGAATAGTTAAACCCGCCCCTTTACCCCACCCGGCTCCGCAACTGCCCGCACCCCGCAGCGATATCGATACCCCGCCTCACCCGCAGCGTGCACGGGATATGGCGCTGCTCCAGCTCTCCCTGGAACGCCTGCACCGCGTCCTTGCCCGAAGACTTGAACTCAACGTCGCTCGTCGGATTACCGGCAATGAGGTTGACGTGGCAGTTCATGCCCTTGAGTAATCGGCACAAATCACGAGCGTGCTCGATGGAATCGTTGACGCCCTCGAACAGCGCGTACTCAAAGCTGACGCGGCGGCCCGTGGCTTCAAAGTAGTCGCGGCAGGCAGCTATCAGCTTCTCCAGCGGATATTTCCTGTTGATGGGCACCAGCCTGTTGCGCAGCTTATCGTCAGCGGCATGCAGCGAGACAGCCAGGCCGACCTGCAATTTTTCACGGCTCAAGCGACGGATACCCGGCACAATGCCCGCCGTGGATATCGTCATCTGGCGCGCGCCCAGGCCGAAGCCCTGCGGCGAGTTGAGCATCTCTATCGCCTGCCACAGCGCGTCGAAGTTGAGGAACGGCTCGCCCATGCCCATGAAAACTATGTTGTCGACTGTTGATTCGCTCTGATCCCGCAGCCGCCGCGCGAAGTGCAGCACCTGGTCGATTATCTCGCCCGGTGTCAGATTGCGCTCGTAGCCCTGTTGCCCCGTGGCGCAGAACGGGCAGCCGATGGGACAGCCCGCCTGGGTGGAGACGCAGACCGTGTGGCGGGAACGGCCTTTAGCGGCGGCGTACGGCATGAGCGCCGATTCGATGGTCTTGCCGTCACGCAGCGAGAACAGCATCTTGACCGTGCCGTCGCGCGATACCGCCTCGTGCTTGGGCGACACGGCTCGAAGCGCGACTTCGTCACTCAAGCGTCGACGTAACTCTTTCGGCAGATTGGCCATCTCATCGAATGAGGCGGCATAATTGTTGTATATCCACTGCTGCACCTGCTTAGCCCTGTACGCGGGCGCGCCTAGGGAGTCCAGCAGAGCTTCAAGCTGAGTTGTGTTGAGATCGAGCAAGGATTTCTGCTTAAGGGACATTTCCATAAGATACAGTATACAGGAAAATACCGGCAGGCAATCCATATTTCTGTACGTAAAAAGCCATGCTATCGATTCATTACCCCTTTACAATTCGACAATTAGAATTTAATATATACACACCGTAAAAAGCGCCTGGCGTGTATGTAATCCGATATATTCTCAAGATCGCGATTTGCCGTATTCCAGAGAAAGGAAGTAAACGCAAATGAAGAAACAAGCCCCTTTACTGTTTCTAGGATTGATATTAGTGCTGGCGCTGGCTGCCGGAGTCGGGATCGGCTGTGAAAGCAACAGGGCTTTACCTTTCTTTCCCACTACATCACCCACTGCTACATCACCCACTGCTACACAGCAATACCCCACAGCCACTTCCATGCAGGACGACATTTGCAGTGAAGGTTCCGGTTGCCATTACTCACAGATCGGGGACGGACACTTCGACCCCGATTGCTACAACGAAGGCTGCAACTGGGACGGCGGAGACTGCCCGTAACAAGAACCGGTCAACGTAAATTTGGTTTATTTGAACTTGTAAGAAATGTGAGAAGGCCGTTATATATAAAAATAGCGGCCTTCTACTATTTATCGAAGGAAACAGACGTACATGATTAATCGTTTAAACGAAATGCTCGCTTAGAACAGCGGCTTCCTCCAACCCCCCACCGAAAGCCTTCCCCGCTTGCTTCAATTTCGTCGAATAGTCATAATCGGGCCAGAAGTGCGTAAGAATAAGTCGTTTAACCCCAGCCCTCTTCGCCAGCCTGGCCGCATCGCCCGCAAGCATATGCCCCCACTCCCCGTCGTCACGCGAGCAGCGAGCGGCCTCGCACAGGAAAAGGTCCGCCCCCTTAGCTATCTCGGCCAGCTCGTCGCAAACTCCGCTGTCGGCGGAATAAACGAGCCTTTTCTTTCCCGATATCGCCATGGCGTATGCGGGTATGTAATGCTTAACAGCAGCGAACTCGATGTTTAGCTTCCCGACCCGAATGCCACACTTTGGATCGTATTCCTCGACATCGAAATACTTCGAGAAAAAGTCCGGCGATTTATCGAACACGGAAACGTTTTTCAGTAGAGCCTTCTTCCCGCCGGGAGGCACGTACAACGCAGATTTAATATCTTCTCGCATAAGCCGCATCAATGCGTATCGATAGGGGATAAGATCGTAGAAGTGGTCGGCGTGCAGGTGCGAGATTACTATGGCGTCGACTTTTTCTAAAGCAACGACTTTCTGCAGGTTGCTCAGTACGCCGGTGCCGCAATCGACCAGCAGATTCATCTTTCCCTCCCGCACCAGATATCCGGAACAGGCTCCATCCGGTCCGGGATAAGCGGCGCTGCAGCCGAGCACGGTAAGTCGCACGATGATCCTCCTGAAAGACGGTATAGGATGATGATATTATAACCGAAGTCCCGCACTATTTTGCAGGAATTATCTGCCCCTCTTGTCCAAGCAACCTCACAACCTGATACACCTTCACCTGCTCGGCCTTGCCTTTAAAGCTCTGCGGCGGCAATTCCACCGCTTCGACGAACGTTTTCACCTGTTCGTAGGTCTGCGCACCGATCCATACCTGTCCGCCGGGCGTGCCGGAGCAGATGCGCGACGCCAGGTTCACGGTATCGCCTATGACAGTGTATTCGGCGCGGCCCTCGGTGCCTATGCTGCCGGCCAGCGCCGGGCCGGTGTTGATGCCGATGCCGAACTGCACCGCGGGTTCATTGGCGCCGACGGCTATCTTGGCCGCCGCCTGCTGGGACTCGATGGCAGCCTTCACCGCAAGACGGCAATGCTCCGCCTGGTCCTCAGGCGTATTCCATACGGCCATGATGCTGTCGCCGGCGAATTTGTTGATCATCCCTCCATTTGCCAGAACGCAGTCGATTATGACGCCCAGGTAGCGGTTAAGAGTATCGACAACGGCCTCCGGCGTCATCTTCTCGCTCATGGCGGTGAAGCCCCTGATATCGGAGAAGAACACTGTTACCTCGCGCCGCACGCCGCCGAGCTTGAGGCGGTCGCTGTCGGCCATGTTGAGAATCTCACGCGCCACCTGGGACGATACGTACTTGCCGAAGATATCTTTTGTCTCCCGCCTGTCCGCCTGCACCGAGGTTATGCGGCATATCAGCGCCGTTATATAGACTATAGGTATCGCCAGCAGAGGATACAGCATATTCAAAATATGGCCGTAATCGAAGCTGAAGAATACGGCCAGGCCGTAAGCGATGAACAGTAGTATGCTGAGCAGTGCGCCCCAGCGCAGGTTAAGGAAGGGCAGGGCCAAGCCCAGTATGCCCACCAGCAATAATACGATAAGGAAGGTGTTAACCTTGCTCATCTCCACCAGATAGAGCTGGTTCAGTATAGTATCCATGGCGTTGGCATGGATCTCCACCCCGTACATCTTCTCCGGGGATATGGGCGTTACCCAGGAGTCCGGATCTCCGGTTGCCGTCATGCCCACGAGCACCATCTTGAACTTGACCAGCTCGGGATCGAAGTTGCCCTGGATGATGTCGGCGTACGATATCATGGTATATGTGCCGGGAGGCCCGGCATAATTGATGCGCATGCTCTTCGTGTCATCGACGAGAATGTCGCGGTCAAGCAGATGCATTACACCATTATCGACAGTGAATTCCGACGGCAGTTCCTGCCCGAAGTGTGTGTACATCACCGACATCATAAGCGCAGGATACGTGTCGCCCTCCGCTTCACAGATAACCAGCGGTATCTCGCGTACGATGCCGCCCTCGCCGATGAGCACACTGACATGCCCCGTCGCCACAGACGCATTCTCCAGCATCGCGGCCGGGTGGAGAACGTCCTGGAAGGTGATCTCATGGGTCGGCGAGCTTATCTGTCCATCCTCATCCCCGGCCACGGCGATGACAACGTTGCCGGCATCCGCCATAGCCTTAGCCAGCACCGAATCGTTGGCGGTCTCGCTTGCGAAGAGCACGTCATAGCCTATGACCATGGCCTTTGCATTGTCCAGGTTCTCTATTGCCTGGGCATGGAGCGAGCGGGGCCATTCCGCCAACCTGCCGTACTGATTCAATGTATCGTTATCTATAGCAGCTATAACGATATTGGGGGAGGGGTCCCTGGGGACGAAAAGCATATCACTGAGGCGATACTGTATGCTGGAGAAAGGCTGGACGAAAAACGTAATAAGGGCAAAGGCGACGCCGATGCCCAGCGCTATCAGCACATGCCTGAACTGCCTGCGCCGCTTCCTGGTTAATCGCTTTAAAAAGGACGGCATCGGACTAACTTAAGCTATCTTTACGTACTCGGCGGCGGTGTGTAAGTTGGTGTCGGCTCCGGGCAGTAGCATTGCCCAGTGTAACCGTTCAGGATAGTTACTAATATGTTTTGAAAAATTGATAATAACGGCGTCCCCTCTCCCTCTATATACACACCCTGGTATGCAACCCAATAACATGGTGACAGGCAACAACACGGGCAGACGCAGGAACCTTCCTCCCAACACTCGGGCGGACAGTAAGACCCGCCGCCACCATCGCCACCCTGCCATGGGTCATCTGCCGGGTCGGTGTAGAACGGCTGGCCCGGGATACCGCCCGCCTCGCAACAACTCATCATCCCTTCAGCTATAGCCACAGCGACCCCCATGCCGGTAAAGACCGCAGAATGCTCTTCTGTATCTTCCTCATCAACAACCTCGGTGCATGTACGACCATATAGGCCTACTTGAATCTTCTCGATTGTGCCTCTCACCACCGCCGAGCCTGCGGGCGTCTCAACCTCATATGTAGATGAGGAATCAACAAGGTTTTGCACACGGTTGATAGTGCTTCCTATAACTTGATTGATGCGTACGGTCGTAGAGCCTCCTGAATTCTCACTGAGCTCCTCGATCGATATATCTGTATCAGCCTCCACTTCCATCACACTGCCGTCGAAGAACGTAATCAGTACGTATCCATCGCTGCCGGTCTTCAGCCCGTCTCCCGTCCATATCTTCATCCCATCCGTAGCAGCCGCCCATGCGGAAATCCCGCTTCTGAGAACCTGCACATCCCCTGCGATATCGGACAGGGTGCCCGACTCTCCGGCAGGCGTCGTAGCTGTTGGAGAAGATGTGGCCGTGGGAACGGGCGTGGGCGTCGCTTGCTGCTCCCCACCCTTGCCGCAGCCGATAGCCGCCGCCACAATAAGCACCGCAAGCATTACTGAAAGCCACTTGAATATCGATGCGTTCTTCATAATACAATCCTCTTACTTATAAAATCTCAAAGCCGCTTAATCGAGAACTATATTAAAATTACTTATAACAATTGTCAATCGGCTTCACTATTCCGCACAATCCCCATAGTCATAGCTGCAAGCTTCGGTATAGCATGCTTCGTCGCAATTACCGTCCCCTATCATGTATTCATAGCAGCCGGGCGAGCATTCCTGCATAGGTGTAGGCGTCGGAGTTGTATACACGTAACAGCCGTAACCGTAACAACTGCCGCCACCGCCGCCGGTGAAGTTGGCGGGGTTATCATCCGGATCGGTCCAGAAGGGATTGCCGGGGACGCCGCCCTCCCAACAGCAGGCCGTCTTCCCCTCGGGGATTTCCACCGTCTCCCCGTTATTGCTGAAGTCCACAAAATGCTGCCCCTCCTCATTGAAGGTGCTGACACAGGTATGGATTATGCCACCGTCACGCTCCACATTATTGCGGAAGGTCGTGCCCCGCACCGCCGCAGTCCCTGCCGGCGTTTCCACTTCGTATTTCGACGATGAGTCGATGATGTTCTCCACGCGGTTGAGAGTGCTGCCAATCGTCTGGTGGATGCGGACGGTCGTCGAGCCCCCCGACGCGACACTCAGTTCCTCGACCGATATTTCGGTATCTGCCTCAACTTCCATCACGCTGCCATCGAAGAATGTGATGAGCACATAGCCGTCGTCACCTGTTTGTAAGCTGTCGCCCGTTCCGATTTTCATACCCGACGTCGCCTCGATCCAAGAATTCGACCCGTATCTGAGCACCTGAACATCCCCTGCGATATCGGAGAGCGTACCGGTTTCTCCCGTCTGCGTGATCGCGGTCGCCGTCGGCATCGGGGTGGGTGTAGCCTCTTCTCCTCCATTGCCGCAGCCGACTAATGGGATCATAGCCGCCATGATAAGAATTAATGAGAGCGATACGAAAGTCTTTATATATTTCATTCGATTACATATTACTCCGATAAGAACATACCGGAATTCATATTAGAATGAGCGCCATCGCTTGTCAAACTTAGGCTGCGACGTCTGGAGACCGACGAAAAAGAGGTGCAGGAGATTTCTCTCCTGATGGGGGAACTGGGGGTGCCCCCCAGCTTTAAAACTCCCCCAAGACTGGGGGATAAAGGGTGTTGATTAGGACTTTTTCAGCAGTCTGTTCTGAAAACACTCGTTGACACCGTATCGCGCATGAAGTATCCTCTCACGAGGAGGTACAAAAGAACATGAAGAAATACGCTGCTCCCCCCGCCATGACCATCGATCCCAAGAATAGCTACACCGCCACCATAGAGACATCGGCCGGCACGCTGGTGCTGGATTTGTTCGCCGCGGACGCGCCCATGACCGTGAACAACTTCGTTTTCCTGGCCCGTGAAGGCTTTTACGACGGAACGACTTTCCACCGCGTCATCGCCGACTTCATGGCGCAGGGCGGGGACCCGACAGGCACTGGCAGCGGCGGCCCGGGCTACCAGTTCGCCGACGAGTTCAACGCCAAGCTCAAGCACACCACGGGCGCGCTGTCCATGGCCAACGCCGGGCCCGGCACCAACGGCAGCCAGTTCTTCATATGCTACGGGCCTCAGCCGCACCTCAACGGCAGGCACAGTGTCTTCGGTTTGCTGGTAGAGGGCATGGACGTCCTCAAGAAGCTCAAGAACGGCTCCAAGATAATCAGCGTCACCATAAAGGAAGAGCCGAAGAAATAAGTTATCGATTCAATGTAGGGGCGAGGTCGTCTCGCCCTTTGTCATTCTGAAGAAGTCCTTCCACAGGTCGAATTTCGTGGAAGGACGACTGAAGAATCTCGTCTTTCCCCAATCCACCAGACACGAGATTCTTCGTCCTTCCAATAAATCCCGGCATGGAAGGACTCAGAATGACAATTCGTGTTTTTGCTTGACACCCCATGTGTCGATACACTACGATAACTCAACACAGCTCGACCCTAAGGAGATTTAATGCAAGGTAAGACCGTCAAAGAAACCGCCCTCGTTTTCTCGCACTTCGTCACGCCGCAGGACGCCAACTACTACGGCAACGTCCACGGCGGCGTCATCATGAGGATGATAGACGATTGCGGCGGCGTGGTTGCCGCGCGGCACTCGCACGCCAACACGGTGACGGCCTCGGTCGACAGGATCGATTTCCACAATCCGGCGTTCATCGGCGAGATACTTACCTTCAAGGCCGCACTGAATTTCGTGGGCAGGACATCGATGGAGGTCGGCGTCAGTGTCGAGACGGAGAATGTCATGACCGGCGAGAAGCGCCACATCGCATCCGCGTATCTGACATATGTCGCGCTGGACAAAGAGCGCAAGCCGGTGGAGGTGCCGCCCGTAATCCCTGAAACCGACGTGGAAAAGCGGCGCCACGAGCAGGCCGCCAGCAGGAGAGAGCTGCGCCTGGCCGAGAAGAAGCGCGAGCGCGGGGACTAGTTAACGCATCGATAATGTAATTCCAAAGAGCCGACATCGACCATTTGCCTTTCAAATCAGATTTTCTTACACTATCCTCATGCATCCGCTTAAAGAAGAGCTCGCCGAGATCGGACGTTCTCTCAAGCGCAACAGCAGTGAGACGATCATCGTCGCCTCCGCCGTTCTGTTCCTCTGCCTGGAACGGTACCACCCTATCGAACCGGAATGGCTCAGCACCTTCATCTACTGCGCCGTCTGCCCGATAGCGGTAATCTTCATAATCCTGCGCAAGAACCCCCTCGACTTCGGCCTCAGGCTGGGCATCCCCCGCATATGGGGTCTGCACGTGGGCGTGATCTGCCTGATAGCAGCGATTGTTCTGTTCGCGTCCTCTTTCAGTTCCTCACTGCAGAGTTTTTACCAAGCCGCCGACTTCGATTTCCTGAAATACTTCTGGACAAGCTGTATCAGCCTGTTCGCGTGGGAGTTCATCTACCGCGGCTACCTGCTGTTCGGGCTCAAGGACAAGCTCAAAGAGGGCGCTATCCTGTTGCAGATGGTTCCGTTCGCGCTGATGCACCTAGGCAAGCCGGAGCTGGAGACGATAAGCACCATATTCACCGGGATTATCTTCGGCTACGTCGTCTACCGGGGCAAGTCCTTCTGGCCCGCCTTCATCATCCACCTGTTCATAAACATCTTTTTCGTGGGTTTGATAAATCTCAGATATCCGCTGTAGGCCCGATTACTCTAGCCAATACCAGATTTCATGTTCATCAAATGCACAATCGCGAGTCTTTTATGAAACCTCTAAAGGGAGCATTTCTAACTTTCAAACGTCTGATATAATATACCCATTAATAAACATCAGGAAAATTGTATTATGTTACACGCACTTAAAAGCTCGGCCACAGCGAAGATTGCGCTTATTACACTGCTCGCGATTAGCTTTATCTCGGTAGGCTGCTCGAACGCCTGTAACCCGGCGACGGCTGAAATAGAGAGCTTAAAACCTATGGTTTCCAATATAACAGTTGGCTACGAGGACGGCACAACTATAGAGTTGACCCCGGATTCCGCACATTTTGACGAGGTCTGCGATGAAGCTCTCCGCATTGCATTGTCAATCAACAGTCAGTGCCGTTGCGTGTCTAACTTACAAACGGTCGAGCAACTCTCTGAAACTAACCAAGCTTTTATATACGTTTTCTTCTCGCAATCTGTAGATATAACGACCTGCATCTCCGTCGACGAGGAAGGACAAGAGTATATCACGACGAGCGAAGATGGCTATCGAATTATCTCGACGACCGTGATGGTTATATTACCGAATGAAAGTCTTCCCGAGATATGGGCGAGCTGCAACGAAACAGAAGATTTAGGAATTATCTGCGGCTGTTGGGGAAGCGCCAGGTCTGTGAACACAATTAACGACTTGATCAATGACCTTAGATAGCGCGGATCGACTAGATATAGTAAGTGGCAAGAAGGGAGAATTACACCATGATAGACACAATTAAGCGTCGAATCATAACTGCCCTCACAATTATTACTCTGCTTGCTGTCAGCTTCACTTCAATAGGCTGCTCGGATTCCTGCAACCCGACGACGGCTGAAATAGATAACTTAAAACCGATGGTTTCCGGTATAACAGTTGGCTACGAAGACGGCGCAACTATAGAGTTGACCCCGGATTCCGCACATTTCAACGATGTTTGCGACGAAGCGCTGCGCATCGCGTTGTCAATCAACATACACTACAGTGGTCTGCAAACAGTCGAACAACTTTACGAAGCCCACCGTAAGTTCGTATACGTTTCATTTGCACAACCCGTCGAGATAACGACCTGTATCATAGTCCCTGAGGAGGAAAGAGATCATATCACGACCAACGAGGACGGATATCGAATCATAACTCCGACCGAACTGGTAATACTGCCGCAGGGAACCACTCCTGAGATATGCCTGCCTGAGATATGGGCGTGTGCAGAAAACGTTTGTGGTATGTGGGATAGCGCCAGGGCTATGGACACAATTAACGACTTAATCGATGACCTTAGATAGTTCAGTATAAACGGCAGAACAAGCTGCAAGAAACGGGCTACTCCCCCATCTCCCCACACCACCGTCGCATAACAAGTGTGTATTAACCATTGCCTATATAAGATAATTCTAATGCATTTTTATAATAATATTAAGCTATATTATTATGTTGACATTGTTCATATATATATGCTATGCTTGGCCCCACTTGATGCTCATCATATCCTCCATGTTTCTTAAACTATAGACTGTAATATATTATTAATATTACCCATAGGACGAGAAGGGCAAACCCTCTGCAAGGAGGGGACGCAAAGCCACAGATCCCAATATCACGCGTACGGGATAGCTGGGCTGCCGTATATATAATATGGACTGGGCCTTTCTCAATCGAGAAGGGCTTTTTTCTTGTCCACTCATGAAAGGAGGTATAGCACAGACAGATAACGTCAGACATAGCTTTCGTATGCCAATAAAAACATAGTGATTAAGGAGTTTATCAGTGAAAAAAATAAACTTTGTGTTAACCTTTATCTTGGTGCTCTCCATTGCCACTTGCTGCGTGATATCCAGCGCCATGATAGCATGGTCGCAGTCAAGCGGGCCTGGCGAGTCGACTTATAACTATACGCTAGTCAGCACCGCGGCATATTGCGATGTGGATGCCATACCATTTACTGGGAAAACAGGGGCTATTAGCGGCAACTTGAACAGCCGCGTCCTGGCCAATGATACTGAATTCAAAGCTATTTCCGCCAGCGACGACTCCAGGTGGAAAACCTCCGATCCAGGATACGGCGACGAGGTCTTCATGTGGTTCCAACAAACGACGGATGAATATGCCCCTGGTGTTAAACAGATCGATCTAACCTTTGAAGGATATCTGGACACCACTGCAACTTTCCAGATACGGGCATACAACAACAATACCGGCGCATGGGACCAAATCGGCACTACCATGAGCATTCCGTCCGGCTCCGACAGCACTATGACGCGCTCTATCACCAGCAACTGCGACGATTACATAGACTCAACAAACCTCGGCACGCTTAACTGGGGGGTATACGCTTCTGTCACAGACCAGATGAATATCGATTACGTTGAAGCCGTAGTCTCATACGCCACCTGGGAAGAGATGGATAACTACGTTGCGGTTGACGAACTCTTCGGTGTCTGGGGATCAAATTCTTCTGACATCTATGCAGTCGGAGGTAACGGACACACTCAGGACGAAGGCACCATAATGCACTTCAATGGCAACGATTGGCGAGAAGTATACCATTACTCAACGGACTTCTTCTACGATGTCTGGGGTTCTTCATCCTCCGACATATTTGCTGTGGGCCATCAGGGAACAATCGTCCATTACGACGGCAACTCTTGGAGTCAGATGAGTAGTCCTGTATCTAGCGGCCTCTTCAATGTCTGGGGAACTTCTTCTTCCGATGTCTTTGCTGTTGGAACAAGCGGCGTTATATTGCACTATAACGGCTCTTCATGGTCATCAATGACCAGCGGCTCTAATGCAGTCCTTGAGTGCGTGTGGGGAACCTCTTCTTCCGATGTCTTCGCTGTAGGCCTAGATGGAACCATCCTACACTATAACGGCTCTTCATGGTCATCAATGACTAGCGGCACCAGTGATATGCTATGTGGAGTGTGGGGCTCTTCCGCCACAGACGTCTTCGCCGTTGGCACAGGCTATAGCGAAGGTGAATACTACGGTGTTGTCTTACACTACAATGGAAGCAGCTGGTCGAACATGAACGTCAGCTCAGGAAACCTCTTTAAGGTTTGGGGCACTTCATCCTCCGATGTCTTCGCCGTAGGCGGATACTTCGGACATGAAGTCCTGCACTACAACGGCACATCATGGTCGCAGATGGATTGCGACCCCTATTCTTGTCTCTTAGATGTCTGGGGAGTTTCTCCTTACACCGTGTTCGCCGTAGGTGTATACGCCTCAGACGATACCACCGCTATCTTTCAGTATGACTAAACCAAGAGTTTTGTTTCTCCACAGCTGAGTCTTTAACGAAAGCCCGCCATCCTAAAAGATGGCGGGCTTATTCTATAATTAATTCTTTAGAATTACTCCCCCATCGCACTCGAGGCACTTCGGGTGCAAAGCCCACTCCGGCCTCGGCCTGACCGCGACGCCGGCCTCGCGCAGAAGGCGTACCAAAAGACACAGCGGCAGACCGACGACGTTGAGATAGCAGCCGTGGACGCTGGACACCGGAGCGAAAATCGTATTCTGCACCGCATACGCACCCGCCTTGTCCATCGGGTCGCCGGAAGCGATGTAGTCTGCGCTCTCATCGTCGCTATAGTTACGCATCGTAACCCCGGTCGACACGTGGTCTACGAATGAACTTCCGTTGCGGATAACGGCCACGGCGGTGATAACTTCGTGCCGCCGCCCGCGCAGGCGGCGCAGCATATCGGCGGCCTCGGCCTCATCGCGCGGCTTGCCGAGAATCGAACCTTCCAGCACGACGATGGTATCGGCGCCTATGACAGCTTTATCGTGATGCGACGCGGCAACCGACTCCGCTTTGAGCAAAGCCAAGCGCTCGGCGACGGCAGCGGGAGATTCGTCCGACGATATGCTCTCGTCATCGGAGGACGCTGCCGACACGAAATCGAGCCCCAGCGCCAGCAGCAATTCGCGGCGGCGAGGCGACGCGGATGCAAGGACGACGTCAGGCGAGATATCGCTACGGATGATCGTCGCTATGCACTCGACATGATAGGT
Source organism: Dehalococcoidia bacterium (assembly GCA_041649635.1). NCBI lineage: Bacteria > Bacillati > Chloroflexota > Dehalococcoidia > Dehalococcoidia bacterium. The sequence goes on from JBAZMV010000003.1 coordinate 213,037, forward strand.
GTGGGAGAACATGTCGACGGGCTGCACCTCGGCCAGGCGGTAGCCGCCGTCGCACAGGACACGCAAATCGCGCGCCAGGCTCTCCGGGTCGCACGAGACATAGACGACCTTGCGCGGCGCGAGCTTCAGCAGGGCGTCGAGTCCGCTGCGCTGGCAGCCCACGCGCGGCGGATCGAGGATGACGGCGTCGATCGCTATATCGAGCGACGGCAGCAAGACCTCGGTCTTACCTATGATAAACTCGACGTTTTCCAGACCGGCGATGTTGACCTTCGCGTCATCGATAGCGGCGGGCGCCTCCTCGATGGCGATGACCTTACCCGCCTTAGACGCGAGTACGGCGGCGAAGGTGCCCACACCGGCGAAGGCGTCAACGATTACCTCGTTACCCTTAAGATCGAGCCGATCTTCGATGAAATCGATCATGCGCCCCGCCTGCGCCGTGTTCACCTGGAAGAAGGACGGCGACGAGATGCGAAAACGCCGCCCTTTGAGTTCTTCGTCGTACCATTTCTGGCCGGACGGTAGGTCGAGTTCCGGCATCCTGGGCTGGATGAGGTAGCTACCCGTGTTGACTCCGTAGCGCACGGATATCTGTGTTCTCTTCTGGCAGCGCCCCTGTAAGGCCGACAGCGTCTCGTTTATCCACGGATTCATGATGTGGCAATGGTCGACGGCGACGAAATTGCGGCGCCATCGGTGCACGAAGCCGAGGCGGCCGTCGCGGTCGACGGTGAAACGGGCGTGGTTGCGATAGTTCCAGGGTTCGACGGCGGGCAGGGCGGCGCGCAGGGGTGGGGAGGCGAAGCCGCCGATGTCCTGGAGCCGGCGGCGCACCGCCTCGCGCTTTAATTCGAGCTGGAAGCTGTAATCGATATGCTGCCACTGGCATCCGGTGCACGCGCCGAAATGGGGGCAGCGCGGCTCCACTCGATATGGTGACTTCGATGTAATTTCGACGATACGACCGTACAGCATACCGCGACGTCCGCGACGAACATCGACAACGGCCTCCTCACCGGGGATGACGCCCGCGACGAAAACCGCTTCGTCACACATATATGCGACGGCGTCGCCGTGCGGCGCGATATCGACGAATTCTAACGTCGTGCGCTGCGTTTCAGGTGTATTTTTCATCATAATAAAGAGCCTCTCGGAAAAGAGGTGTCCTTCCTCGGAAGGACCGGGGTTTTAGGGGTGTCCCCTATTCCTTTTCTCTTCCCCCAAGACTGGGGGATAACAGGGGGTTGAATAAGACTCTTTCCAACATTCTCACAAGGGCTATTATAACAGTAGGGGCGAAAAATTTTTCGCCCCTACGTTAGAAATCGCGGAACAATGTTCAAAATATCACCCGATGATCTCTCCTTCGTCCTCCGTCACCTTGCAGCGGTACTCCGAGCATTCATTCGGAATCTCCTCCTCGGTCAGCAGCTTCTCCAGCAGGGCGGCCGTCTTCTCCGCCGCCTCGAAGTGGGGAAGTATCACAAAATCGGCTCCGGCGGCCCATAACTTCTTGGCCGCCTCTATGCTTTCGGCGGTGACCACTACCCTGGCCTTGGGATTAACCCTCTTCGTGTAGTTGAGCAGCGCCAGGTTGCTCGTGCCTTTCAGAATCGTATCGGGTATGGTCGAGACCACGACTTTCGCCTCCTCGATCCCGCACTCCTTCAGCGTCCCGGTATTGCCCAGATCGCCGAAATCGCATTTAACGCCGTGTCTGCCCAGCTTGCGGTGAACCTCCGGATTGAAATCGATGACCTCGATCTTATCCTTGATGGCAGGGTTCAGCTTCTCCACCGCCTGCAGCAGATGGCTGGCTATCTTGTAGAAACCCAGGAACAGTATAGGGCGATGCGCTTCGGCCCCGGCGCCATCTTCCTCTTTTATCCCCACATCCGGCATCTTCATCTTCTTAAGCACGCGGTCCGCCAGCAGGTACAGCTTGTGGCTGTAGGTCATCATGTATGTGGACGAAAGGAACGTGATCATCACGGTGAAGAGCACGATGGTCATCACGCTTTCATTGATGTGACCGTACGTGATCCCGATGGCAACGATGACAAGGGCGAACTCGCTTATCTGCGACAGGTTTAGCGGCACAAGGAAACTTACCCGGATGCCCTTCTTCATCAGGTACAGCGCCGGGAACGTGGAAATGAAACGGCTCGCTATCAGGAACAGGGCCGCCAAAAGCGACCAAACGAAAATATTCAGCGTAGGCTCGGTTACCCTCATACCCAGTGAGACGAAGAACAGGATGAGGAAGAAGGAGCGGATGCTGCTGACCCTGTCGTTTATCTCCTGCTTATAGGGGAAGGCGAATAAGCTGACGCCGGCGATGAGGGCGCCCATGGCCCGGCTTAATTCCAGGACATCGCCCGAGACCCATGAGACAAGGAAACACCACCCCAGCGCCGCCACCAGTATAAGCTCGGGATTCTTGGCTATGCCCCGGAAGACGAACGGCAATATGTAACGGCTGACAAGTACGCTTCCAGCGATTAGCCCCACCCCCTTGAGAAGCGAAAGCCCCAGGGTGCCTATCGCGGGATCAGCCAGATTAGGCTGAACGGTAAGGAATATGATAGCCCAGATGTCCTGCAAAACCAGGATGCCCAGTGTGATGCGGCCCGGCAGTGTATCCAGCTCGAACTTATCGTAGAGCACCTTGACCACGATCATAGTGCTGCTGAGGGCGAAGACGATGGCCAGATACAAAGTGGCATACTGACCGCCGTCGCTGAATGCCGGCAGCTTGAAGAAAGCAAAACCCAGGCCTACGCATATGGCGAACTGAAGCACCGCTACGACGAGAAGCGACTTGCCGGACTGTTTAATCTTCCTGAGGTCGAGCTCCAGCCCTACCATGAACATGAGCGCTATCAAGCCCAGTTCAGAGGTGAAATTTATCGCGTCGGGGTTGGTCACCCACTTGAGCCCGAGCTGCGGCCCGATGATGATGCCGGCGATGATATATCCCATGATGACAGGCTGGCGCAGCCTGTGCATTATGTAGCCCATGACCGCGGCGGCCACGATGGAGATTAGTACCCCGCGGATTATTTCAAGTTCTTCCATCTATGTTTTCTTTTTCGGAAAGCGATATTCGTAAATTAAAATATTATGTCAGTTCCGGGTTGTCAAAGTCAACTGCAATCAATAAACGCAACCGGCGGCCGACGTCACAATTCTTTGCCGTCGATTGTTATAGACCATATCCTCCATGAGCCGTCGTACCTGGTCAGGCCGGCGTTGAACGACAGCTTCGCTCCATCGCCGTAGACGATATCGCCGCGTATCACCGAGAGGCTCATATTCGTCGATTGCGACTCTTTGGTATCCACACGCCATCCCGATGATTCGACATGTTCGTATTCCGCGAACAGTTCGTCATAATTTTCATCGATGAAATCCTGGATGTCGCTCTTCGACGCGCCCAGCCCGACATAGAGGGCATCGGCCGAGGCATAATTACGGGACTGACCCGCCGACATGAACTGCTCCACGCAATCCTCGGCAGGGCCGATGTCAGTGCCCAGCGACCATACCTGAACGGCCACGACTATGAGAGCGATGAAAACCGTGCCGATGAAAAACAGCCACTTCTTCATGCAGCAAACCTCTCATTCCCGCCGACGCGGATACGGATATAAGCAACCGATCTGATTATAGTATAAATGACAACGAATGGTTAATGATAATGACCGCGGATAACTGCGAAGTTAGCTTCACGACTTCGGGAGAATCGCCGATTACCAGCCTAGCACGTAGGCGAAGACCAGCGGCGCAACGATGGTGGCGTCGGACTCGATGATGAACCTGGGCGTGTCGACGCCGAGCTTGCCCCATGTGATCTTCTCGTTGGGCACGGCGCCGGAGTAGGAGCCGTAGCTGGTTGTGCTGTCGCTCACCTGGCAGAAGTAATCCCACAGCGGCACGTCCCGCTCCAGGTCCAGCTGAAGCATGGGCACAACGCAGATAGGGAAGTCGCCGGTGATGCCGCCGCCGATCTGGAACATGCCCATCGGATGCTTCTTTGTCGTTTTGGTGTAATAATCGGCCAGCCAGACCATGTACTCTACGCCGGTGCGCACGGTATGCGGGTTCTTAATATTCCCACGAATAACATATGATGCGTACATGTTGCCTAGGGTGCTGTCCTCCCACCCCGGAACGACGATGGGCACCTTTTTCTCCATCGCGGCCAGCATCCACGAATTTTTGGGGTCGATCTGATAGAACTTCTTCATCCCGCCGCCGGCCAGGAGCTGCTGCAGGAACTCGTGGGGGAAGTAGCGCTCGCCTTTCCTGTCCGCCTTCTCCCAGAGCTTTAGTATGGGCTTTTCCATACGCTCCATGATCGCGTACTCGGGGATACAGGTATCGGTCACGCGGTTCAGGCGGCTGTCGAGAAGCGCCTTTTCCTCTTTAGGCGTAAGGTGGCGGTAGTTAGGCACGTCCTCGTATAGGTCGTAGGCGATGAGATTGAAGACGTCCTCTTCGAGGTTGGCGCCGGTGCAAGTGATGAGATGTACCTTGTCCTTACGTATCATCTCGGCCAGCGACAGGCCCAGCTCCGCGGTGCTCATAGCGCCGCCCATGGATACCATCATCTTTCCGCCCCGCGACAGGAAATCGCGGTAGGCTCGCGCCGCATCGAGCAATACGGCGGCGTTGAAGTGACGATAGTGATGCTCAATGAACGAACCTACAGGACCGAGCGGCTGAAGCTTCGCTCCAGACCTAGAACGAGTATTTTTATTCCCTTGTTTCTGCTTCGATCGCGCTCTGGGCCCTGAAGTTATGGCCATAGAAATAACTCCTTGATTACGCTTGCAGAATCGCGCCGCCGATTACATTTAATGAAGGCCACGCAGACACAACTGCAGTAATTATCGGCAAGGCTTTCAGGCTCGACTATGTGTCAGTTCCGACCCGGCGCTAATCTTCTTCAGATGGCTCTTCCTCAGGCGGCTCGATCTCTGCGGAAGGCTCCTCTATCAGGTCCTCTTCCTCCCCCTTCTCCGCCGCCAGTTCCTCAGCCAATGCCATCTCGTCTCTAATCAGACCGCCGTCCAATGCCTCCAGCAGCGCTCCCTCAAAGGTCTTCTCATCCAGAACGAGCGGAGGAGGAGGCATCAACGAAGCCATAGCCTCGGGCGAGAGAACACACCTTGCCGGTATCAGCTTGCCTATGATGACATTCTCCTTGAGTCCGAGCAGTTTGTCCGTCTTACCTGCCACCGCGGCCTCGGTAAGGACCCTCGTAGTCTCCTGGAATGATGCCGCCGACAGGAAACTGTTCGTATTCAACGAAGCCTTCGTTATCCCCAATAGAACCGGTTGCGCCGTAGCCGGCTCGCCGCCTTCGGCCAGCACCTTGGCGTTGATATCTTCATAAGTAAAGCGGTCCACAAGCTCGCCGGGTAGCAGTTCGGTGTCCCCGGGGACATCTATTCTTACCTTGCGCAGCATCTGGCGCACTATGGTCTCGATATGTTTATCGTTGATGGCCACGCCCTGGGAGCGATATACCTGCTGCACTTCGTCTACCAGGTACTGCTGCACGGACTCCCGCCCCATGATACGAAGCAGATCCTGCGGATTTAGGAAACCTTCCGTGATCTGTTGCCCGGCATGCACCTGCTGGCCCGACTCGACAATGATGTGCGACGCGGCCGAAACGATATATTCGCGCTGTTCCTTCTCCTCATATGAGATGGAGATCAGATTTTTGTCGACACTCACTGTGCCGGCAACCCTGGCGATATGCGGAGCAGCCTCGGCCTCCGTTGTCAGCGCCTTGGAGCCCTTTCCCGGCTCGGCAAGGACCTCCCCCACATCGACCCATTGCCCCGTGCTGACGCTGGCCTTCCAGCCTGAAGGGAGGGTAACCTCCTCCTTGTATGTTTCAGAACTTTCCACCTTGATCTTGCGCTCATCTTCTCCCTCAATGACCTGTACCTGTCCGTCTATCTCGGAGATGACCGCCTGGATCTTCGGCGAACGAGCCTCAAACAACTCTTCAACGCGAGGCAGACCACTGATGATATCCTGTCCGGCGACGCCTCCCGTATGGAACGTGCGCAGGGTTAACTGCGTGCCGGGCTCGCCGATGCTCTGGGCCGCGATGATCCCCACCGCCTCGCCCATCCTGACCCTTGTCCCGTGCGCCAAGCTCCTGCCGTAGCACTTCTGGCAGACGCCGTGCCTGAGCTGGCAGGACAGCGCCGATCTAACGTAAACGCTCTTGATCCCGGCCTGAACGATTTCCTTGGCCTTGCCTTCATCGATCTCTTCATCCTTCTCGATAATGACCTCGCCGGTTTTAGGATGTACGATATCTTCTATAACGATCCTGCCAGATATTCGTTCCTCGAAAGGCGCTATGATCCGCCTTCCCGAATCCGATGTGATCCATATGCCGGAAGTCGTGCCGCAGTCCTCTTCAAGCACGATAACGTCCTGAGCCACATCCACGAGCCTTCTTGTAAGGTAACCGCTGTCCGCGGTGCGTAAGGCGGTATCGGCGAGGCCTTTTCTGGCGCCGTGCGTGGATATAAAGTATTCCAGCGCCGTTAAACCCTCGCGGAAGCTGGAGCGGATAGGCAGGTCGATAACCCGCCCCGACGGGTCGGCCATCAGTCCTCGCATGCCGGCCATTTGTCTTATCTGCGCAATGTTTCCTTTGGCCCCCGAAGTAGCCATCAAATATATTGAGCCGTACTTATCCAGGTTCTCCTCGATGGCCTTGGATACCCGGTCGGTCGCCTCCGACCATAGTCTAACCGTGTTGGTATAGCGTTCATCCTCGGAGATAAGCCCCTTCTGGAACTGGCTGTCGACCTCGGCCACCTTCTTGTCTATCTCTTCCAATATCCCTTTCTTGGACTCCGGCGCCTGCATATCATGTATCGCTATACTGCAACCCGACTGCGTAGCATAACGGAACCCGAGTCTTTTGATATCGTCGGCAAGTTTTGCGGCCTTCTCGTTGCCCAGCTTCTTGTAGCAATCGGCCACCATGCGCCTCAGCGTCCCTTTATCTGTCGTCTTATTTAAGAATCCCAGTTCCTCGGGAACGACTTCATTAAAAATGATGCGTCCAACCGTGGTCTTTAAGCGTTCTCCTTCCGCATTCCTTGCCTCGATCTCGGCACCAAGGTCTATTATGCCCATATCGTAAGCCAGCTTTGCTTCCTCAAAGTCGCTGAAGGCCAGCCCTTTGCCTTTCCCGTTTACCTTGGGCATGGTCAGGTAGTAACACCCCAGAACGATATCGAGGGTGGCGGCCACCGCCGGTTCGCCCGAACTTGGCAGCAGCATGTTCCTTGTGGAGAGCATGACCTCCCGCGCCTCCAGAACCGCCGCCCTGGAAAGAGGAACGTGCACCGCCATCTGGTCGCCGTCAAAGTCGGCATTAAACGCGGTGCAGACCAGAGGGTGTATCTGAATGGCGCTGCCGTCTATCAGAACGGGCTCGAATGCCTGGATGCCCAGCCGGTGCAGTGTGGGGGCGCGGTTAAGCAGAACCGGCCGCTCCTTCATCACAATCGTTAAAGCGTCCCAGACCTCCGGCCTTTCCCTCTCCACCAGGCGCTTGGCGCTCTTGATATTGTGGGCATGGCCCTGAATTATGAGATGGTGCATCACAAACGGTTTGAACAGCTCGAGGGCCATCCGCTTGGGCAAACCGCACTGACCCAGCGTCAACTCAGGTCCGACCACGATGACCGAACGTCCGCTATAGTCAACACGCTTGCCGAGAAGGTTCTGGCGGAAGCGTCCCTGTTTGCCCCTGAGCATATCCGACAGCGATTTCAGCTTATGATTGCCGGCGCTCGTTATGGCCCTGCCCCTGCGGCCGTTGTCGATAAGGGAATCCACGGCCTCCTGGAGCATCCTCTTCTCATTGCGAACGATAATCTCGGGCGCGCCCAGGTCCAGCAGCCTGCGCAGCCTATTATTGCGGTTGATCGTCCTGCGATAAAGATCATTAAGGTCCGACGTGGCGAACCTGCCGCCGTCGAGCTGCACCATAGGACGCAGGTCCGGAGGAAGCACGGGAAGAACCGACATGATCATCCATTCCGGCTTATTCCCGCTCCTCCTTAGCGCCTCCACCACCTTGAGCCTCTTTATCGCCTTCTTGCGGCGCTGGCCGGTGCTGGACTTGGTCTCTTTATAAAGCTCCTCGCTCAATCCGTTCAGATCGAGCGTGGCCAGTATATCCAGGACAGCTTCGGCTCCCATGCCGTTCTTGAATACGCCCGGATATCTATCGCCAAGTTCGCGGTGTTTATTATCGCCGAGCAGAACCAGTTTCTTGATCTCTTCTACTTCGTCGATCCTGCTGTTTATCTCATCCCAGCGTTTCTGCTTCTCTCCGGCTATCTCCGGAGTTGTTTCCTCTGTGGACTCTATAGCTGCTAACTGCTCCCTTAGCCCGGCCAGAGCCTTTTCCTTGGCCGCTTCGTCCACGCTTGTAATGATATATTGGGAGAAATACAGTACGCGCTCCAGGTTTCGCGGCGAAATGTCCAGAAGCAGGCCCAGCACGCTGGGCGTGCCTTTGACAAACCATATGTGGCTCACCGGAGCCGCCAGCTCTATGTGACCCATGCGCTCGCGGCGCACCCGGGCCCGGGCTACCTCGACGCCGCACTTATCGCAGATGATCCCGCGGTAGCGTACTTTTTTGTATTTTCCACAATAGCACTCAAAATCCTTGGTCGGGCCAAATATCCGCTCACAGAAAAGGCCGTCCCGCTCCGGCTTAAGCGTGCGGTAATTAACGGTCTCGGGCTTGGTTACCTCGCCCCAGGACCAGCTTCTTATCTGCTCCGGCGAAGCCAGAGAAATCCTCACTGCGCTAAAATCGTTAACTTCAAGCACCAATGTCTCTCCCTTCGAGTCTCGGCATCTTTGCACCCGGATACTCGCCCAGGTCGGTGGCCAGCACCACGCTTTCCTCGTCATCATTCAAGACTTCAACCGCAAGACCCAGGCTCTGCAGCTCCTTTACCAGAACCTTGAAGGATTCCGGCACTCCCGGCTCCCAGATGGTGTCGCCTTTGATAATAGCCTCGTATGTCTTGGCCCGGCCTGTGACGTCGTCGGATTTGACGGTCAGCAGTTCCTGGAGCACGTGGGCCGCGCCGTAAGCCTCTAGCGCCCACACCTCCATCTCGCCGAAACGCTGGCCGCCGAACTGCGCCTTGCCGCCCAGCGGCTGCTGTGTTATAAGCGAATATGAACCGGTTGAGCGGGCGTGCGCCTTATCTTCAACCAGGTGAATCAGTTTCATTAAATATGTACATCCCACCGTGACCGGCTGATCGAACGGCTCTCCCGTCCGGCCGTCATACAGAGTAGTCGAGCCCCAGATCGGCAGAGGAATGCTTTTATCCTTGCTGGTCTTCAGCGCCGCCGCCAATAACTCCTCATCATCGATACCCGCTTTCACCTTCGCCCCCACATCCTTCATCCATAACAGCAGCGCAACACGTCTGGCTTCCCCGACATGATCGTTACCGAAGACCTTTGCCCCGTCATATCCCAGGCCGTCCAGATACGCTTTGGCTATATCGACCTCGAAACGGTCGCCCTTCTCGGGGTCGGGAACGATGGCGTTTGTCCGGTGAGCGAGCCAGGCCTGGGCCAGCGCGTCCTCGATATCATCGTTGTCGGCGCCGTCGAACACCGGCGTATCGACCCTGAAGCCCAGCGTCTTAGCGGCCCATCCGAGGTGCGTTTCCAACACCTGTCCCAGGTTCATACGCGACGGCACGCCGATGGGGTTTAGAACAATATCCACATGCCGCCCATCCGGCAGGAAAGGCATATCCTCTACGGGCAGGACTCTGGCGACCACTCCCTTGTTGCCATGCCTCCCCGAAACCTTATCGCCTTCGGAGATTTTTCTCAACTGCGCCACCCACACGCGCACCATTCTGTTAACGCCTGGCGGGAGCTCGCTATGCGTCTCGCGGGTGAACTCCTTGACATCTATAACCTTGCCCCATTCGCCGTGGGGCACCCTGAGCGACGAATCCTTCACATCCCGGGCCTTGTCACCGAATATGGCGCGCAGCAGCTTCTCCTCGGCGCTGAGCTCCGCTTCTCCCTTGGGCGTGATCTTGCCCACAAGGATGTCTCCCGGCTTGACTTCGGCACCGACACGCACCACACCTTTTTCATCTAAATTTCTTAGACTTTCCTCGCCTACGTTGGGGATATCCCGGGTAATCTCCTCGGGTCCAAGCTTGGTATCCCTGGACTCTATCTCGTGCTTCTCTACATGGATAGAGGTGAACTTATCCTCTTTAACCAGGCTCTCGCTGATAACCACCGCATCCTCGAAATTGTACCCTTCCCAGCACATGAAGGCGCAAAGGACATTCCTTCCCAGCGCCAGTTCGCCATGATCGGTGGAGGAGCTGTCGGCTAGCACCTGTCCCTTCTTAATCTTGTCTCCTTTAGAAACAAGGGGGCGCTGATTAATGCAGGTTCCCTGGTTCGAGCGGGCGAATTTTGTCAACGGATACACGTGGTCCTTTTTCCCGTCTTTGATCACTATCTGCTTGGAGGTAACGGACTTTATGACCCCGTCTCGATCCGCGATCAGCACCTGTCCGCTGTCATACGCCGCTTGCGCCTCCATGCCGGTCCCTATTATCGGGGACTCGGCCCAGATTATCGGAACTGCCTGACGCTGCATATTGGATCCCATCAGAGCGCGGTTGGCATCGTCATGCTCCAGGAAGGGAATAAGCGCCGTGGAAACGCTCACGATCTGCTTGGGTGAGACGTCCATAAGGTTGACCTTGGTAGCCAGCGACTCTTCGAACTTGCTGCCGAGTCTGGCCTCCACCCTTTCGTTAACGAACTGGTTTCTCTCACCCAGAGGCTCGTTCGCCTGCGCGATAGCGTATTCATCCTCTTCATCCGCTGAGAAATATATGACCGCATTAGATACAAAAGGAGAAACTCTGATCTTCCCCTTGCTTAATTTGGAAAGCTTCGCCGCCGCTTTTTCAGTAATCTTAGTACCGGCCTTAAGCACCGTCTTTCCGTCATCATCGACTACATCCTCTGTCGCGACCCGGCCCGCGAGCTCCGCGGAATCGTTGTCCATTTCATGAACAACCCTGCGGTAGGGCGCCTGGATGAATCCGTATTCGTCAATTATGCTGAACGTGGAGAGCGATCCTATCAGACCGATGTTGGGACCTTCAGGAGTCTCGATAGGACATATGCGACCGTAGTGCGAATAGTGAACATCCCTGACCTCGAATCCGGCGCGCTCCCTGGAAAGACCGCCCGGGCCCAGCGCGGAGACCCTGCGCTTGTGGGTTAGTTCCGCCAGCGGATTGGTCTGGTCCATGAACTGTGACAGCTGCGAGGCTCCGAAGAACTCGCGCATGGCGGCCACCACCGGCCTTACATTAATCAATGCGCTCGGCGTGACCGACTCCGGGTCGATTATGCTCATGCGCTCCTTGATCACGCGCTCCATGCGCAAGAGACCGATCCTGAACTGATTCTGGATCAGCTCGCCTACAGTGCGCACCCTTCGATTTCCCAGGTGATCTATGTCGTCTGAGTTATCGGAGCCGGTATTAACCATAATGATATGGCGTACTATCTCTATGAGGTCCTCGCCGGTGGCCGTCTGATGAGTGCGGGGTATATCGAGATTCAGGCGCTTGTTAACCTTGTAGCGCCCAACGCGTCCCATATTGTATCGCCTGGGATTGAACAGCAGGTTTTCTATGAGGCTCTGGGCGTTATCCATTGAAGGAGGGTCACCGGGACGCAACCGCCTGTAGAATTCGATCAGCGCCGTTTCTTTACTGTGTACTATGGAATCCCGCTCTATAGTCGCCTGTATATAGCGATGGCCGTCCGGCACCCCCTCGAAGAGCTTCAGTATCTCCTCGTCGCTGCTGTAACCGACGGCTCTCAGCATGGTTGTGACGGGGATTTTCCTCTTTCCGTCCACTTTTACCGAGATGACATCCTTGCTGCTGGTCTCAAACTCCAGCCAGGCGCCTCTCTCCGGTATCAATTTAGCAAAACACAGGTGTCTGCCGGTGGTGACATCCTGCTCAAGGGTAAAATATACGCCTGGGGAACGGATCAACTGGCTGACCACGACCCGCTCCGCTCCATTAATAATGAAGGTGCCTTTGGGCGTCATGAGGGGAAAATCGCCCATGAAGATGTCTTGTTCCTTGATCTCTCCTGTATCCTTGATGATAAGCTGCACTTTGACATAAAGAGGAGCAGCGTATGTGATGTCGCGTTCCCTGCATTCCCGCTCCGAGCGCTTGTCCGGAGCGGCGTTCCGCATATATTCCCAGAACTGCTCATCATCCTTGAATGCCGGCATTTTAGCGCCGCTCTTCTCGCCGAATCCGTAACTTAGGAACCGCAGCTCGAACCTGGACCCGGAGAAATCCTGTATCGGGGAAATCTCATCAAGCAGCGTCCTTAAGCCTCCGCGCTCATCCGGGCTCAAGTAATACGGCCTTTCGTCACAGAACCTGCGGTAGGAGTTCAGCTGGATTTGTATGAGGTTGGGCACCTCTAAGATGTGGGCTATCCTGGAATACGATTTCCTGGGTGCAGCCCCTTGGCTGACCGTTTGCATAGAACTCATAAATCCCCCCTAAAAAAGGCAAAAAATACCCCGTAAAAAATAGAAGCTTTAAATCACGAGGAAATAAAAAAAAGCATCGAGGCCTTCATTCGCAAATTGTAATGTTACCAGAAAAGTGCGCCCCTGTCAATACATTTTCGTTCTGCTTTATTATATTACTTGTTGCTAAATTTATCCAGCCCCATTTCCTTAATCCAAAAAACTCATAATAAAAGAGGGCTGGATTTCTCCAGCCCTCCTCGTTTTCATAAAAGAATCTGATTGAAACTACGGCGCCGGATCGTAGTACTGGATTGTCAACTTGGGTGTATCGGCTCCATTGTCATCAGAATAGAACCCTTTATATCCCTCAAATGTTGTTTCATCGGTATCTCTTAGCGTCAAACCCCGATTTGGCAGCGAGCCTGATATCCACCCTTGTACCAGGTCATCTATATCCCAATAGATCCAATCGTCCGTATGAATTGCAGGGACTGTAGTCGTCGCAACGACTCCGGCAACTATAGCGGGTTGGTTGTCCCACGTGATGGTAGTTTCATCCCATGTACCAGTCACGCGATAAACCCCTACAGGACCCTCAGTGGAACCGCCAGCATTGTCTTCATAAAACAAGCCGAGCTTCGCATCGATTATCACAGCGGATGAAGGTACACTTCCAAGAAGGAATTGAATATACGCTCTGCATTGCGAACCAAGGGCATTGCCGCTGACGAATATCTCTGCATTGGTACCCCTGTTAGAACTTGGGTCCCCTTCAAATACGTATGCATCCTTACCAGTAAGCGCATCCGGCTGTATAGTCACCGATTGTGTGGGAGACCAATCAAGCGCCCAGTTTACATATTCAGTCGCTCCGCCGAATACCGGCACGGACTCCGTGCGCCACTCGTAGTGCGGATATACAAGCCTGACAACGTGCGGCCCCTCGTTAAGGTGAGTAGCGACATAAGGCGTTATGCTTCCGGTATCCACACCGTCTATGTACACCGCTGCCCCAGAGGGAGTGGACTGTATATCAATCGAACCCTGGGAAGGAGTTGGAGCCACCGTCGATGTTGCCGTAGGAGTAGGAGATGCCGTCGATGTTGGCGTGGGTGTAGGCGTCGGAGCGTTGGCAACAACGATCGCTACGCTGTCTTGATCGGTTCCGCCGTTGCCATCATCGACAGTAACCGTTACGGTAAACGTTCCTTCTACATTCGGCGCAATCCATGTCCGCGTAGTGCCTGAACCCTGTAATTCTCCCCCTGTATATTCCCAGTCATAGTCCAATGTATCACCATCCGGATCACTCGCTACGCACGTTATAGTCGATGAGTGACCTGTAGTTACACTGGATGGATTTGCTGTCAAACTTGTGATCGTCGGGGCCTGGTTCTCCCCACCACCGCTCATAGCCATCACCACCCCGACCGCAATTCCGGCTATAACAGCTATGACAACGATAACGATAACCGCCACAGCCCAGCCGGGAACGCCTCCGCCCTTCTTAGGCGGCTTCTGCTTCGCTTTAGCACCCTTAGGTTCAACAGGTTCCTTAGGCGGCTCCTGCCCGCCCTCAGGTACTTTCCCTTCATCCGTAGCCATAACAGCACCTCCTGCCTTTTTGTGATACGCCGATTATCCTTTTAAGTAAAGGAATTGTCAAGCCGACTTAACCTTAGCCCCCGCCCGCCGCAGCACCTCCCGCGCCGCCACCACCCCGGAGGCGGAGGCCTGCACCAGCCCCCTGCTGACCCCGGCCCCGTCCCCCACGGCGAACATGTTGCATATCTCGCTCTCAAGGCTGTCGCTTAGTAGTAGGCGCGACGAATAGAACTTGACCTCGATGCCATAGAGCAGCGTGTGGCGCGACGCGATGCCCGGCGCCAGCTTGTCCATCGCCTGCAGCATCTCGATGACGTCCTTTAAATGACGATATGGGAGAGCGAAGCTCAAATCGCCCGGCACCGCGCTCTTCAGCGTCGGCACAACGTTGCCCCTCTCTATACGATCCTTTGTCGAGCGCCTGCCCTCAAGCAGGTCGCCCAGGCGCTGGACGATGACGCCGCCGCTCAGCAGGTTGGCCAGCCGCGCCAGGTAGCGTCCGTAGGCGATGGTATCACGGAAGGGCTCAGTGAAGGTGGTGCTCACCAGTATGGCGAAGTTGGTGTTGTTGGTCTTGCGCTCGGCGTAGCTGTGGCCGTTGACCGTGGTCACGGGGTCCGCGCCGCCCGTGGTCTCCATGGTCACCTCTCCGGCAGGACACATGCAGAACGTCCGCACCCTGTCGTCGAACGACTGGGAGTAGTATTCCAGCTTGCATTCATACATGACGTCGGTGATATCTTTGAGCACGGCCTCGGGAACTTCGACGCGAACTCCGACATCTATGGGATTTATCTCGAGCGTGAGCTTCAGCCGTTGCGCCTCATGGCCCAGCCAGTCCGCCCCTTCGCGTCCCGGAGCGACTATCAGATAGCTGCACCCGATGCGCTCGCCGTCCTCGGTTTCCACACCTGCGATATTGCCGCCATCCGTTATCAGCGACCGCACCGCAGTGTTGAGCCTTATTTCGACTTTCTTCGATACGTGATCGCGCATGCGGCACAGGACGACGCGGGCATGCTCGGTCCCCATGTGGCGCACCACCATGGGAATCAGCCTCAGGTCGGCCAGTGTGGCCCGCTCCCTTATCTCCTCGACCTTATCTCCTATGCCGTAGAGCCTGTCGGAGCGCCCGAACCTGGAGTAGCTGCTGTCGACATATTTGACAAGCTCCTCGGTTTTCGCCGTGCCGATATAGTCTTTCAAACGTCCGCCGACCTCGGTCGACAGTGTGAGCTTGCCGTCGCTGAACGCTCCGGCGCCGCCCCAGCCGCTGACCAGGTTGCACGGCGAGCAGCGGCGGCATCCGTCATCCCCCTTGAGACCGGGGCAGACGCGGTGCTCAATATCCTTGCCTTTATCTAAAAGCAGCACCTTCAAGTCTTGCGCCTGGCTCAGCTCGATAGCCGCCGAGATGCCCGCGGGCCCGCTGCCGACAATTATGACATCGTATTTCTTCATTCCAATCACCAACGGCAATTCTACATAACGATGAGGGGATTGTCAAAAAAGCCGGCAAACCCTTTACTTCACATCGACCGAAAAAGAGGTGCCCCGATATATCGGGGCCGGGGTTTTAGGGGTGTCCCGTATTCCGTAGGGACAGGGCTTGCCCTGCCCGACAAACAGGGCGCAGCAAGCAGCGCCCCTACGCGACGACCAACGTATGGGGGATAGCAGGGGGTTGACTAACCCTTCTCCCCCAGCCGCCTCAATATATCCCAGAACGCCCCCCTGTAGCCATCGCGGATAGCGTCGACGAGAACGGTATTGGCATTGTAGTTATAGTTACTGTTTGAAGCGTCCCCCGCCATAAATAGAAAGCGCTCATCCCCGCCGATAAGCCCCTCCAGATAGCTCGACGCGTCCTCCCCCAGCTCGGACGACAGGTAGAACACGGGCGCCAGGAATGCCTCATCTCGCTCACCCTGCAAATTGGGATTAGTTTCGACGGGGCCTTCTTGCAGGATCATCTTCGCCAGCCTCGTCCCGGGGTAAACCCGCACGCCCAGGCTGGCGCCCACGCGCTGCGGCGACATGCGCTTCATGGTCTCGACGGTTTCTTTCAGCGACTCGCGGGTCTCGCCGGGGCCGCCCAGCAGCAGGTCATACATGAAGACAAGCCCCGAGCGGCGGCAGATTTCCGCAGTCCGAACCACGTCCTCGGCTGAGTAATCGCGGCCGAGCGTCTTCAGGATGCGGTCGCTGGCGCTGTCCGCGCCGAAGTTGATGCCGGCGCAACCCGACTGCAGGAACAGGCTCGCAAGCTCCTCATCGAACGGTATCGGGCTGCAGTAGGCGTACCAGCGCAACTTCGAGCCCAGGTCCCTGTCAATGATCTCGCGGCAGATGGAGCGGGCATGCATATAGGGATAGTTGAACTCGCTGTCGCAGATATGGATGTGCTCGATACCATTGGCCAACAGCGATTCCATCTCATCGACAACGCTGGAGGGCGAACGCATGCGGAGGTTGATACCTTTGCCCAGCGGATCGGCGCAGTAGATGCACTTCTTGGGACAGCCGCGCTTGGTCTCCACGCCGCCCATGCCGCCTTCCCTGTAATAGCGGCGATTGTCGATGGTGTCCCGCCGCGGCGTCGGCATTTCATCCAGGTCGATGTAATCCGCTTTGTTGCGATGGAAGCCATTCTCGCCGCGATACACCAGCCCCGGCACATCGAGGTAATCCCCACCATTGATAATTCGATCGACAACTAGCGGCAGGGCCCGCTCCCCCTCTCCCCATACTCCTAAATCCACCCCGCAGAAGTCCAGGATGGCCTCCGGCGCCACCGAGAAGCCGGAGCCGCCGAGTACTATGGGAGCGTCAGTACACTCATGGATACATGCGGCGAGACTCTTTATCTTTGGTAAGAAGAAGTCGCGTGTGACGAATGTCGTGTCGTCGGTATTGCGCAGGGTTATGGCTGCAACAGACGGGCTGTTCGACGCAAAGTAGCGGCGGATATCGGAGGCGATATCGCTGGAAAAGCACAGGTCGAGCAGGTCGACGCGATAGCTGGAATCATTCAGCGACGAGGCCAGGTAATCGAGGGCGATTGGCGCCACGGGGGGCTGCATCTGATTGGGGTTTATCAGGAGAACACTGTTATGAGGTGCCACTGCATCCTATTTCCGGGCGACGGCGGCGGATATTAATTCTTCGAATTGTCCCGCATCCACCGGTGACCGCTGAGCTTTGACCGCGGATTTTCGCCTGTGATTATCGTTTACGGGAAGGACGGTATCCTCGGAGAGGTAACGGCGGTACTGCACCATCTTGCTCACCATAAGGGCCGCCCTGCGCCCGGCCTGGTAAACGGCCAGCCCTTGAATCGGCTTTACCTCCTCCATCCGTACCTTCATGGCCAGATTGGATATCAGCACTATCGGCTTATCGAAGCCCTTGAGCGCCTCAACCTCTGCGCGCACATAATCCGCGCTGGAGCCGCCCACGGCCTTGAATATCACGTCGATGTTTTCATCTTCAACCAGCGCCTCGATAGCCCTGGCGCTGACCTTTATATCGAACGATGACGCCATCCCGATATCGACGGGGTTGTCCACGCACGTCCCCACCGACGGCACGACCTTCTTCAGCCTCCGCCGGGTTGAATCCGACAGCCTGGCCACCGACAGCCCGTATTCCGTGCAGGCGTCGGCGATGGCCACCCCTATGCCGCCCGTGGAGGAGATGATGCCCACCCTGTTGCTGCGGGGCAGGGGCAGGTAGCTGAATGCCTGGAGGCAGTCCAGCATCTCGTCCTCGCTGTCCACCTTTATCATGCCGGTCTGCTTGAACACCGCGCCCCATACTTGAGGCGATCCTGCAAGAGCCCCGGTATGCGAGGCCGCGGAACGCGAGCCGACTTCGCTGGCGCCGCTCTTCCAGAGTATCACGGGCTTCCGTTCCGAGACGCGCCTGGCCGTATCGAAGAAGCGCCGACCATCGGAAACGCCCTCCACGTAGCCGACGACAACATCTGTCCTCGCGTCCTGCCCAAAGTACTCCAAAAAGTCGGCGGCATTCAGGTCGCACTCGTTGCCGTAGCTCACCGACTTGTTGAAATTTATGCCCAGTCCAGATGCCGCGATGGGGAAGGAAACGCTCATCGAGCCGCTGTGCGAGAACATGCCCGCCGAGCCGCTCTTTTTAGGCATGATGCCGGCGAAGTTGGTTAGTCCGCTATCGGGACAGAATATGCCGACGCAATTGGGGCCTATGATCCTTGAGCCGCCGGCGCGCGCGATCCTCGTTATCTCTTTCTGGAGTTTCATGCCCTCTGCGCCGCTCTCGCCGAAGCCTGAAGTGCAGATGACGATGCCCTTGATTCCTTTCGCCGCGCAGTCGCGCACCACGCCGGCCACCGTGTCACGCGGGGAGAAGACGATGGCCAGGTCAACATCGAATGGTATGGCGCATGCCGAGTGATAGACCTTGACGCCGTCGATCCTGGTCTCCGTAGGATGCACCACGCATATCCTGCTCTTGTCGAAACCGTGCTGGATAAAGCCGCTGAGGAAGAAATATCCCAGATTGCCGGGCCTGTTTGACGCGCCTATTATCGCTATGCCGCGCGGGTTGAATATCCGGTCCAGCTCCGCGATAACATCCATAACGCCTCCTTCCCCGAAGTGTCCTGGATTAAAAACAAATGATAGCAGAATTCAAGAAAAATGCAAATCCTTCGGCCACCTACGATGTAAGATTGTGTAAAAAGGTGGCTCTGACGTCGATCCCACTTATTACGTGTCCGACTTCACTTGCCTAAACGATAGCGTTCATATTCCAGCATCTTGCTCATGACCTGGGCCGCCCTGCGCCCGGTGCTGAATATGGCCACACCCTTAACCGGCTTTAGTTCTTTCATCAATGCCATCATGGCGCGGCTGAATATGTAAACCATAGGCTTATCGAATCCTTTAAGCGCCTCGAACTCCTTGTTCACCAGCTCCAGGTTCGATGTGCCCACGGTCTTGATTATCATGTCCACGCCCTCATCCTCCGCCAGCGCCTTGACCGTATCGATGCCCATCTGCAAATCGAAGGACGACATCATGCCGAGATCAACCGGATTATCGAGGCAGGTGCCCACGGACGGTACGATGGCCCGCAAGCGATGGCACGTTGCCTGCGACAGCTTCGCCAGCTCGAGCCCGTAGTCGGCGCAGGCGTCGGCGAGGGCCACCCCCAGCCCGCCCGTAGCCGAGACGACGGCCACGCGGTTGCCGCGGGGCCGCGGCAGGTAGTAGAACGCCTGGAGGTAATCTATCATATCGTCCTCGCAGTCGACCCTTACGATGCCCGCCTGCTTGCACACGGCATCCCAGACCTGGGATTTGATAGCCAGCGCGCCGGTATGAGAGGCCGCCGAGCGTGAGCCGAAATCGCTCATACCGCCCTTCCACAGCAGGATGGGCTTTGTTTTCGAGACCTCCCTGGCAGCACTTAGGAAGCGGCGTCCATCCTTTACGCCTTCAAGATAGCCAATAACGATGCCCGTATTCGGGTCGCGCCCGAAGTACTCCAGGAAATCGGCGGCGTTCAGGTCGCACTCGTTGCCGCAGCTTATAACCTTGCTGCAATGCATCCCCATCACGGAAGCGGTTATCGGTATGGACACCGTCATCGAGCCGCTGTGTGAGAACATGCCCACGGGCCCGCTCTCCTGCGGCATCCAGCCGGCAAAGTTGATGAGCTTGCTCTCCGGGCAGTAGACGCCCACGCAGTTGGGGCCTATGACCCGGGCGCCGCCTTCGCGCGCGATCGCCGCGATCTCCTCCTGCAGCTTTAAGCCGTCCGCACCGTTCTCGGCGAACCCG
Organism: Dehalococcoidia bacterium; assembly: GCA_041649635.1. Classification (NCBI taxonomy): domain Bacteria; kingdom Bacillati; phylum Chloroflexota; class Dehalococcoidia; species Dehalococcoidia bacterium. The sequence goes on from JBAZMV010000003.1 coordinate 233,116, forward strand.
GAGGTGCAGATGATTATGCCTTTTACCCCCTTGGCGACGCAGTCCTTAACGACGCCCTTGACGGAGTCGCGCGGGGAAAAAACTAAAGCCAGCTCGACGTTGTGGGGTATGGTCTGTACGGAATGATAGGCCGCGACGCCGGCGACCTCTTTCTCCCTGGGATGCACCGCATATAATTGATTACGGTCGAAGCCCTGCTGCAGGAAGCCGCCGAGGAAGAATCCGCCCAGATTGCCCGGACGGTTGGAGGCACCGATGATGGCCACGCCGCGGGGATGGAAAATCCGCTCCAGTTCAGAGTAAAGGTCCATAATGAAAGCCGACCCGGGGATCCCTCTCGACTCAGCCCTTCTTCTCGGTCACGGCGCGCCACGTGTTAAGCAGCGTCTTGCTGTCCAGAAGCTCGTCGGTCGCTGTATAGGGGTCTATGTTCCCCTTCATCACCTTGTCCAGGGCCGAGGTGAGGGACTTATCTTTGCGGATCAGCGCCAGTATCCTTTCGCTAATGGTTCGCTCCACTACCTCTAGGAACTCTGCCTTGCGCTGGGCCTGTCGCCGCACAGCCATCTGGCCGCTATCCTCCAGCGCCTGGTGGTGATTTTTTATCTGAGCGTAAAGTTCATCGATACCGACATCGTTGACCGCCTGGGTGGTCAGCACCGGAACCTCCCACCACTCATGCTTGGGGTTCAGCCGCAGCATCTGCCGCAGGTCGTCGGCGATTGTCTCAGCGCCCTCGCGATCCGCCTTGTTGACTACGAATATATCGGCGATCTCGAGGATGCCAGCCTTCATCGCCTGTATCGCGTCCCCGCCTTCGGGGACAAGAACCACGATCACGGTATCGGCCGCGTCCATGATATCCAGCTCGGTCTGCCCCACGCCTACGGTCTCAACCAGCACAAAGTTCTTGCCAAAGGCATCCATCAGCTTGGCGACCTCTTTAGTGGTCGGCGATAAGCCGCCGCGGCTTTCCCTTGTGGCCATGCTGCGGATGAATACCTCTTTATCCAGATAGTGCTGCTGCATCCTTATGCGGTCGCCGAGCACCGCGCCTCCCGAGAAGGGGCTTGAGGGATCGCAGGCGATGATGCCCACGGATTTATCATCGGCCCGCATCTTGGTGGTGATGCGGTCGACGAGGCTGCTTTTACCGCCCCCCGGCGGGCCCGTTACACCGACGACATAGGATTTGCCAAGCTTGGGATATATCTTAGACATTATTAACGGTACTTCAGGCGATTCTCTCTCGACGAGAGTTATCAAACGCGCAAGGGCCTGCTCTTTGCCGTCAAGCATGCCCTTAACCAAGTCATTAATCTCTGCCATTTACACTAATCCTCTAAATATTTTCTCGCCAAATTTTTGACAACCCGACTTCAAACTATATCATACCACCCCTTGTAACTGTCAAGGAAAAACGTTACGGGGCGCAATGCGATCCGATAAATTTAATACGAACGCGCGACGCAAGATATCGTAGCGACCTACTGCCCGGCGGGTGCCACCGCGTTAACGAGCGCGCCGTACATTTTTTCGAATGCTACCATGTAACTTTCGAAGGCTTTCTGAGTGTTACCCGGCTTCTCCTGCTTCATGATAAAGGTCGCCCATTCGTTCGCAGAATACACGATACTGGCTTTTACCTCAGGCTCCAACATCTCACCCTCCTGAAATTATTTACCCTTCATTTATTGTATAGAATTGTCTGGGTCGACGCAAAAGTTGTGTCTTTCCGTCTCCGGAGGACCGGGGGGATACCGGGGTTGATAGTTATATCAATATATCCGCTTTAGCCAGCTGTTGTGCGATGATCATATTATTTATCTCGATAACCTTAAGCAATGTAAGGTAGGATGCCACTATGAGATCATCCGTGGACAGGCTCCATTCCTCAAACTCCTTGGCCATCTTCTCGAAGTGTTCCTTAACCTTGGGAAACTCATCCTTATGTACGCCAAGAATCTCCTCAAGCTTCTTCTCGTCCTCGCGCATGAGCGCTACGCTCCCGCTGAAGGATGTATCAAATTCCAGGCAAAGCTGCTCAAATTTCAGACCGATCATCGCCCGCCTCCTTCCGCTGTTACTATGCCGATTATACCACAGATACAGCGCAGCTTGACGTAAGCGAGAGACTGGAGTACGATTGGCGCAATTACTGAAATGACTAATCGCAGACAGAACAAAAACTCAGCCCTATCTGACACCAATAGGTTGGAAATTTTCTTGTCCTGTACTGAAGAGTTGAAGACAAGACCTTTTATTCTCAATGGACTGGACACGTTTCAATTTCAAATCAAGTTCGACGAGGCCGGACAACCGAGTTGTGAATTACGCGAAGCAGACGAAGAGCTCTTTCGTTCTTTTTTGATGACCTTCCGGAAATTCATTATGAAAGGCGATGCTGACATTGATTGGGTGCTCAATTTTTGTAGGAAACACGTGAAACCCGACCAGAAAAATTTAAAAGAAACTTTAGAAGAAATCAAAGAAATTTGGAAATATCAGTACAGAAAAGGCACAGTCCAAATGCGTGTCGGTAACGTGAATTTGTCGCCTGAATATGCACTAGACTTATTTATAAATGGCCAATACTTTCATAGCAACGATAACCAAAAGAGTGAACAACTTAGAAAACTCTCTGAGCAATCAATTCCATGTGCCAGAATCCAATTGTTGTGGTCTCTACCAGGCTTAACAAAAATTATTTTAGCTACTGGATCGATAGTCTCGAAAGCACTTAAGGAAAATGCCTTTAATTTTCCCTCACAGCTATAGTATCTAAATGCGAGGGAGAGTAAAATTAAAACAGGAGTAATAACATGAAAATCGGTGTATGTGGAATCGCTTGCGAAAAATGCCCTAGCATGACTAGAGGCACATGTCCGAGCAAAGAACAGGGCTGTGTCGCCAAAGATAATAAGTTCTGCAAGATTGCGACCTGCGCCTTCAACAAAGGCGTTAAGCTGTGCTTTGAATGCGCGGAGTTCCCCTGCGAGACAACAAAGAGCGGACCTATAGGCTACGGCTTTTGCCAATATATATCCGGCAAACAGTAGGTTGGGCTACGCCCGCCATCAAAATCGAACGGTGGAGGTGTTCCATGTCCTGTTACATCCGTCATCTGAAAGACTTATTGAGCGAGGCCGGGATCGAGGTTAGTTCCGATAATCGAAAGCAGATCGACCGCGCCATACACGAGATAGTCGGCACAACTTACAAGGATTGCCCTGCGACCTGGAAAGAAGTAAAGAAAAAGCTCGCATCCAGCGAGGCTGAGAAGAAAGCGTTCGTCAACAAGCTGAAGGCTGCCCTGGACTGAGTGTCCTGTTGAAAAAGCGGTTCTGTATGGGCGCTTCATGAATCGCCCTATATGGATTCCGGCCTTCGCCGGAATGACGATTATGAAAAGAGGTACAGGAGATAGAGTCTCCTGACGGGGGAACTGGGGGTGTCCCCCGGATTTTTCAAAGTCCCCCAACGTATGGGGGACTGACAGGGGGTTCGGTCATTGTTTCCCCCTTCACAATGCAAGGTGGGTCTCGACCCCCCAATCAATCGGCGGGCACAGCCCGCCCTACATTTGTAGATCGCGAAGAAAAGGTTATGAATCGATTTCCTCATACATATCAAATCCAGACAAGAAACACTCTTATGGAACCCAGCTATCAACGGTAACAAAAGCGTGTGGATAATCCAAATACACTTCTTGTATCTGCGACACGTTTCCGTCAATGATAATTTTAGCCGTTATAGATACATTAGCACTTTCGGTATGAACGACAAATTTAAGATATTTACCTGACGGAGCATCGAAGCTGTAATACCAGGGCAGTGTGACCTCTCTGTCAAATTCATAGTCTGATGAATATTTCTCACCATAATATTGAATATAAGCAATATCATCGGCATTACCACTGACCTCATACTCGATGTGATGGGATTCCGGCTGTGGCGTACATGAAAAACCGACAACTAGAATGGTAAATATCATTAAAATAAGCATCCTCATTTTCAATCTCCTTCACGTAATTATATCCTAAATAAAAACACCCCTTGTCTTTTATTTAAAAATGTAATACCATACAACTCCCAACAAAAAGAGCATAAGGAGGTGCGCCATGGTGGAAGTGGAGATCGGAAGGGTAAGTGACTTCTTTGCTCAGCCTGTGGTGGCCGGCATCGATCTTACAGGCAACCTCAAAAAAGGCGACACAATCCGTATCAAAGGACACACCACAGACCTGACATTCGCCGCTTCGTCAATGCAGATCGACCATGCCGAGGTTGACGAGGCCAATCCGGGGGACTCCATCGGTATCAAGGTTCCCGACCGGGTGCGGCACGGCGACGCTGTCTATAAGGTTACTTCTTAGCAAGCGACTGCAGGAGGTTCGCCATCTCGATAGCGCTTGTAGCCGCGTTGAAGCCGGCGTTGCCCATCTTGGTACCCGCGCGTTCGATGGCCTGCTCCAGCGTGTCCGCGGTGATTACGCCGTAGATGACCGGCACGCCGGTCTCCAGCCCCACCTGCGCCACACCCTTGGTTACCTCGGCCGCGATGTAGTCGAAATGCGGAGTGCCGCCGCGGATGACGGCGCCCAGACAGATAACGGCGGAGTATTTGCCCTTCTCCGCTGTCTTCTTGGCAACGAGAGGTATCTCAAAAGCCCCCGGAGCCCAGATCACATCGATATCCGCCGGCTTGACCCCGTGCCTCGCCAGCGCGTCCTCCGCCCCTTCGAGAAGCTTGCCCGTTATGAACTCGTTAAAACGCGAAACCACCAGCCCGAACTTTAGACCGGCGCCTACGAGGTTGCCTTCGTATTTCTTATTCACTCCATCCTCCTTTATCGATGAACCCGAACTATATTATCATTATCCCCCGAAAACCTGATCGGCGCTCATGCCAAGCGCGCCGTGGAAATCGAAACGCACCGCGCCCACCGGCATCTTGCCCTTGACCGCTTCCGCCACCTTTCCCGTCATGCTATGGCCGAAACCGCCGCACAATTCGAGCGCGCTGCACCCCTCATCCGCAAGCTGTTTCGCTTTTTCTATGGCCTGCTGCATATTGGGTACCAGCACACAGGTCAACTCGGCAAACTCGGTCGCAATGACAGCCTGATGTTTCGCCGGGTCGGCATCCGGAACAATCGCCATAAATGCCAGCTTCATAGCCATAATAGATCTCCTCCCTAAGCGTCGTTTTTGTTATTCTCGTCTAAAGAGTTCAAGTTTAAAATATGACCCAGTTTCTGCTGTTTTGTCTCCAAATAATGCAGGTTGATTGGATTAGGCTCGACCATTAAAGGCACAGTCTCCACGACCTGCAAACCGTATCCTTCGAGGCCGATCACCTTCTTGGGATTGTTCGTCAGCAGGCGAATCTTCTTAACGCCGAGGTCCGCCAGTATCTGCGCCCCGATGCCGTAGTCCCGCAGGTCGGCGGGAAATCCCAGCGACTCGTTAGCCTCGACGGTATCAAGTCCTTTATCCTGAAGCGCGTAGGCTGCTATCTTGTTGTGCAGGCCGATGCCCCGCCCTTCCTGCCTCATATATAGCAAGACCCCTTTGCCTTCATCCGAGATGATATTCAATGCCTTTTCGATCTGCTCACCGCAGTCGCACCTGAGGCTGCCGAAGACGTCTCCGGTGAGACACTCGCTGTGCACGCGCACCAGCACCGGTTCCTCGTTCGAGAGGTCCCCCTTCACCAGCGCCACATGCTGGTCGGGATCAATGGTGCTCTTATAAGCGACGGCTGTGAACTGGCCGTACCGCGTCGGCAGGTTGGCCTGCGCCACCCTGGTGACCAGTTTCTCGTGCCTGCGCCTGTAAGCGATGAGGTCGGCGATACTGACTATCTTGAGTTTATGCTTCTCGGCGAAAACCTCAAGCTGCGGCAGGCGCGACATCGTGCCGTCATCGTTCATGATCTCGCAGATGACGCCGGCGGGATAGAGCCCGGCCAGGCGCGCCAGATCGACGATGGCCTCGGTATGCCCCGCCCGCACCAGCACCCCGCCTTCCCTTGCCCGCAGCGGGAAGGTATGGCCGGGGCGCGCTATGTCCTCGGGCCTGGTAGCGGGATCGATAACCGCCCTTACCGTAGCCGCCCTGTCGTGGGCAGATATGCCGGTGGAGACCTTCTTCTTGGCCTCTATCGATACCGTAAAAGCAGTGTTATGCTTGGATGTGTTCTCTCCGACCATCAGCGGGATATTTAGCTCATCGAGCCGCTCCCCGGTCACCGGCATGCAGATAAGCCCGCGGCCGTACTTTGCCATGAAGTTGATAGCGTCCGCATCGACCTTCTCCGCCGCTATCGCCAGGTCGCCCTCGTTCTCGCGGCCTTCATCATCGACGATGATGATGTATTTGCCGGCCCTGATATCTTCTATCGCTTCTTTTATCGTCGCAAGCGTCATATACTGTTGTCCTTTACATAGAGTCCTGCTCGGCTCCCCTTCATGCTGGCGAAGGTGTTCTTCACCTTCGCTATTCTTCGTACTTTCCGGCGGGCACAGCCCACCCTGCATATCTACATAAAACCGTGCTCGGCGAGGAACCCCTTTGTTATGCCCGATTCCCCCCGGCTCAGTTTATCCACGTATTTAGCCAGAATATCCACCTCTAAATTAACCACATCCCCGACCTTGCGTCCGCCCAGTATCGTCTCCGCCTGCGTTATCCCCACCAGCGAGACGCTGAACGACGCGGGTTTACATTCTACTACAGTCAGGCTCACGCCGTCTACTGCGATAAACCCCTTCTCGACGATGTATTTCATTATCTCCTTTGGCGCGTCGAATCTGATAATCAGCGCATTGCCCTCGGGCTTTACCGCGGCGACCTTGCCCGTCCCGTCCACATGCCCCTGCACAAAATGCCCGCCGAAGCGCCCGTCGACAGGCATGGCGCGCTCCAAGTTTACCCTGTCACCGCTGCGCAACGCGCCGAGATTGGTGCGCCTCAGCGTCTCCGGCATGACCTCCACGGTGAAGGAGTACGGCGTCAGTGCGGTCAACGTCAAACATACGCCGTTGACGGCAATGCTGTCGCCGATCTTTGTCTTCTTATCCAGCACCGTCGCGGCAGCAAAGGTAAGCCGGCTCGATTCAACCGATGTTACGCTGCCGATTTCTTCCACGATTCCGGTAAACATATTTCTTAACTCCGGCCCTTCGATTCATGCCTCGCCATTACCTTGCGGAACTGCTCGTTGGCCATTTTGACATAAACATCGACGGGAAGCAAGTCGCGGCTGACGATATCGAGCGTTGCCTGCGATATCTTGCCGCTCTCGATCAACTGTCTTCCAGCATCACGGGCGGCATCGATGACGTCATTGACCGGCGCGCCCATATCGAGCATGGCCCGCAGCGCCTCGCCGTGCGGTCGCAGCAAAGCCCCGGCGTACTCCATAGGAGGGTCCTGGCACAGCTTCTTAACATGCGCGACGAGCGGATCGAAATTGTCGAGCCCCCACATGCCGCAGTTCGACACAAGTACGATCTTGTGAGGCTTTTCATCTTCTCCCGCGACATGGCGCGAGCGCCCTGCGACAACCTCCATGAAGGGCTCGGCCAGAACGATCATGCGATCGATGAGGTTCTTCATCTGGGCGTTCATCCCATAGCTGTAGACCGGCGTAGCGTAAACGATGACGTCGGCATCGCGCATTTCGGGCAGGAGCCTTTGCATATCATCCTTCTGCGCGCAGACACCCGGAGTCTTAAGCCAGCAATTGAAGCATCCTTTACACGGCTCGATGTCGAGGTCGCAATTGTAATGCAAATCGACTTCGGCTCCGGCTTTGCTCATCCCTTCAAGAAAAGGGGTTAATACGACGGCGGTGTTGCCTTTTCCCTTGCGGGGGCTGGAATTAAACGCTAAAACCTTCGGTTTCCGCTTCTTCATTGAGATAACCCATCACCATAACGTCTTTGCCGCAGCGTTCCACCTTGATTCGCGACAGCTGCAGCGCCTGACCTATCCTGTGCGCCCCCTGCCCGCCGACGGCCGATTTGGCGTCCTCGCCGCCCACGATGACCGGCGCGATGAAGGCCACGACCTTGTCCACCAGGCAGCCGTCGAACATCGACCCCAAGAGGCTGCTGCCGCCCTCCACCAGCACGCTTGTGATATTCCTGCGTCCCAGCTCGGCAAGAAGCTCATTTAAATCAACCATCGATTTCCATGACGGCGTAACAAACACCTCGGCACCGGTGTTCTTAAGCTCCTTCACTACTTCCGTCGGAGCATCCTGGGTCACGGCTACCATAACATTACCCGGTTCGCTGAAGACCCGCGCCGTGGGAAGCACGCGCCCCTTGCTGTCCACTATGATACGAAGCGGATACTTCTCGCCCTGGCCGTCCCGAACCGTGAGCCTGGGATCATCTATGATTATCGTGTTTACCCCGACCATGATAGCATCGGAGGTCCGCCGCATGCGGTGCACATACCGACGGGATTCCTCGCAGCTTATCCAGTGCGAATCGCCCGTCCATGTGGCGATCTTGCCATCCAGGCTGATGGCGAACTTGGCGGTAATGAAGGGAAGCCCGGTTGTAATAAACTTAAAATAGGCCTCATTGATTTCCTGCGCCTCTTCCTCCCTCTCCCCCGCAAATACGGATATGCCCGCGCTTTCCAATTCCGCCCTGCCTTTATTTGAGACCTTAGGATTGGGATCCAGCGCGGCGATATGCACCATCGAAATGCCCGAATCGATTATAGCCTTTGTGCACGGAGGGGTACGTCCATAGAAACAACACGGCTCAAGCGTAACATACATCGTAGCTCCGCGGCTTTTATCGCCAGCCTGTTTTAACGCCGCCGCTTCGGCATGCGCCGATCCCGGCGGCTGCGTGTAACCCTCCCCCACAACCACGCCGTCTTTTACTATCACCGCACCGACAGCCGGATTGGGGCTGGTGCTGCCCACCGCCATCCTGGCAAGGGTGAGGGCCCGTTCCATGTAATCCATCGCTTGCTCCAGACTATATGCACATTCGTACAGATATACTAACGCGTTGGCCTGATAAAAGATAACGCGCGGACGAGACCTCTTGCCGAGAGTGCTCAGTTAGGGACCATCCGCTACGGCTTTTGAAGATTATAAGTATTTAACGCAGTCAGTTAGCGAGATTGATTGCCCTTCAGTTGCCATTCTATCACCTGTATCACACAAAGTGCAATAATATTATATAAATGAAAACGCTTCACCCGCGTCGTCGCCTCCAGCCCAACTCACAATGTTTTATATAGATCGACGGGCGAACGTCCGAATCATCTGCGAGCGATTAATTCTCTGTACCGAACCAATTTCAAGAGCGGCTTCGCGATATGCTATAATGCAGCAACAATGAAAATAGCGACAAAAACGACGGTTTTCGAAATCGTTGGAACGCTTCTGGTAGCACTGCTCATCTTTCTTGGCGTTCACTTTACGCTGGAAAGCCGCCTGACAAACGGCATTTCCATGTTGCCAAACTTGGAGCATGGACAACGTGTGCTTGTATGCAAATCCGCTTACTGGTTCGGCGAGCCCCAGCGGGGAGATGTTGTTGTTTTTCATGACTCGTCACGTCCATCACCTATCGACTATATCATTCACAGGATAGCGGGACTGCCAAACGAGAAAGTGGAAATCAGGAATGGGTTGGTATACATTAACGATTCAATGCTGGAAGAGCCGTATATTCAAGGGAATTCTTTGAACCGACCTCCCGAAATAGTTCCACATGACAGCTATCTTATTGTGGGCGACAACCGCGACTCAGCCTCCGCCGACATCGTTCCGAGGAATGAGATCATCGGCAAGGCCTGGCTGTGCTATTGGCCGCTCAGCGATTGGCATCTCGTCTCGGGATACTCTTACGATTAGCGCCTTAACGCGGCCAGAGCCGTCCGACTTATAAACATCTCTTTATTTAAAATATCCCTATCGATAGTAACGCCAAAATAAGAAGAGACAACGCGTATCGGCTCTGAACTTTCTCGTAAACAGGATGTTTGACAAAAAAAACAGCGACTAGTATACTCCTACATAAAGTCGCTCAGAATAATACTTTCTGTGAGGTGAGACATGGAAGAACCGAAGAAAAAGAAAACCATACCCATCGGCTATTTAATAGCACCCGTTATAACTATTGTGGTAATCATCTTACTCGTGGTTCTTTGGCCTTCCGGCGACGGCGGCGGGACACCAACCCCAACCGCCATACCGACAACAACAGCCACAGCTACCACAACACCCACAGGAACACCAACTGCCACAACGCCTCCGGTCGGCGCTGTGACAATTTCAATCGACGCTCCTGAAACAGTAGTTAAGAGTGAAGGCCGGTACTTCCATGCTTACGTTAATATTACCTCGGTAAACGATTTCTACGCGGCACAATATGATATTACATATAATCCAGAAGTCATCAGGGTACAAGACGTCACTCCGGGAGATATATCCGGCACCGCTATCCGCATTGAAAAGTGGAGCTACGTGCCCGCCAATACGCAGGGGACATTAAGAATAGTTAACAGCCTGCCGTCCTCCATGGGTGCTAGCGGTGTTAGCGGCGACGGCTACCTGGCAGATATCTACTTCAAGGTTATGGGCGATCCTGATGATTTCAGTGTTATCTCTTTCATTGAGGGAGAAGGCGATCCGGCAGGTTATCTTATGATTGGTGATAACGAAGGGACCGAAATCACCGCGACCTGGAACGACGGCTTCGTCGCTATAGAATAACCTGGTAGATATCGTTAATCTACACGCAAAATTCTTATCCTGCCATTAGTAGCAGAAAATTAAGTATTATGTGTTTGTTTTTTATATTTTAAGTAAAGTTATATTATTTAGGATTGACAAATTGACTCGTTTCCAATATAATTTGACCGCTATAATCCCGACGCCGAAGCGAGGCGGAAATTAAGAGCAAGAAAATGAAAAAATCGATTTGTACGGCTATCAAGCTTTTCTCCGTCCTTAGCATAGCCTTAGTCGTTATTGTGGTTCTCTTCCCGGCGACGCACGCATGCGCAAGCGGCGAAGCGAACTCAGGCAACTTGCTGCTCGGCGATATCAACGGTGACGGTCAAGTAGACATCCTTGACTTTATTCTGTTAAAGCTAATTATCATAGGGCAAGAGTCGCCTAACGATCTCGCGGACATTGACGGCAATGGCAAAATCAACACACTCGATATCGCAGCCCTGCTTGACGAGGTCTTTGGGAAATCAGCTTCTCCGCGCGGCGGAGGCGGTGGCGGAGGTGGAGGCGGTGGCGTGCCTATTGTCACAAATCAGGTTAATTTCGAGCTATCCACGTATCAATCCTCATACGGCCCCGGAACAACGGGCGGCACCTTCACCGCGCGAGTGAATATCGCACAGACATCCTTTCTATACAACGGCTCTTTCACTGTAGACTACGACCCGCTTATACTTCAAGTCAACGATGTAACCAATGGTGACTTCAGCGGTAACGTGATTCAAATGGCAAACGGGGTAGATTGGAATGACGCGGCAGGAACACTCACAATAATGCCTAATCTCAGCTCATATGTAGACGGAGGCGGGAACGGCGTCTCTGGCAGCGGATATCTATGTGATATTATTTTTGAAACCAGGGGTGTGGGTACTAGCCCTCTCACACTAGGAAACGGCACGCTTTATAAAAGCCAATCGGGTAGCATCTCGGCTATATCTGGGACGACATGGATAAACAGTTCGGCACAAATCTCTCAGTTGTATAACTTGAATACATCCTCTTCCGACCACGGCGCTGTCACAACTCCTGGCGAAGCAGGTCCATATGTATACACTGCCGGGCAAGTGATTAACATTGTCGCCACTCCCGACGCCTGCTACCACTTCGTTAACTGGACTGGTGATATAGCTACTATTACCGACGCAAACGATCCGACGACCACTATCACCATGAATGGCGACTACTCAATCACAGCCAACTTCGCTATCGATGAGTTCGATCTAACGACTTCCTCCTCCGATGGAGGTTCAGTCACAACCCCCGGCGAAGGCGATCCGGTGGGCACCTATGACTGCGGCGATGTGGTTAATCTCGTGGCTACTCCGGACGCCTGCTACCATTTCGTTAACTGGACCGGCACTGGCGTTGCCGCAAGCAAGGTAGCTAACCCTAATGCCGACACTACAACCCTAACCATGGACGGCGATTACACTGTACACGCCAACTTCGCTATCAATACTTTCATAATTACCGTAACGCAGAGCGCCAACGGGACGATATCTCCGGGAACCACGACTGTCAACTGCGGAGCCGACCAGACCTTCTCCATCGACCCGGATTCCTGCTACTACGTCGTAACCTTAACTGTCGACGGTGCGCCGGTTGCCCCTTCCGAATCCTACACCTTCACCGATGTTCAAGCCAATCACACCATCACTGCTGCTTTCGCCATCGATACCTTCGATCTGAGCATAGACAGTTCCGCTGGAGGCTCGGTAACTACCCCGGGCGAAGGCGATCCGGTGGGCACCTATGACTGCGGCCAGGTGGTCAATCTCGTGGCCACTCCGGCTTCCTCTTGCTATTACTTCGTCGAGTGGACCGGCGATATCAGCACCATCGCCAACCCAAACGCCGCTTCCTCCACCATCACCATGAACGGCGATTATGATATCACCGCCAACTTCGCTATCCATACCTTCGACCTGAGCATAGACAGCTCCGCTGGAGGCAGCGTCACCGCTCCCGGCGAGGGCGCTTATAACTACGATTGCGGCACTAACGTGCCGATCGTCGCTGAACCGGATCTGTGCTATATATTCGACCAGTGGACAGGCACGGGCGTCTCCGCGGGAAAAGTGGATGACCCGTTCGCCTTGTCCACTACAATATTAATTGACGGCGACTACTCCGTACATGCCAACTTCGTCATCGGCTCTACATTCAACCTTACACTAATCGCCGATCCCATAGGCGGCGGAACGCCGTCGTTTGACGGCTCAAATCCGTTTAATTGCAGCGATATCGTTTCTATCCACGCAAATCCGGATCCGTGTTACGACTTCGCTAACTGGACGGGTTCGCCATATATAGGCGATCCCAACTCATCCGATACGACGGTACAGATGTACTCAGAATACACTGTAACCGCGCACTACACGATCAAACAATTCACCCTGACCTATAACGCCGGCGCGGGCGGCTCTATCACTGGTACCACGCCGCAAACCGTAGATTGCGGCTCCGACGGCTCAGAGGTCACCGCCACTCCGAACGCGTGCTACCACTTCGTCGACTGGTCGGACGGCGTGCTAACCGCCTCACGTACCGATACCAACGTACAGGCCGATATCACCGTCACTGCTAACTTCGCTATCGATACCTTCACTCTGACCTATAACGCCGGTGCGGGCGGCTCTATCACTGGCACCACTCCACAAACCGTTAACTGCGGCTCCGACGGCTCAGAGGTCACCGCCACCCCCGACGCGTGCTACCACTTCGTTGACTGGAGCGACGGCATACTTACAGCTTCCAGAACCGATATCAACGTGACTGAGAATGTCGCCGTTACCGCAAACTTCGCTGTCGATGACTTCGATCTCACAATTTCTTCCGGCGCGGGCGGCAATGTGACCACACCTGAAGAGGGCGTTTCCCATTACGATTGCAGTACTTTACAAAGTATTGAAGCGACACCGGATACGTGCTACATCTTCAGTCAATGGACGGGAACTGCTGTAGATGCCGGCAAGGTAACCGATCCCGGTTCAGCCTCAACAACTGTAAACGTGGATGGTAATTATTCTTTGCAAGCGAACTTCGTCATCGGATACACGTTCACCCTCACGCTGGTTGCCGATCCGTTGGGTGGGGGAAACCCATCATTTGAAGGCGATAATCCGTTCAATTGCAGTGATATTGTCTCCATTCATGCCAACACCGATCCGTGTTACGACTTCGTTAACTGGACGGGCTCGCCGTACATAGGCGATCCTAACTCATCCGATACGACGGTACAGCTGTATTCAGAATACACTGTAACCGCGCACTACTCGATCAAACAGTATGCCTTAACGACAAACGTCCTGCCCGCCGAGGCCGCTGTTGTCGGCGCTACTGTGACAGGAGCCGGGACGTATAACTGCAACGACAGTGCTCCGATCCAGGCTGTTCCCGCAGGTTCGTACTCTTTCGCCTACTGGACCAGCGACGATCCAGAGATAAACGGAAGTACCGACATCTCTGAATCCGTCCTAATGGACGCTGATAAGAGCGTTACCGCCAACTTCGCAATCAATCCGAACACGGTGTATTTCGAGAGCGTAGGACCTCAGACGATTGGTGTCCAGTTCACCGTAACCATCAACATCACGAGCTCGATTTATCTGACATACGCCTATTTCGACCTGGGATTCAACTCTACAGCCATGCAACTGGACGGAATAATACCTGTGAATTGGGGTAACCAGTTCCATCAAACATCTGTAAGCACCGACCAACAGCAACCCGGTGTAATACGCGTGATATGGGATAACTCCGCCTGGGCGAACAACGTGAACAACGGCTACGGGGTTAACGCATCCGGAGCTCTATGCACAGCATACTTTACGCCTCTAGCCGCCGGGGCCAGCCCGCTCAACTTTGTGCCGGGGGCAGGCATTCCCAGATTACTTAAGTGGGAAGCCTGGGCCTCAAGCGAAATATTGCCTTCTTACTGGATTGACAGCTCCGTAACAGTGGAATAACAGCCGGATCATCCAGAAGGTCTTCATCACCTCGTTAACGGAATATTTATTTCCCATACCAATTGAAGATAAAATAATAGGATTTTACTCTTACGCTAATCTCAATTATATCCCGCTATTGTTAAACATTCTCTCGATATGTTAGAATCTATAATCTAGTATGAAACACTCTATATGGCGCTGGTTAGATAATTTTAAGCTCTTTTATATTATTTCTCTTGACTTTTCTACGATATTATATTATAATAAGTGCCGATAGAGTAGGTTATTCTGCTTTATCGCGTAAAAACTTGGCGATACGCCGAGTTAATAAAGCTAGTTTAGCGGGGGCCGAGAAACGCAGTCTGTATTTGGTTGCTTGGACTGCGCGGAGCCAATAGCAAAACCGACCGTTATAGGTCGGTTTATTCTTGTAGTCATTAAGATGTATAGCAGGAAAAAGTAAGTTTCGGAGGTGCGAGATGTATCAAAAGAGTAGAGGAATTAATAGGTTGCTCGGTTCACTTATAGTTGTCATTATATCCCTCGTCCTCGCTTTCTCCCCCATCTTGGCACTTCCTTCATATTCGTACGCCGAAGGTTCCTCTGATACCGGCGATATCAACGGGGACGGTGAGGTAAACATCCTTGATTTCATTTTGCTCAGATTGATTCTATTAGGAACAACATCCTCTAATGGCAACAGCGATATTGACGGCAACGGCAAAACCAACTTCCTTGATTCCAGCGAACTGATAGCTACATTCTTTCCCGTTGTCGCGTTCCCGCGCGGTAGTGGCGGCGGTGGCGGCGGTTCTATACCCCCTACGACTACACCCACTCCACCGCCTACCTATACATTAACTTATAACGCAGGCGCTGGAGGATCTATCACCGGTACTACTCCTCAGACCGTTAATGAAGGCGAGGACGGCTCCACTGTTACAGCTACTCCAGACACCAATTACCACTTCGTTGACTGGTCGGACGGCGTACTGACCGCCTCCAGAACCGATACCAACGTACAGGCCGATATCACCGTCACAGCCAATTTCGCGGAGGATGGTGTTACCACTTATACATTAACCTATAACGCCGGTGCGGGAGGCTCTATCACGGGCACTACCCCGCAAACTGTTGACTGCGGCTCCGACGGCGACACCGTCACAGCCACTCCCGACGCGTGCTACTCCTTCGTTGACTGGTCGGACGGCGTACTGACCGCCTCCAGAACCGATACCAACGTGACCGGTGATATCACCGTCACTGCTAACTTCGCTATCGATACCTTCACTCTGACCTACAACGCCGGTGCTGGCGGCTCTATCACTGGAACTACCCCGCAAACGGTTGATTGCGGCTCCGACGGCTCCGCCGTTACAGCCACTCCTGATACCGATTATCACTTCGTCGACTGGTCGGACGGCGTGCTTACAGCCTCCAGAACCGACACCAACGTACAGGCCGATATCACCGTCACAGCTAACTTCGCACCGGACGGTGTTACCACTTATACATTAACTTATAACGCGGGCGCGGGAGGCTCTATCACCGGTACAACCCCTCAGACCGTTAATGAAGGCGAGGACGGCTCCCAGGTCACCGCCACCCCCGACGCGTGCTACTCTTTCGTCGACTGGAGCGATGGCGTACTCACTGCTTCCAGAACCGATACCAACGTGACCGGTGACATCACCGTCACAGCTAACTTCGCTATCGATACATTCACTCTGACCTATAACGCCGGCGCGGGAGGCTCTATCACAGGCACTACGCCGCAAACTGTTGACTGCGGCTCCGACGGCTCCCAGGTTACTGCCACCCCCGACGCGTGCTACCACTTCGTCGACTGGTCGGACGGCGTACTGACCGCCTCCAGAACCGATACCAACGTACAGGCCGATATCACCGTCACTGCTAACTTCGCTATCGATACCTTCACTCTGACAGTGAACTCCAGCGGCTGCTGCGACATTATCACCGACTACGGCACCGTATCCGCCGGCGGTTCCCAGACATTCACTGACATACCGTGTGGAACCGTTGTTAATATAAGCTGCGATGATTCCGACCTGTTATGCTTCTTCAACTCCTGGACCGGTGACGTGGCTGATCCAGGTTCCGCCAGCACCACCGTAACTGTGGATGCTGACAAAACGGTCACCGGCACCTGCAGCGCTACAGCAACCTACTCCCTCACGGTCAATTCCCTCGGCTGCTGTCCTATAGAAGTGACCGGAAGCAGAACCGATACAATCCCTGCGGGCGGAACCGGGATATACACTGGACTTAACGCTTTGGATTCCGTTACCCTTACCGCAGATGATTCCGATCCGTGCTGTGAATTCCAGCAGTGGACACTGAACGGCGTACCTTCAGTGATAAACCCCTTAATAGTTACCGGGCTTACCGGCGATGCTACAGCCAATGCCTCTTGTATCACACCAACCTACACACTGACCTATAACGCCGGTGCGGGAGGCTCTATCACGGGCACTACCCCGCAAACTGTTGACTGCGGCTCCGACGGCGACACCGTCACAGCCACCCCCAACGCGTGCTACTCCTTC
>JBAZMV010000004.1 GCA_041649635.1 Dehalococcoidia bacterium
GAATAGCAAGCATAAGAGTATCGTCTTGTCGTACACGTTCAAGTAAAGACTTGAGCAATCCTCCCTTTAAGTCGTCAATAAAATTCTCTGACAGAGCTCTCATTTATACCTCCCAGCATTCGTCATCATAGTGCAATTCCACATTGGGAAAAAGCTCCGAATATCGTTCGGGCATGAAAGTGTGAATCGGAACAACTTTCCCAGGGTTAAGTGCTGTGACAAATCTCTTCAAATCTTGTGGACTAGCATGGCCCGAAGTATGTATGCTTACCTTGAAAATACCATGTTTCATCAACCATTCACGTAAGTAAGCATATGGCTCCTTTTCCCAATATCCCTCCCATTGTGAATAGATATACACGGCTTCCTTTATACAATCAGCTTTTTCAAGATCATTAATATGTAAAGGACGAAAAAGTAATACAGATTTATTTGCGATGCCCCGTAAATCTTCAATGAATATTCTATTCTTTGAGTGTCTCTTCAAGGGCTCAAAATACTCAAGTTTTTTTATCTTGATACGTTGGGAGTTGGGAACATAAAGAGATATCTCCGGCCAATCAGACTGAGGCAAGTTAAGATTACCGGTAGCTTCAAGTACTACAGCTGTATAGAGATCAATTATCAGCCTTCTCCCCGTCTTCTTGCATGCCCGGAAAACAGATACAATGCGGTCAATGTTTTGAGATGAGGCATGAACCATTACCAGGCCAGTGCTTTCTTTAAATGTGTTTACTAAAGACTGCTCTACATCGGATTCGCTGGGGAAACTATCGTCATATTCCAGCCTGCCGAGAGAAGAACCCTCAAGTAACATAGCATCGATATGCGCTGGCGGATTCGACATTAGCCGCTCAAGCAACTTAGATTTTCTTCCGTGCATCCTAAAATCACCGCTGTAAAAAAGCCTCTTACCATCAGCATCTACCATCAGAGCATAAGCATCGTAGGCGGCGTGATCTACGAGAAATGGAGTGATAGTAAACGGGCCCAATTCCATTGGTGTCTCGTTTCTAAAATCTCCTCCGATAGAAGGCACGGTCCAGTTACCCGGAAGAAACGGAGAGGCGGCTTCTATGATATGACGTGCATCAGCACCCATATAAACAGGTATGCTTTTATTGACGTGTTCGAGCAGTCCGAAGTGATCCAGGTGTGAATGCGAGATAAGTATAGACAGCAGAGATTCATCGCCTCCAGCCAGGCCGCAAATTGACGGAAGATACTTCTTATCGTTGTCTTCTGCATCCAGGGGCAATCCGATATCCAGAATGAGCCGTTTACCGCTGGACTCTATTTCCACACAGCTTCCGCCTATTTCATGTGTGCCGCGATGAATGGTTAGTTTCATTTAGCCTATTCCCACTTGCCGATTGGGCGGAAGGTCATCTTTCGCATCCTCCCCCGGCCATCGAATTCCCATCCCCACGCGTTTCCATCGCCTTCTATGCTATGGAGCACTATACGTCCGCCCTTCTCAGAATACTGCTTGAGCCAGCCGGCGATCTGCTCTGCTTCATGCCACTTTCCATATAGAGCAGGCACTGTTCCGTCATCCGTATCTGGTACATACGGATCCAAGCCATCATCACTCGATTTAAATACAAGAAAACCATCGCTGTTGAGCACAGCTCTTTCCAGAAAATACCGAATGGGAGCCAGACCGCGTCCGCTCCGTGTTTTTAGCACTCGGCTTACTTCCGCTGCTGACTCGGCTTTAATCTTCACGTCTATCAAGTGCAATGAACTTTCATAGCCCATGGAATGCTCCTATCTCTTATAGCCGTTGATTCAGTGCCCATTTTCTAAGTCTATTATCCTGATCTTTGTAAACTTTCCGGTTGACATTATATGTTCTCATATGAACACAGGGTAGACATATGAGCGGGTCATTATCAAGAACTATTTCTATTCCTGTAGCAAATACTTCTCTTATGGGATGGAAAGTTACCCCTGCTTTCCTTTGCAAGAATTGGAAAACCGGCTGTCCAAGCGTGATTACATATTTCGGTTTATATTTACTCAACTTCTCTTTAAAATCATCATAGCTCAACTCCGCAAGTCCATTGACCAAGTCATCAAATGGTATGCTCTCCCACTTCGCTATTCTCGCAAGGGATGTATTAAAACTCAAATTGACTAAATTTAAGGCTATGATTTGATCGACAGTTAGATTGAGGGGAGATAGAATATGCTGTGAGACGTACTTATACAACGATGAGTCCTCATCATCAAGCATCAAGACTTTTCTCACAATGCTCTTTGTAGTTATGCCCCCATCCTGTCCAACTATTACCAACCCGCCCTTTTTATAGTCAGTCCCTCGGAAATCCGGTGGGTATGCTTTCCGAGCTTGGTATTTTTCTTTGAGGTTTCTATAAGATTCCTTCATAGTATCTACCATCTTTAATTCCTGTAGCGCTCGCTTGCCAGATGGGCTACCGATTAGTCCCTCAGTGGCTAGCTTGTCATAGAATGCTTCTTCACTCACACAATCATAGCTATCTCTCATAGTCACATATCCTCCGAATCGATAACGGCGCCAACACTTAATCCCGTCAATAAATACAGGATTATCACCGCAGTCATCCATAGAGTCCCAATTTGGAGTTTCACCGGTTTCTGTGACTGCTTTTGCATTACAAATACGGCATACGCGGTTAGGCCAGCCTATATCACGCATTAGACTAGAATCAGACTGATGACAGATACTGCATTCATTTTTCATTACATCATCACCTCAATCATCTTCTTATCTAATCAAATGTTCTGAGCACTACTTTTGAGAGTATGGTTCAATATATTCTTCCTATGCCGCCCGATGGTAAGTCCTTCAAACAGGTAGAAGTTCTATCTATTGGAAAAAATTTGGTGGACCCGGGGGGATTCGAACCCCCTACCTCTTGAATGCAAATCAAGCGTTCTCCCAAATGAACTACGGGCCCGTAATGGTATACCTCTGGGAAGAGGTCTAACCCCCTGCCCCGATATAATCGGGACACATCTTGTCGACGTGTTAAATGGTGGGCGGTATAGGACTTGAACCTATGGCCTTCTGCGTGTAAAGCAGACGCTCTAGCCAACTGAGCTAACCGCCCACATGGCGCGCTTGGTGGGGCTCGAACCCACGACCTCAGCCTCCGCAGGGCTGCGCTCTAATCCTATTGAGCTACAAGCGCGTATTATAAAGTGCCGAAGGAGGGACTCGAACCCACATGTCCGTTTCGGACACTACGCCCTGAACGTAGCGCGTCTACCATTCCGCCACTTCGGCAAATCCCGGCCTTCACAGAAAAATGGGCGATACTGGACTTGAACCAGTGACCTCTTGCGTGTGAAGCAAGCGCTCTAACCAGCTGAGCTAACCGCCCCCGAGAGCACATCTAATTTTAGCCATCGCAGTTATATTTGTAAAGACAGGCTTCCGGACGTGAATTTATGGACGTCGGATGGGAAAGCCTTTGGGGAGCTTTTCTTCGTCTGGATTGACATTAAGTCGTTTTAACAATATGCTAGATGCATCTTTGGGCAGATATATTTTACCTGTAGAGGTTGTCTCGATGGCGAAGAAAGCACAGGACACGAAGATACTGGTGACCGGCGGCGCGGGCTACGTCGGCAGCGTGGTCACGGAGGAGCTTCTTGCCAGCGGCAGGAAGGTGGTGGTGGTTGATGACCTGCGTCAGGGGCACAGAGATGCTGTTGCAAAAGAGGCGGAACTGGTCATGGGAGATATCCGTGACGAGATGCTGCTCGAAGATATTTTCAAGAGCTCCAAGATCGAAGCCGTGGTTCATCTGGCTGCGGACAGCATTATCGGGACTTCCATGACCGATCCCAGGCTTTGTCTGGAAAACAACGTTATCGGCGGGATGACGATCTTGAAGCAGATGTTGAAACACAAGGTCACGAACCTCGTCTTCTCCTCGAGCGCGGCGGTGTACGGCGAGCCCAGGAGCGTCCCTATCGACGAAAATCATCCAACGGAGCCGATCAATACATATGGTGAGTCCAAGCTCTTGTTCGAGCGCATGCTGTTCTGGTACGGGCGGGCATACGGTTTGAAGTATGTCTCCCTGCGTTATTTCAATGCCGCCGGAGCCAGCGAGCGCTTCGGCGAGGATCATCGTCCCGAGTCGCATCTGGTTCCCTGTGTCCTTGCCGCCGCCAGAGGCAAGGTTGCTTCTATGGCCGTGTTCGGCAATGATTATCCTACCAAGGACGGCAGTTGCGTTCGGGATTACATCCATGTCGTGGACATAGCCCAGGCACATATACTGGCCTTGAAGAAGTTGAAGACGTTGAGCGGAAGGGCGTATAACCTTGGCAGCGGGAGCGGCTGCTCGGTGCTGCAGGTGATTAAAGCGGCGCGCAAGATAACCGGCGCGGACATTCCTGTTCAATTCCATGCCCGCCGTACCGGGGACCCGGCAGTTTTGGTTGCCAGTTGCGACCTGGCCAAGAAAGAACTCGGCTGGCAGCCGGCATACACGAAAATCGAGGATATAATCGAGAGCGCGTGGCGCTGGAGGTGCAACTATCCCGACGGCTATCGCAAATAAGAGGATCTGCTTGATAGATTCAGGTTGTTTAATTAATAGATCGGGCAGTTACTCCAGGGGGGGAGCGCTGTGAGCATATATATGAATTACTACGTTCTGTCTCCGCAGGGACGGAAGAAGTTTGAGGATTGGCAGCAGATGGGCATCACCACGGGTCCTCAGTATCAGGTTGTCGAGTACCTGTATAAGAAGAACGCCGCCACTATTGCCCAGATTGCTCAGGGAACGAAGCTCTCGCCCAAGGAAGTCGCATCTCAAATAGAGTTCTTCTCTCAGGCCGGCTACCTCATGACCGTCGAGATGTAGTTTCGTCTGGTTAAGGTATATAGAAAAAGCGGCTGTGACTATCAGCCGCTTATGTTTTGGTCAAGTGTGAACGGGGTAATTCAGCTAATCAACTCCCTGATATCCCCCCAATATTTCGGTCATCGTGTAGAGACGCAACATTTTGCGTCTCTACGGGACACCCTTAATCCTTCCATATACCTCAATATCATGGAAGGACACGCCGAGCAATGAAAAAAGAATCAGCAACGCCGAAAAACAAAAAACTGGTAGCGGCTAGATTCGAACTAGCGACCAAGGGCTTATGAGTCCCCTGCTCTACCTCTGAGCTACGCTACCAAAAGCACGAACAAGGATAACATGCTCCGGCTTTGGGAGTCAATAAGATAGTGATAAGGATACTCCCTGAAATCCCCCTTGAAAGGGGGAAACAATAACCGAATCCCCTGTTAGTCCCCCATACGTTGGGGGACGTAAAAAAATCTGGGGGACACCCCCAGTTCCCCCGGAAGGAGCTTCTCCTTCACCTCTATATCACGGGATGTCATTGCGAGGAGTCCTTCCGTACACCCTAATTATGGAAGGACGACGTGGCAATCTCGTCTTTTTGTGCGGCAGCGTAGGGGCACAGCATGCTGTGCCCCTACATTTCGACGCATGGGACGCATAAAATAAAAACCCCCTCTTTCATAAAGAGGGGGCTAATAAAAAGGGGAGTTCGAAAAATATCTATGGCCAGTAGAGCTTTTTGGCCTCTTTCCACAGCTCCTCGCGGAAGTTGGGGTGCGCAATGTTGATGAGCTGCTCGCAACGCTGGCGCAGGGTCTTGTGCCGCAGGTTGGCCACGCCATACTCGGTGACGATGAGGTCGGCGATGTTGCGCTGCAGGGTGATCGCGGTTCCCTCGGGCAGCAGCGGCATGATGCGGGAGACCTTGCCGTCCTGCGCCGTCGATGGCAGCACGGTTATCGACCTGCCGCCTTTCGAAAGCAGCGCACCCAGGGCGAATGGTATCTGGCCGCCGGCGACGGACATGAGCTTGGGGCCGATGCTCTCGGCAGTTATCTGCCCCGTCATGTCGATGGCCAGGGCGTTGTTGATTGAAACCATGTTATCGTTCTGGGCGATGACGCGGATGTCCTCCAGCCAAAGCAGATCGACGAGGTAGAACATGGGGTTTCCGTTGCACCACTCCATCTCCTCCTTCGATCCGCCGCCTATCGACGTGACCACCACGCGCTCGGGCAGAAGGGTCTTGCGCTTGCCGTTGATGACGCCGCTTCTCACCAGCGAGATGATGCCGGGAGGAGTGGCCTCGGAGTGCACGCCGATGTCGTTCCTGCCGTCGAAGAGTCCCATCTTGACCAGCGGCTCGGTGGTGCGGCCCACGCCTATCTGTATCGTGTCCCCGTCCTTAATCAAAGAGGCCACGTTCTTGACGATCTCTTTCTGGTAGGCGGGCGGCTCCTTGACGGCGCGGCCGCCCAGGCTGCCCGTGCCCGGCGTGCCGGAGCGCGATTCATGGATGACGAAATAGTCGATCTCGGAGACGTGTACATAGTTTTCGCCGTGGGTGCGGATAAGACGGTCGTTGACCTCGGCGATCGTCAGTTTTGCATGCTTTATCTGCTGGCGCTTGCTCCACAGCGACGCGCCGAAGCTGCAGAAGCCGCGCTCGTCGGGAGGGGTCACTTCGGTGAGCAGCACGTCGGGGGGCTCGCCCTCGGTGGAGAAGGGGATGATGAGGGGCAGGTTCACGTCGCAACGCTTCTGGTCCAGCATATCCTGAACGGTGGCCGTAGGCCAAGATATCGTAATCTCGAAGGCCGAGTCCCAGCCCTCATCGTACCAGCCGAAATCGTAGCCCGGCGAGGGCACGGCGACCTTGACGCCCTGCAGCTCGCCCAGCCGCGCGGCGATGGACATGCCCACGGTCAGGGCCTCGCGCCCGGCGGTGAAAGCCACGTTGTCGCCCGATTTCACCTTGCTCGCGGCTTCCTCGGCCGATATCAGCTTACGTTTATATTCATCCTGCCAGTTCTGCATCAGGCACCCCTTATTTCTTCTTCTTAGCTTCACTATCTGCCGCGGCCTTGGCTTGCGGAGTGGCCGTTTCGGCGCGATCCTTGAGGAAGCCCTTGAGCCCCTTGTCGCGCTTTTCCTTGTACAAGTTCACTTCCTCGGGGCGGAAGCGCACGTACTGCAGGCCGGTGTGGGCGTGGTAGTGCGCGCGCTGCGTGCCGCCCATACCCATGATGTCCTCCATGCCGCTTATCCACTCCTTGGTCACGGCCACGCCCTCGCTGGGAAGATTGGCTAAAACTTCAGCCCAGCGCAACGTCTCGGCCTCCAGCTTGTCCAGCGGCACGGACTTGTTAGCGAAACCGCGGTCGGCGGCCTCCTTGCCCGACATCTCGGTGACGGCGCGTCCGGCGTAGGCCATGTTGGACCACATGGGCCACAGCGGGTACTCGGTCAGGCCGTGAAGCTGGCTGCCGAAGCCCCTGATGCCGAACTGCGCGTCGTCGGCGGCGACGATGATGTCGCACGCGGCGGCGAATATCTGGCTGGCGCCGATGCACTTGCCATGCACCTGCGCGATCGTGATTTTGGGGTACTCCATGACATCGTTGTACTTATAGCAGCGGCGCCGCTCGAAGCCGTAGTAATCCTGCATTGTAGGGTTCACATTAGGGTGCACCGGGGGCGACTCCTCGCCCTCGGGGGAGCTCAGGTCGTGGCCGGCGCCGAAGTGGTTGCCGGCGCCCCTGATTATCACGACCCTAACGTCGGGGTCGGCGTTGGCCTTGTTCATGGCCGCTGACAGGTCCTCGAACATGCGGTCGTTGAAGGCGTTCCTCTTGTCCGGGCGATTGAGGGTGATTCTGGCCACGCGTTCGTTGACCTTCTCGTAGATCGCGGTCTGGAAATCCCACTCGCGGTAGTCATTGTGCTCGTAGAAGCACTCTTTGTATTGCGTTTTAAATTCCCATCCAAATCCGGTCGGCATATTATCTCTCCTCGCAGAACTTCTTGAACGGGGCGTCGCGCCGTTCTATGGCCACCTTGAGTCCCTTCTTCTCCCTCTCGGCGAAGAAGTCGTACTCCTCCGGCAGCATGGTGCGCTGCTGCATTACGAGCTGCATATCGTTGGTGAAGCGCCAGCAGGCGCCCAGGCCGCGCGCCTCCATGACCGAGTTGATGGCATCCTTGGCCGGGGCCAGCGCGTCGCAGTGCATGAGCGCCATTCCCTTTGCCATGTTCTCCACCTCGGCCTCGAGTTCGTCGCGGGGCACGGCCTTGTTTATCAATCCGATCTTCTCAGCCTCGATGCCGTCTATGTAGCATCCGGTGAGGAGCAGCTCGCGCGTCTTCTTCATTCCGACGAGATAGAGCCACAGCGGCATGTGCGGCAGCAGCCCCATGCGAAGCAGCGGGTCGCCGAACTGCGCGTCCTCGGCGGCGATGGTGATATCGCATACCATGGACAGGTAGCACCCCGTGCCCAGGCAGTGGCCGTGCACCTGCGCGATGGTCGGTTTGGCCAGGTTGAAGATGTATTCCCACCTGCGGTTGCGGCGTCTCTCCGCCTCCATGCGCTTCTTGATGGTCATATGTTCGCCCGGCTCGGATAACACTTCGTAGGTCTTGACCCCGGTGAGGTCCTGTCCGGCGCAGAAATCCTTGCCCGCGCCGCGGAATATCACAACCTTGACGTCGAGATCCATCTCGACCTGCGGCAGCAGCCTGTCGAGCTCGGCCAGCATCTCATCGTTCATGGCGTTAAGCTCCTCAGGTCGGTTGAGCGTTATATATCCTATACCGTCTTTCTTCTCGTATAATATCGTGCTCATCGTTATTTCCTCGCCTTCGGTTTGGGCTCGGGGAAGTGCTTGCGGAAGGGGGCGTCCCGGCCCTCGATGGCGGCCTTAAGCCCTTTTTCCTCGCGCACCTGGTAGAAATCGTAGCCGCCGCGGTCGATAAGTGTGCGGTGCGGCCGCTGAATCGAGCTCATGACATTAACATTGGCGGTCATCTGACGCGCCGCAGCCATTCCGGACAGTTGCATGATGGACATCCAAGAGCTCCAGAAGACGCCCTGCTGGTCCCAGCCGCCGATGCCTGATGAGCGGGCGAAACCGTCGGTCTCAACAGCCATTACTTCTTCCATCTGATCGGCGGGAACGGCCTTCATGACAAGGCCGATCTTCTCCGCTTCCACGCCGTCGATATACTTTCCGGTAAGCAGCATCTCTTTGGTCTTCTTGAGTCCGATGCGGAAGGTCCACAGAGGGTTCGCCGACGCGATGCCCATCCGAACCGACGGATCGCCGAAGACGGCATCCTCGGTGCAGATTACGGCGCGGCAGTGCATGGCCAGGTCCAGTCCCATGCCCAGGCAATAGCCGTGCACCTGCGCCACAGTTATCTTAGGGTACTCGAAGATGTACTGCCACAGGTTCTGATTCTTGAGCCCCTGCGCGTACATGTCGAACAGGTATGTTTTCTCCCGTGGATTGGGCGGCATGACCTCGTCGGTGCCTTCGCCGCTCAGGTCCTGTCCTGCGCAGAATGACGTGCCGGCGCCCTTTATCACTACTACGAGAGACTCGTAGTCCTTGCGTACCTTCTCCAGGGCCTTGATCAGGTCGCGCATCATGCCATCGTTGATGGCGTTGAGCTTCTCAGGCCGGTTCAAGGTAATAGTCGCTATCCTGCCGTCCAGCTTGAGAAGTACGTTCTGGTATTTCATGCGGATACCTCTCTTTCAAAATGGGTGCACTACATTTTAGCCTAAAACGATGGTGAATGACAACTTTTGTAGCTGAGGTGAATCCCCTGCTCTACCCCTTCGGAAGGGGGAAATAATATCCGAACCCCCTGTCAGTCCCCCTTACGTCATTCCGGTGAAAACCGGAATCCATAACGCGGGCGAACACAGGGGTTCGCCCCTACATTTATCGTCATTGCTAGTACTTCCCTCTGGGAAGCATTCCAGGATAAAGCTGGCTGGAAGAGTGACGCGGCAATCTCGTCGTAATTACTGAATATAGTGGCAGCGGCGGCGGTCGATGAATTGGCAATCTTTTTGACTTCTTGTATAATACGGCAACAACTCAGCGGAGGTGAGATATGTCGGCTTCAGGAACCTTCAGCTCCAGATACGGCCCGTGGGCGCTGGTGACCGGCGCGGCTCGCGGGCTCGGCGCCGAGTACTCGCGTCAGATCGCATCCAGGGGAATCAACGTCGTGATGGTCGACCTTCTGACCGATGAGTTGGAGCGTACGGCAGAGGAGGTCCGCAAAGCGAGCGGTCGTGACGTAGTGACGATAGCCGCCGACCTTTCACGGCCGGATTTCATCGAAACGATTCTCAAGCGCGTCGAGGGACTTGAGGTCGGCTTGCTAGTGTCGAACGCCGCCTACGGTCCTGTGGGGATGTTTCTAGAGCGGGGGTTGGAGGAGAAGTTGAGGGTATTGGACATAAACGTGCGGGCGCCGTTGACGCTGGTACACGAGTTCGCAATCAAGATGGCGGCGCGCGGGCGCGGCGGGATAATCATGATGTCATCGGCTTCGGCTATGCAGGGGACGCCTTATGTGGCCAACTACGCCGCGACCAAGGCCTACAACCTGATACTGGCGGAAGGCCTCTGGGTCGAGCTGCGGCGGAAAGGCGTCGACGTGCTCGGTTTCATGCCGGGAACTACGCGCACGCCGGGATATTTTGAGTCGGGAGCGCAAATCGGAAAGGCAAAAATGGTGAAGGTCATGGAGCCCGGTCCCACCGTGACCGAGGCGCTGGACGCCCTGGGGAGGAGGCCGAGCCACATCGCGGGGAGGGGTAATCGGATAACGTTTTTCATATCGGGGAAGCTGATGCCGCGCAAAGCGGCGATAGGGCTCGCGGCCAATATACTGGACAAGATGTACAGCGGCAAATAATCGCCGCATATAGGAAAGGGGTCGACGGAGGTTGAGTTATGGAGCAGAAGAAAAACGAAGTGAAGATATACGAGCAGGGGATCGAGGAGTTCGGGTGGGGCTCTATAATCTTCGGCAACCTGGCCATGCTGATATGGATCGCGCTCGGCACGGCCTGCTGCTGGTTCTTCCATCCCGTCGCTTCCTGGGTCTACTTGCCGGCGTCGGTTCTTATGGTCTTCGTCGTGCTTCGCAGGCTGGTGTGTGTCAACTGCTACTACTACGGCAAGCGCTGTCCCATCGGGTGGGGAAAGCTGGCTGCCCTCATGTTCAAGCGGGGCAGCATGGATAAGTTCGCTACGAGTATCGGCGTCAAGCTTGCGCCTGCCACCTACGGCCTGCTGAGCCTGATACCGATGGGATTCTGCATCGCGGCCATGGTGCAGGAATTCGAAGTGGCGCAGCCTATCGTGTTGGTACTATTACTGGCCATATCCGCATACAGCGGCGCGGCCAGCAGGAAGAAGTCCTGCATGAACTGCAAGATGAGATATGCCTGCCCGGGCTGCGCGATAAAGGAGAAGCAGCCGTAGGGGCGAGGTCATCTCGCCCTGATATGTGGTCGGACAATAAATCAGGAGGTGTGATATGAAACCCAGAGGACCTTTGATGATCGAGCACAGGCTCATCGAGAAGATGATCGCTGTTATAAAGGATCAGATGTCGGTTATGCGCGAGCAGAAACGGGTCGACCCGGTTTTCATCGATGCGGCGGTCGATTTCATCAGGATATATGCCGATAAGACGCACCACGGCAAGGAGGAGGACATACTTTTCCGCGACCTGGACAAGAAAAACATGTCGGATGAAGATAAAAAAGGCATGCAGGAACTGGTGGATGAGCACGTATTCGCCAGGAAGAAGGTGGCCGAGCTGGTTCAGGCCAAAGAAGATTACGTCGCAGGGCACAAGGAGGCGCTGGATACCGTATTGGACAGGCTTACAACCCTGGTCGAGTTCTACCCGGAGCATATCAGGAGGGAGGATGAGGTATTCTTCCCGGATACCGAGAAATACTTCACGCGAGATGAACTCGATGCCATGCTTGCCGAGTTCTGGGAGTTCGACAAGAAGATGATCCACGAGAAATACAAGGCCGTGGTCGAACAGTGGAAGGGGAAGGTATAGACGATTTGAAAACATACACGGGGCGGTTCAATGGGTTTTAGCAAGCCCGTGACCGATGTGATTCGGGAACGCTGTTCCTGGCGATCGTACGACGGCAAGGCGCTTGATGAAAAGGTCAGGGCGGAACTGGAGGGCCGTCTCTCCCGCCTCGATAAGGGCCCATTCGGAGTGCCGGTGAGAATCCAGCTTATGGACAGGGCTGGGCCGTCATGGCGGACAAGGGCTTTCGGCACATATGGTTTTATCAGCGGGGCAAAGCATTTCCTGGCCGGCGCCGTCGAGAAGGCCGATAAAGACTTGGAGAACTACGGATACGTTTTCGAGGAGGCTATACTCCATGCCACGGACCTGGGGCTGGGTACCTGCTGGCTCGGCGGAACGTTCAATAGAAGCAGCTTCGCCCGCGCGATACGTCTGCGCGATGACGAGATACTACCCGCAGTCAGCCCAATAGGATATAAGCGAAACAGGAAAGGCGTCCTGGATTCGACCATGCACCGAACCGTAGGTTCCGCCAATAGAAGGCCGTGGCGAGAGCTCTTTTTCAATAGTAATCTCGATACACCTGTCGTCGAGGCCGAAGCCGGAAGATACACTGTTCCCCTGGAGATGGTAAGGCTCGCTCCATCGTCGGTCAACGGCCAGCCGTGGAGAATTATCAGGATAGAAGGCTCGGATTCATTTCACTTCTATCTTAAACGTACGGGGCTGAGCACAAGGACGGCCGATATATTCATGCCGCTGTATCTGCAGCGGATAGATATAGGAATTGCCATGTGCCATTTTGAAATTGCTGCGCGGGAGTTGAAGATTGAGGGCAGGTGGGAGGTATTGAATCCCGGCATCGGCCCTCTGCCCGGCGAGGTGGAGTATGTGGTTAGCTGGGTGGGATTGCCGGAATTCTAGGTTCAGCCGCTTGCATTTATTCCGATTGTATCGTACCATTAACTCAGAGTCTTGCTCATGGTTGCCAGTTCTACGGGCAACCCCTTAGAGTTCCCCCGAAAGAGGTCTCTTCAAGGCAAAGTTCCTTTAGAGTATCGGATGACCTGTGTTCATACAGTGTTTGAAGAAAGGATGTCATCCTGTGAGTTTAGCAGATAAAAAACTGAAATGTGTCGACTGCGGAGCCATGTTCACCTTCCGTGCCAGTGAGCAGAAGTTCTACGCCAGCAAAGGATTTACCAGAGAGCCGAAGCGTTGCACGACATGCCGCGCGGCAAAGAATCAGGTGCGAGGTGTCAACCGCGCTGGCGTAAGCAGCATCTCCCGCAGGAGTTTGTATCCTGCTGTCTGTGTCCAGTGCGGCGCTCACACCGAGGTTCCGTTCTCGCCTAATGGCGGCAAGCCGGTTTATTGCAGCCAGTGCCGCAGTCTTCAGGGATCCAAACGCAGATAATAACTTTCGATATGATAGAAGGTGGAAGAAATCGCCGCCTTGCCATTACGATGTAAATCTCTGCCCCTTGCTTTTACTTTAATTGTAGCGTATGCTTGACTTAGTGGCTTGATCAAAGGTTACCAGTTCTACCAGCAACCCCTTAGAGTTCCCCAATTAAAGGTCTCTCAGAGGCAAAGTACTCCAAGTATTGGATGACCGAAGTTCAGCACAGTAATTGAAGAAAGGAGGTCATCCAATGAGTTACACTGACAAAGAACTGCAATGCAACGATTGCGGGAAGACTTTTACCTTCGGTGCCGAGGAGCAGGAGTTCTTCGCACAGAAGGGCTACACCAACGAGCCGAAGCGCTGTCCGGAGTGCCGGGCGGCGAAGAAGCAGGAAAGCGGCGGACGCGGCGGTTATGGCACGCGCAGACAGATGTACCCTGCGGTATGCGCCACATGCAACAAGGCTACAGAAGTTCCCTTTGAGCCTCGTGGTGACAGACCGGTATATTGCAGCGCATGCTACAATGCATCCGGCGGCGGTTCCAGCAGAAACAGGCGATAACCTTAATACAGTAGGTTAATAAAGAGGCCGTGATTCTATCACGGCCTCTTTTTGTTGCATCTGCCAGATTCGCTCTCGTCCATCTGGATATTCTTGAGTGAGTGGGGTTTTGGTTGTATCCTGTAGGGGAGATGCATGAATCGCCAGCTCTGGATTCCCTGATCAAGTCAGGGAATGACAGCCCAAAACAGAGGTATCCCGATGAATCAGGACGGGGGTCTTAGGGGTGTCCCCTATTCTTTTTTAAAGATCCCCCAAGACTGGGGGATACAGGGGGTTGACAATGAAGCCATTCGACAAAGTCCATTTCTTAGATCACGAGCTTTGCCCCTGGTGGTTCGCCTATACGTTCGATAATCCTGTTCGTCGCCTGCTGCACAGTCCGGAAAAAGTCCTCGGCACATATGTTAAAGAAGGGATGACCGTTGTAGACATCGGCTGCGGCATTGGGCACTTCTCCATAGGCATGGCCCGGCTGGTCGGCCCGAAAGGCAGGGTGATCTCCATCGACCTTCAGCAGAAGATGCTGGACAGGGTGAAAGAACGCGCGGTGCGAGCCAATGTAGACGATCGTATATCGCTGCGATTGTGCATAGCGGGCGATATCGGCGTGGCGGAACCGGTAGACTTCGTGCTCACGTTCTGGATGGCGCACGAGGTTCCCGATGTCGAGGCAATGTTCGGGCAGATACATGCGATATTGAAGGGCGGCGGGAGGTGGCTGCTGGCCGAGCCCAGGCTGCACACGTCGCTCGATCGCTTTGAGGATATAGTGTCGTCAGCTGTTGATTGCGGTTTCACGGTTGTCGAAAAACCGTCCGTCGTAATGAGCTATGCCGCGGTACTGGAGCCGGTCAAGAGACATCAGTTTGCATAAAAGTATATATTACCCTATTGCATTTGTTGAAATCTTGTATTATCATCGTGCCAGTGGCTTGATCAAGGTTACCAAGTTCGACCGGCAACCCCGCAAATTCTCTCTTCAGACCATCTCTTGAAGTCAGGGTTTAGCACAGTACATTGGATGACCAAGTTCAGCACAGTAATTGAAGAAAGGAGGTCATCCAATGAGCTTCACCGACAAAGAGTTGCAGTGTAACGATTGCGGCCGCACCTTCACCTTCGGTGCCGAGGAGCAGGAGTTCTTCGCACAGAAAGGTTACACCAACGAGCCCAAGCGTTGCCCGGAGTGCCGTGCTGCAAAGAAGCAGGAGCGTGGTGGTGGACGCGGCGGTTTTGGTGGCGCCAGAAGGCAGATGTTCCCTGCTGTTTGTGCACAGTGTGGCATAACCACAGAGGTTCCCTTCGAGCCTCGCGGCGACAGGCCGGTATATTGCAGCAAGTGCTATACCGCCAACAATCCTACCAGAAGGCGGTAAACCTGCTGTAGTAGCAAGGAAAAACGAGAGGCCGGGACATGTTCCCGGTCTCTTTTTTTGTTTGATCCTTAGATCGATGAAGCGTTTTACTGTTTGGCGGGTTCGAGATTCTTCATCATTCCATGCGAGAATTCAAAATGACAAACATGAGATAAGTGCCCTCACCCTGACCCTCTCCCTGCGGAGGGAGAGGGAAGATAATTATAAGGAAACACCCCCTAGCCCCCTCTTCTAAAAAGAGGGGGAACAGGTACGTCTTGGATTTTATCCAAATGCCCAGCACAGCTCTCTCACCGGCCGGTGAGAGATTAGCTTATAAGAGTGGTGCAGGAGAGATCTCTCTCCTGCTGGGGTATTAGGGGTGTCCCCTATCTTTTTTTCAATTCCCCCAAGATTGGGGGATAGCAGGGGGTTGACCCTCCAGACACCTTTAAAAATTGACAGCCATAGCCGATTCTAGCTATAATCTGGCGGGTAAGCCGAGCAAATTGAAGGGGGAATTTAAAGAGAATGGGTAAAGTTGATATCAAGATACTGGGCCTTTCGGCGACGCCGGTACTGAACGGCAACTGCGACACATTCGTCAAGGAAGCCCTGAAGGCCGCCGAGGCCATGTCAAGCGACCTGGGCAAGGTCGAGGTCGAGTTCGTCACGCTGGCCGATAAGGACATCACCATGTGCAAGAACTGCCAGTGGTGCATCCAGAACAAGAAGCCCTGCAAGATCAAGGACGACGCGCATGACGTATACGAGAAGCTGGTCAAGGCCGATGGTTATATCTTCGGCGCGCCGGCATGGGGGCTGACGCTCTCGCCGCCGCTGACCATCCTCTGGTCGCGCGTGCGCTACTACGCTATATTCACTCAATTACTAAAGAACAAGGTCGCCGGATACCTCACCGTCGGCTTCTTCGGTCTCGGTTTCGACGCCTGCCTGGACCAGATGGAGAACCTGATGAAGCGCATGATGATCCCCGTCGCCCGCGGCTGGGCCGTGACCAGCACCATCTACCAGGGCGAGCGGCCGAGTTACCTGGAGCACGGCGTGCTCGACGACAAGCGCGGCATGGTCATGGCCAACCAGGTCGGCGTCAGGGTCGTTGAGATAACACGCATGATAAAATACGCCACGCAGCAGGGCGTAACCCTGCCCGATGATTATAAGACCACCGTCTTCGGCGGGCACTGGGAGAAGAAGCGCAAGAAGGTATACGTGGACGGCGTATGGAGGGAAGCGGGCAGTGGGGACTAGAGCTCAGCGCAGGGTCAGCGCGGAAGAAGCCATCGCGGCGATCAAGCCCGGCGATATGGTCTTCATCGAAGGCACCAGCGGTGAGCCCAGAACGCTCGTCGATGCTCTGGCCGCCGATCACGTAAGGCTCAAAGGGACGCACATCCTGGACAGCCGCGTCATACCAAACTCGCCGTATGCCAAATTGCTCGACTATTTCCACGTGATAACGATGCACGTAAACCCGGACTACCGCGATCCCGTGAAGAACGGCACGGCCGATTTCCTTCCCGTCGCACTCACGCAAACGCCGAAACTGTTCACGACCACGGTGCCGCTCGATGTGGCGCTGGTGCACGTATCGCCTCCCGACGAGAACGGCAAAGTCAGCTTCGGCTGCGTGCCCGGCTTCAACCGCGATGCCGCGAAGCACGCAAAGGTCGTTATCGCGCAGATGAACAAGAGCATGCCCTATACCTACGGCGACAGCCTCATGCCGCTGAGCGATATCGACTACATCGTCGAGGTCGACCGCCCCGTTCAGCCGTGGCCGGACCCGACCATCGGACCCGAGGAGGAGGCAGTAGCACGCGTCGTCAGCGATCGCATCAATGACGGCGACACGGTGTGCATCGGCGTGGGCGCGATACCGGAGGCGCTGGTTAAAATCTTAAAGACGCGCAAGAACCTTGGCATGCACACCGGCATGATTAGCGACAGCACCGTGGACCTCATGGAGAGCGGCGTAGTCACCAACGAGCGCAAGGCGCACGACAGGGGCGTGACCGTGAGCGGCGCGGCGGTGGGCAGCGAGAAGCTGTTCAAGTTCATACATAAGAACCCTAAAGTCGGATTGTATCCGTATACATACACCCACGATCCCAACATCATCAGCAAGTTCGATAACTTCATAACTATCGTATCAGCCATCGAGGTCGATCTCGCAGGGCAGGTTAACGCCGAGACCATCAAGGGATTGCAGATCAGCGCCGTGGGCGGGCAGGGGGAGTGGCTGCGCGGGGCGGCGGTGGCCCCCAACGGCCGGTCAATAATCGCCTTCAACTCGTCCATCAGGGGCAAGACCTCCAACGTCTCCCGCATCGTGGCCAAACTGGGCGAGGGCACCATCACCAGCGTCTCCCGCTACGATGTGGACATGGTGGCCACGGAGTACGGCATCGCCGAGCTCAAGGGCAGGACCATAGCCCAGCGCGCCAAGGCACTGATAGCGATAGCGCACCCCGATTTCCGTGAAGGGCTGGAGAAGGCCTGGCGCGGGATAAAGTAAGTTCAGTGCTGGCGAAGGTGGCACTCACCTTCGCCAGTTTCTTTGTAACTTCAGCATAGATTAGAAAATAAGAATGACTACATTTAACAAAGTCGTTTTCAATCTAAACATCATTTTGATGGCAGTTGTAATGCTACTAATGGTGACTGCTTGCAATACTGAGACGCAGAAGACAGCAGAAGACTACGTAAATCTTGGGAAAGAAGCCCTATCGGAAAACAGCTTCAATGAAGCGATAGGCTTCTGTAACCAGTCTATAGCACTTAATCCTAATAATGTGTCAGTCTACTGTGTCCGTGGAACAGCTTATGTTGGCTTGAGAGACTTCGATACTGCCATAGCTGATTTTAGTCAGGCTATAAACCTCAATCCCAACGAGTCTGTAGCGTATTGTCTTCGTGGTATAGCCTATGAAGCGATGGAGAATTGGGATAATGCTATAGACGACTATAGTCAAGCCATAGTGCTTTATCCAGAATACGCTTCAGCTTACCGTTATCTTGGAAACGTCTACACAGAGATGAGTAACTGGGAACAGGCCCTAGAGAACTACAACCGATCTATTGAAATAGACCCGGGATATGCTCCCGCTTATTGTGACCGAGGCTTGCTCTATATTGATCTTTATGAGCTTGACATGGCTGAAACTGATCTCAACCGTGCTATTGAGCTAGATCCCTATCTTGATACCGCTTATAGTGGTCGTGGGTTTATATTCTTTATGTCACTCGATATGAACAACGCCCTACTCGATTTTAATCATGCCATTGAACTTAATCCAAATAACGCCTTAGCATACCGCGGCCGCGCGATAACATACTCCACACTTGACGATCAAGATAGAGCCCTTGCTGATGCAAATCGTGCAATTGAACTAGACCCTAATAGCGCTGAAGCTTATTTTGGCCGAGGAGTAATTCGGAAGCGCCTTGGAAATGTAGAAGGGGCTATAGCTGACTTCCAAAAGTGTCTGACTCTAAATCCAGATGCGGACACCAAAGAAGAAGCTGAAGAATATTTAGAAGAGCTTGGAGTTGCACCATAGTCGTAGCATGGGCAGTGCCCACCGCCTACCTGCTGAGCTTTGCGCTGACAAGCCGGTTCAAGCTCACGTGAGACTCGGCAGCCTCTATCGCCAGCTTGCGGTGCACCTCCGGCGGGACACGCACCTGGAACTTGCCGCTGTATTTCCCCAGCGCTATCGGAGTCGGGATCGTTTCCTTTGCAGTTTTCATGTCATCAATGACCTCTGCCACCAGCTCCCTGATACCTTTGAGCGCCTTCTCCGGCTCATCGGCCAGCCAGCTCAGGCTGGGGAACTCGGCGCACAGCCCCACATACTCCTGATCTTCCTCCGACCAGATAACACGATATGTATATTTATCATTTACCGCTGACATCTTAGTTACCATCTCCCGCCTCCAATCTCTCGACAGCCTTGAGCACCTGCTTCACCTGATACGCTTTAGCCATCCCTTTGTCGTCCTGAATATTCAAACGCGGGTCGTCCTTGAACGGAGTTTTGTAGATTCGATGGCTGGAGGCCTTCTGTCTGGGCTGGCCAAAGTAGTGGTCACACACTTTGCACAGATCATCGAATCTCACCCCTTTCGCATTCTGCCGCATCAAGGCTAGGATTTTATCGGTTTTCACAGCTGTATAGTATCATTATTGATATCATCTGTCAATACGTTTGTACCGCTAATTTGTCATTGCGAGGAGCCGAAGGCGACGTGGCAATCCCATAATCTTTGCAGACATACGTAGGGGAAGTTCGCGAACCGCCTCTACCCACGCAAAAGATGTGTCCCTAAATAATTCACCGTTGCATTTGGGCAGACACGCAGGTCTGCCCCTACATCAATCGACCGGGCAATGATAAGGTGACACGAACTCCCCCGTGTCCCCCTCTTTGATTAAAGAGGGGGAAGCAATACAGCCGAGGGGGCGTTCGAAAATCAAAGAGCCCCCCATATCGGAGGGCTCTTTTTTATCGGTTAAATATTCGTACGGCTATCTCTTTTTCTTAGCCGCTGGTTTCTTTGCTGCCGCCTTCTTGGCTGCGGGTTTCTTGGCCCCCTTTTTGATATCCTCGGGGCGCCAGTTCTGATCTTTGTAGGTCTTGTCCCTGTCCGCGTACATGCCCTTGCGGCCTTTTGTCTTGAGCTCCTTCATCAGGTTGAACTCGTTCTCCCCGAACTTGAGGTTGCTCAGGAGGGTGTGGGAAAGGCTGGCCATATCGTAGCCGGCGGAGAAGCCCATCATGTCCATGGACATGAGGAAGTGCTTCTTGCCCATCACTATGCCGTCAAGCGGGCGCGTGGCGATGAGGTTGGCGATCTTGGTGACCTCGGCCTCGAGCTTGGCGTGAGGCACTACCTTGTTCACCAGGCCCATGTCACATGCCTCTTCAGCCTTCAGCGGGTTGCCCAGGAGCATCATCTCCTTCACCTTGCGCCAGCCGATCATGTAAACATACAGCGGAATCGGGCCCTCGATGCCGAGGTAGGTGTAGCCCGGGTGCGTGTAAATGGCGTTGTCGCTGGAGATGGCCAGGTCGCAGGCGCACATGATCTCGAAGTGGCCTCCGTAGCAATAGCCATGCACCTGAGCGATGGTCACCTTGTCGCAGGTAAGGATCGCCTGCAGGATGCCGCGGCGTCCCCACCACTCGTCGACGCCCCAGTAGCGCCGTCTCTGCGGCGGGCGCTTGGCCTCATCGAGCCCGCGCCGAGAGCGCACGGCGTCGATGTCGTAGCCCGCGCCGAAGGCCCTGCCGGAGCCCTTGAGCACGACCACAGCCACGTTGTCGTCCCTGCTGGCATCGTACAGCCGCGCGATGACCTCCTCCAGATCCTTCATCGGAACCAGAGCATGCAATTTCTCCGGCTTGTCGAAGGTCAGGGTGGCCACCCTGGTTTTCTTGTTGACCTCATACTTACAGTAACTCAATCGTTCCTCCTTTGAACGTTTTCTATTGTATTTATTACGCTTTCGCGCTTACAACCCGAACATCTTTTTGGCCGCGGCTTTCAGCTCGTCGCGGAACTTGGGATGGGCCACGTTGATGAGCGCCTCCGCCTTCTGCCGCTGGCTGCGTCCGCGCAGCTCGGCGATGCCGTACTCGGTGATGATGCGGTCGCTCAGGTTCTTGTGTATTGTAACATTTGTGCCCTCCGGCAGCAGCGGCACTATGCGCGATATCTTATCGTTCGACGCCGTTGACGGAACCACTGTTATGGCGCGGCCGCCTTTCGACAGGAGAGCGCCGATCTGGAACGGCACCTGTCCTCCGGCCCCGCTGTACAGCTCCGGCCCGATGCCTTCAGCCGACGACTGTCCGAAGAGGTCGACGATCAGCGTCTGGTTGATGCAGACCATATTATCCATCGACGCGATGGTGCGGATGTCTTCCAGATAATCCACATCTACCAGCTCGAACAGCGGGTTCATATTGACCCACTGCATCTCCTCGCGCGTGTCCCCGCCCACGGATGTGATGACGGCCTTGCCCGGTTTCTCCGTCTTGTACTTGCCGGTGATGATGCCCTCGCGTACGCGGCGGATGATGCCCGGCACGGTGGCCTCTGATTGATATCCTATATCGTTCCTGTTGTCGATGATGCCTAATTGCACAAGCTGCTCGGTGCAGCGGCCCACGCCGATCTGCAGGCAGTCGCCGTCTTTGATGAGCGAGCCGACGAACTTGGCCATCTGCTTCATGCCCTCGTCGGTCTCTTTCTTAGCTTTCTTGCCCAGAAGGCTGCCGCTGCCCATTACCTGGGTCGATTGCGACTTATGTTCCACGAAGTAGTCGATATCGGAGACATGCACATAGTTGTCGCCGTAGGTGCGTATCAGCTTGTCGTTGACCTCGGCGATGACCAGCCTGGCCTCCTGCACCTGGCGTTTCTTGTTCCACAGCGAGGCGCCGAAGCTGCAAAAGCCCTTCTCGTCGGGCGATGAAATCTCGGTGAGGAGGACATCCATGCCCTCTCTAAAATATTGCAGGTCGAAGGGGAAGAGCGAACCGAAGGCTACATCGCAGCGACGCTCCTTTACCATCTGCTCGTTTATGCCCAGCGGGAAGGAGCATGTTATCTTGAACGACTCGTCCCATCCCGGGTCGTACCACCCGAAGTCATATCCGGGTGTCGGCACGTATACGTTAACGTTCTGCAGCTCGCCCAGCCGCGCCGCTATCGCCAGCCCTATGGTGTGTGACTCCCGTCCAACCGTAAAGCCGATTCGGTCGCCTGATTTGACCATGCTGGCGGCCTTCTCGGCGGTAATTGTCCTTTCCTGATAATACTGCTGCCAGTCCTTCATCATTAGCGGAAGACTTCCTCCTTGTTTGTATGCAAAACCGTGTTCAATTATCCTCTTTGAACGGCAAAGTTGTCAAGGATGAGGGTATTTTTTTGCCTCGCGCCCGACGTAGCACCAGATAGGTACCTAATAGTGGGGGAACTACAGCTTCAACTTCTGCTGTGGCTGATTGTGGCTGATATAATTCTTACTCGACTGTCTTTGATGCACCATTTCCAGATAGTTCTCTCTATCGACGATGATAAGAACCAACGGTACACATACTACTGGCAGGAGAATAGAACCGTAGAAGAAGTAACCTCCCCAAAAATAGAATGACGCGATTAGGGATGCCAGAGCAATAAATGAAAGTAATACTACAGCAGACATGTATGCCCATTTCTTTCTAAATAATAGTAATATACATGGCAGAATCCATAGAAACGCTATCGGCACTGTTATTAGAAATAGTATGCCAACTATTTGATTCCGTTCCTGATAGTCAGTAAAACCAATTAGCGGCAATTGAGGTCCAACAATTATAATAATTCCCGATATAACCAGCCATATCATTGATATCTTGGTTTTTAACGGGAACCTCGCTTGCTCTGAGTGCTCTTTTTGTTCTTCATTCATATGGTTGACACTAAATCTGTGACTAATTAGCTATAACTTAATCACTCTCTTGGGCAACAATGTAACCCATAACATAGCTGATGTCAAGAATAAAGGGTGTTTTTCGCCTCGCCTCCGCATCATCAACCGGCCGTAGGGGCGATCCTTGTGATCGCCAGACGTGGGCGAATCTCGTATTCGCCCCTACAAATGTCGACCTCGACGAGATTGCCGCGTCGTCCTGAAGGACTCCTCGCAATGACAATCCAAGATAAGAGATGCCCCGATACATCGGGGCCGGGGTTCTAGGGGTGTCCCCTAGATTTATTTAAGTCCCCCAAAGTATGGGGGACTACAGGGGGTTTGGAGATCATCTCATACCTCAACCCCTAATCGACGTCGTAAACACCCGCCAAAACCGCATCGAAGTTTGCAAAAAAGCATTCGTATATGGTAAACTTTCTACGCAAAATATCTGCTTGGAGGTAAGACTTGAGCGAGCACTTAAAAGGAAGAAATGCGATAGTCACCGGCGCCGCCGGTGGTCTGGGAAAAGAAGTTTGTTTAGCCCTGGCGCGTGAAGGCGCCAATATACTATGCAACGACATCGGCGCCGACAGATCCGGCGCAGGCGCCGAGAAAACCACCGTCGACAAGATCGTCGATGAGGTGAAGGCCCTCGGCGTGAAGGCCGTCGCCAACTACGATTCGGTGACCGATTTCGACGCCGCCGAGAAGATGGTCAAGGCATGTGTTTCAGAGTTCGGCAGGCTCGATATCCTGGTCAACTGCCACGGCAACCTGCGCGACAGGATGATCTTTAACATGACCAAGGAAGAGTGGGACAACGTGATAAACGTCCATCTGAACGGCTGTTTTAACACCTGTCGCCATGCCTGCGTGGTCATGCGCGAGCAGAAGTACGGCCGCATCATCAACGTCACATCCGATGCCTGGCGCGGCACCCTGGGCCATGTAAACTACGGCGCCGCCAAGGGCGGCATCGTGAGCCTGACCCGCGCCATCGCGCGTGAGATGGGGAAATCCAACGTAACCGCCAACTGCTTCGCCCCCATCGCCGCCACCAGAATGACGCTGAACGACGATGTTAAAAAGAGGACATTGAAGGCCGTCGAGCTCGGCCAGACGACCAAAGAAGAAGCGGATTACCTGCTGAACATGCCGGGGCCCGAGCACGTCCCGCCCATCATCGTATACCTGGCCACCGACAAGGCCTGGGACATCAACGGACAGGTCTTCCATGCCGAGGGCGGCAGGGTCGGCATCTACAGCGAGCCCATCGAGGTAAAAGCGATATATAAGGACATTAAAGACGGGCCGTTAACAACCGACGAACTGATAAACATGGTTCCCAAGATACTCATGCAGGGCTACAAGAACCCGGCGCCGCCGGTACCGGAAGCAAAGAAATAACGTTTATTGGAGTAGGGGCGTCCTTCCATAGAAGGATCGCCCCTACGATTAATCGAATATCGACGTACACGAAGGATAGACCGGGCCTCGATAAGAGGTTTCATGAGTTTCGAAGTCCAGCACCTTCATAGAACGGGGGTTCAATGATCGGAATAGTATCATACGGGGCGTACGTCCCCATTTATCGCCTCAAACGTGACGAGATAGGCCGGGCGTGGAGCCGCGGCTCGGGGGGCGGGGAGAGATCGGTGGCCAACTACGATGAGGACAGCGCCACCATGGCCGTGGAGGCCGTCATCGATTGTCTCAAAGGCTTTGAGCGAGAGACCGTGGACGGCCTTTATTTTGCCTCCACGACACCGCCTTACAAAGAGAAGCAGACCGCCAGCCTTGTGGCCCAGGCCTGCGACCTGAGACGGCACATGTTCGCCGCCGATTTCAGCGATTCGGTGAGGTCGGGAACTATGGCGCTGAGGGCCGCCCATGACGCAGTCAAGAGCGGCTCGGCCAAGCACGTCGTGGTCGCCGCCGCCGATATGCGCTCGGCCCAGCCGCAGTCCGGCAACGAGCAGGAGTTCGGCGACGGCTCTGCCGCGCTGCTCATCGGCCGAGAGAACGTGATCTGCGAGATCGAGGAGATTTTCACCCACACCGACGACATCGTCGACACATGGCGCAATGAGAACGATATCTTCGTGCGCGGCTGGGAGGACCGTTTCGTCCTCACCGAGGGCTACACACGCAACATCATCG
Organism: Dehalococcoidia bacterium; assembly: GCA_041649635.1. NCBI lineage: Bacteria > Bacillati > Chloroflexota > Dehalococcoidia > Dehalococcoidia bacterium. Next base: position 24,920 of record JBAZMV010000004.1, read on the forward strand.
AGGCCGTGAAAGGCCTTATGAAGAAGTGCAGCCTGAAGCCCGCGGACATCAGCAAGGTGGTGCTGTACGCCCCGGATGCGCGGCGCGCCGCCGAGATAGCCAAGCCGCTCGGCTTCGACGCCAAGACGCAGATGCAGGATGCCATGTTCAAGCAGATGGGTAACACGGGCGCGGCCTTCGCCATGATGATACTTGTGGCCGCGCTGGAGGGCGCCAAGCCGGGCGACCGCATTATAATGGCCAACTACGGCGATGGCGCCGACGCTATACTGCTCAAAGTGACCGACGAGATAACCAAACTGGCCAAGCGCCGCGGCATGAAGACGCACCTGGCGTCGAAACTCGAACTGTCCACGTACGAGAAGTACGTGCGCTTCCGCAAGATCATGGCGCTGGAATCACAGGCGCGCGAGGGGGCCAACGCCTTCCCGCCGGTGGCGTGGAGGGAGCGCGAGCAGCTCACCAGCCTGCACGGCTCAAAGTGCAAGAAGTGCGGCCGCACCTTCCACCCGATGCAGCGGGTCTGCATCTACTGCGGCGCCAAGGACCAGTTCGAGGGCGTCAGGCTTTCCGACAGGAAGGCCACGCTTTATACATACTGCATCGACAACCTGGCTTTGAGCGGAGACCCGCCGACGATAGTGACCAAGGTGCATATCGAGGACAAGGCCGGCAACATCGGAATCTACTGCCAGATGACTGACCGGGACCAGGACAAGGTTCAGCCGGACATACCGGTGGAGATGACGTTCCGCAAGATGCACGACGCCGGCAATATGCACACATATTACTGGAAGTGCCGCATTCCGCGGGAAGCCTAGAGAAACGAGGGAAATGGGAATGGGAACCATTAAGGATAAGGTAGCAATAATCGGCATGGGGTGCTGCAAGTTCGGAGAGAACTGGGATAAAGGCGCCGACGACATGATCATCGACGCGGCCTACGAGGCCTACGAGGACGCCGGCATTGAGAAGAAGGACATCCAGGCGTGCTGGTGCGGCACGGCTTTCTCCGGCATCGGGGGCATCAGCGTCGCCGGGCCGCTCAAGCTGGACCGCATCCCAATAACACGGCTTGAGAACTTCTGCGCCACCGGCATGGAGACCATCAGGAACGCGAGCTACGCCATCGCCGCCGGCATCTACGATATCGTGCTTTGTGTCGGCTTCGAGAAGCTCAAGGACAGCGGTCTGGCCGGGCTCCCGGCGGGCTATATCCACCCCGCCCTGGGCGTGAACGTCACCGCTCCCGGCAGGTGGGCCATGGCCGCTACCAGGTATTTCCGACACTACGGCATAGCGCCGCAGGAAGGGCGGGAGACGCTGGGGCGCATCTCGGTGAAGAACCACTACAACGGCGCGCGCCACCCCAAGGCGCACCTGCGCCGCGAGGTCACGCTGGAACAGGTGCTCAGCGCCCCCATCATCGCCTGGCCGCTGGGGCTATTCGACTGCTGCGGCAACACCGACGGGGCCGCCGCGGCCATACTGTGCCGCGCCGACCTGGCCAAGAAGTTCCGCAACGACTACGTGCTGATAAAGGGCATCGGCCTGGCCATCGGGCCGGGCCTGGGCAAAGAGGATGCCGATTACGATTATATACACCTTGAGGAAACTATAACCGCCGCCCAGCAGGCCTACAAAGAGGCCGGTATCAAGAACCCGCGCAAGGAGTTGAACTTACTGGAACTTCACGACTGCTTTACCATCAGCGAGCTGATGACGATCGAGGCGCTGGGCGTGTGCAAACAGGGCCACGCCAAGGAGGATATCGACGCCGGGTTCTTCACCCTGGCCGGAGGAGGCCTGCCCTCCAACACCGACGGCGGGCTGAAATCATTCGGGCATCCCATCGGCGCCAGCGGCGTGCGCGAGTGCTACGAGGTCTACAAGCAGATACAGGGCAAGGCGCAGCTGCCGGAGCGCCAGCTCAAGGACGTGAAGATGGGGCTGTCCCATAACCAGGGCGGGCACCCGGGGAGCCTGCTGCCCATAATCACGATACTCGGTGCGGCGGGATAGAGGCTTCCTCCCAAGTCGATTTCAATTCAGACGATGGAACAGGCTGTAGCAACACTACAGCCTGTTTTGCTTCAATACCAGGATTGCAGAGATGGCATGAAATGACCCGGCATATCTGCTTGTTCTAATAATAGGATTCTTAAAGCGGAGTCAGGTGATGCAGAGTGAGGCAGCGAGATTCCAGAGTGAAAAAGACAAGGTGAGGGGACGTCTGCTGAAGTATTCGAGGAAGGCATTCAGGATGCTTCCGCGATTAGACAAGCCGAAGATCCTGGACATAGGGTGCGGATCGGGGGTTGCCACCCTGGAGCTGGCCAGGTTGAGCAATGGAGGTGTGATCGGTCTGGACATCGACGGTGGCATGCTCGATGTGCTTCGCAGAAACATCGATAAAGCAAGGTTGTCACACAGGGTCAGCGTCGTGAATCATTCGCTAATGGATATGGAGTTCCCGGACGAGAGCTTCGATATCATCTGGGCTGAGGGGTCCATATATGCTATCGGTTTTGAAAAGGGTCTTAAGGAATGGAAGCGCTTCCTTAAGCCGCACGGCTTCATGATGGTTCATGACGAAAAAGGAAATGTCGATGAAAAGATCCGGATGATCTCCGCCTGCGGCTACGAGTTGATAGGTCACTTTGAAATCGATGTGGCAAAATGGCGGGATGAATACTTCGTTCCTATGGAGAAACTGGTTTCCCAAGATCGCTGGAAAAACAGCGATGACCCCGATGTGAAAAAGGCTGTTAGAAATGCGCTGTGGGAGTTAGACATGTTCAGGAAAGAACCCGAGCGCAACAGCTCGGTTTGCTTCGTCATGAGGAAGAGATGAAGGAGAGCGGGAATGACGTATCAGATCGGTTCGTCTCTGCTCGCCTAGACTTTCGATTCTAAATGCTTCGCCAAGCGCTTGGCTAACACGACGACGGTAAGCGCGGGCGGCCGTCCCGGCGCTTTAGGGAATGCGCTGGTATCGCAGCAGTACAGGTTTTTAATCTTGGTCTCAAGATTTGTATCGAGAAGAACGCCTACCTTAACCGTACTGCTGGGGTGTCCCAGAACGAAATTGGCGTGGTGCAGGTCGTTGGGGTCGCAGCCCGCCTTCACCAGTATCTTCTCGGCGGTATTCCGGGCATGTTTAAATACCTTCCAGTCCTTATCCGTAAATGTCTTGCTGATCTTGCCGTTTGGATGACATGTGCCCTGGCCTTCATCGGACACCTTTTCGAATACACTCAGCACTTTTTTATATTTGCCAATCCTGACCAGGTATCTAAACAGCTCATCCTGAAGGAACTGCATATGCCAGGATATCGCCGGTGCGGCCATGGCGCAGTATACGACTCCGTTCTCCTCGTCGTGCCAGCCTACAGCCATGCTGTGCTCATGGGCATTGCCTTTTTCTTCTTTCAAAAATCCGAAGGAGAACGTCGTCGGGTCACCGGTGAACCAGCCTCCGGCGTCCTTGATTCCGATCCTCTGCAGTAATTCAGCGGTATGAACGCCGCCGCAGGCGCATATAGTTGCCTTGGCGTTTATGCGATACTCTTTGCCGCCGCCCTTGGCCTTCAATCCCCCGGCGACACCATTCTCAACTATGATATCTGTTACCTTGGTACTGGTTAGTAGTGTAGCTCCGTTCTTTACGGCCTCGTCGGCGTATTCCATGGCCGTCCATTTTGCATCTCGGGGGCAGCCCATGACGCAGAGGTCGCAGCCGATCTTGCACTTGCTGAAATCGACATGGCGTGCCACCTTCTCGAAGGGGATGCCAAGCTCATTTGCTGCTTGCATGATGCGGCGGGAACCCTGCCCGACAAACTCATCCGGCGGCATAGCGTACCATGTCTCACGGGCCGCCTCGTCGACCGTATCCTTGTCGAATACGATACCGTATTCTTTCCAGTACTCCTCGCCGGGAAGGAACGCCGAGCCGGCGTAAAGCAGCGAGCCGCCGCCCACGCCGCGACCCAGAATCACGGAATAACCTTCAGTCGTCCTTCTCGTAGGAAACAGGTGCGGCGATTTCTCCATGCGGTATACGATACCCATGGGATTGCCGAAAAATATCTTGCTGTTGATTCCCTGCTCAACTAGGACTACTTTCTTACCCTTGCGCGAAAGCTCCCTGGCGAGCGTACACCCGGCTGGACCGGCGCCGGCGATCGCCACATCGGATTCTAACAATGTATATTTAGCCATCCTTTTATCTCCTATGGTCATATCGGCGCACTGCCGATTATTCTAGAAGCCGCAAGGGGTGTCTATACAAATTATTAGCATATAAATAGTTCGTATACGAACTATATACCAGATTTCAATTGTTTGTCAAGTACAAATCGCTCTCCGACATCCGATGTAATTATCCAGGTATGATATAATTCTCTCGGTTTGTAGAGCTAACAACTTTCTATAAAGAATAAACTATTGCAGATACGGAGTTGGACATGTCTAAGGGATTCAATAGGGAAGAACAAACAAAATACAAAGAATACGCTCCGTTTATGAACAGCAGCTACAACATGTATGTGCATATACATATGACACAGAAGGCTCTGTTAAATGCAAGATACAGCGAGGTAAAAGCATTCGGAATAACAATTATGGAGCTAGCTCTTCTCACGATAGTGAAGGGGCACGGTGGAGAGGCGACACCTGCACAGATAGCCCGGTTGATTATGCGAAGGCGATCCACGGTATCCGGGCTTCTAAATCGCATGGAACGCAACGGATTGATTAGACGCTCCGAATATAAAAACAATAAAAGGCTTAGGAAAGTGACACTGACGGATAAAGGGAAAAAAGTTCTGGAGCAAACCTGGGAAGTGGATAACATACATGATATAGTTGGCTCGCTGTCCGATGAAGAGTTCAAACAGCTATGGACGCTGTTAGAGAAACTTCAAAACCTGGCGCTGAAGCATACCAAGTAAAAAAGACTAAGGTCCGGTCTCTTTTTTATTAACCTCCAGGATTGACCTCCTGGAGGTTTTCTTTTATACTATCTTAATGATAATAGTTATCAATAGCATTAAATGAAGGAGGCTGGGATATGTTGCAGCCACAGAAATTAAGAGGTCATCGCATAACGCTCCAGCGCAAGCTGCTATTTGACCTTTTAGCCGAGAGCGGGGGGCATGTTGATGCCGGAGAGCTCTATGTCAGGGCCAGGGAGCGGGATCCGCGTATCAGCCTGGCAACGGTATATCGTAATCTCAGCGTTTTTAAACAGGCCGGGCTGGTGAAAGAACATACCTTTGCCGAAGGACATCACCACTATGAAGTAAAGGGCAAGAAGGGGCATCAGCACCTCGTGTGTCTGGGATGCGGCAAGGTTATGGAATTCGAATCACCGCTTGTGACTAAGATTAAGGAGGAAGCGGGAAGGGCGAACGGCTTCGATGTAACGGACGTCACAGTTTATCTGGAAGGCTATTGTGCCGATTGTCGCGGGAAATAAGAGCGGGTATATTAGATTAATTTTTAAGGATTAATATGACCGACAAGAAAAGTATCTCAATATGCGAGTTGCGGCAGGGACAATCCGCAAAGATCGTTGAAATACTGGGGGGCCAGGCGATCGCGAGCCGCCTCCATGCAATGGGTGTAAGGCCCGGCAAGAAAATCACCAAAGTCAGCGCCGCGTTTTTAAGGGGTCCGGTGACGATCAGCGTCGACCGCTGTCAGATCGCCATAGGCTGGGGCATGGCGCAGAAAGTAATGGTTGAGGTAATTTAATGCGCATCCTGCTCATGGGCAATCCCAATGTGGGCAAGAGCGCGCTGTTCTCCCGCGTAACAGGTACAAAAGCCGTCGTCTCCAACTATGCCGGCACCACCGTCGGCTTCACTAAAGGCTCGATGAAGCTCGGTGACGAAGAGGTCGAGGTCATCGATGTGCCCGGAACATATACCCTTGAGCCCACTTCGAAGGCGGAAGAAGTGGCCTCCAAGATGTTGCTGGAGGGCGACGTTGTTATAAATGTCGTCGACGCGACCAACCTGGAACGCAACCTTTACCTGACACTGGAACTGCTTGAGACCGGGCTCCCTGTCGTAGTCGCTCTCAACATGTGGGATGATACAAAGCATCGCGGGATAAATATAGATCTGGATAAACTGGTGAAGCTGCTCGGGGTCCCGGTTGTGCCCACTGTCGCGGTATCCGGGCAGGGGATCAAGGAACTGGTCGAGCATATATCCGTGGCCACTGCGCCCAAGTTACACAGCCGCACACCGGACGAGCGCTGGGTTGTCGTAGGCAACATAGTTAGAGAGGCTCAGACCTTAACACATCGCCACCACACATGGCTGGAACGGCTGCAGGACGCCTCGCTTAAGCCCAGGACCGGGATCCCAATCGCCATCCTGGCTCTGGCGGCGGCGTTCTTCGCGGTGCGCGGCGTCGGAGAAGCGATTATCAACTACATCACCGATCCGATCTTTCACAGGCTGTGGGAGCCTTTGATGATGCGCCTTAGCGATGTGCTGGGTGGTGGTGGCTTCTGGCACGACGTGCTCGTCGGCAGACTGATTTACGGAACTTTAGACTTCGAACAGTCCATGGGCGTGCTCACGACCGGGCTGTATATAGAGTTCGGCATCGTTCTGCCGTATATATTTATATTCTATCTGGTTCTGGGGCTGATGGAGGATATCGGCTATTTGCCTCGTTTAGCCGTGCTCCTCGACAGCGTTATGCACCGACTGGGCATGCACGGCTACGCCATCATCCCGAGCATGCTGGGCATGGGATGCGCCGTGCCCGCGCTTATGGCCACCCGCATACTGGAGAGCAAGCGGGAGCGATTCATCGTGGCCACGCTTATCTGTATCGCCATCCCATGCGCGGCGTCCCAGGCCATGATCTTCGGACTGGTGGGAGCGGAGGGCTGGCAGTATGTATTGATCGTGTTCGGCGTGCTCTTCCTGGTCTGGCTGGTGATGGGATTTATCCTGAATCGCGTCGTGAAGGGCTTCAGCCCCGAGCTGCTTATCGAAATCCCCCCGTATCGTTTGCCGTCACTGCGCAGTGTTTCTACAAAGCTGTGGGCAAGGGTCTGGGGATTTATCAAAGAGGCGCTGCCTATCATCACGGGCGCGATATTCGTCGTCAGCGTACTGTACTATTTGGGCGTTTTCGATGCCATCGCCAACTTCACCGCGCCGCTGGTGAGCGGTATCTTCGGCCTGCCCAAGGAGGCGGTTGTTGCCATCATCGTTGGCTTCATGCGCAAGGATATCGCCATCGGCATGCTGGCCCCGCTCGGGCTCACCGCGGGACAGCTGGTTGTCGGCTCCGTTGTGCTGACCATGTTCTTCCCCTGCGTCGCAGCCTTCGTCATGTTCGCCAAGGAGCTCGGTTTCAAGAAGCTGCTGGCCGCTCTCGGAATAATGATTATCGCTACGATAATCGTGGGCGGGCTGTTGAACCTGGTCTTATAGCATTTCCTCCACACATCGGAATTCAAGTAATGTGTTGACAAATCTCGGCATCGGTTGTATTATCATAATGAGCATATGCTCATAATAGACATTTAAAAAGAGGACAGAATGCCGAGACCGATGAAATGGCGCCGCGTCGCTTACATGCCTCAGTTCACTTATTTCAAGCCTGCCGGTATACCGCTCCGTGAGTTAGAAGAGGTCGTGGTCTCTGTAGACGAGATAGAGGCCATACGTTTGAAGGACATCGAGGGTTTGGAGCAGGAGCAGGGCGCCGTAAAAATGAATATCTCCCGACCTACTTTTCAGAGGATGCTGACCTCGGCTAGGGGCAAGATCGCCGACGCCCTGATAAACGGCAAGGCAATACGAATCGAGGGCGGCAGTTTCGATGTGGCACATCGCCGCTTCCGCTGCGCAAAGGATGGACAGGAGTGGGAAGTGCCATCCGAGGAGATAGCATCGGGCCAGCCGCAGTGCTGTCCGAAATGCGATACGCCGCAGGAGTCGCCGGTCGCACCGCCCTGGTGTCGTGGTCGCGGCAGGGGACGCGGGCGTTGTCAAGGACGCAGCGATTGGTAGTAATCGATTAATACAAACTTTTGTAAAGGAGGTTTAAGATGCCAGGATATGATGGAACAGGACCGAGGGGCATGGGCCCCATGACAGGAGGAGGCAGGGGATATTGTGCTGTAGCTTTAAATGGCGCAGGGAGACGGCCTTTGGGGAGGCGCGGTTTTTACGGCAGAGGCGGAGGACGCGGCTTCAGAAACTGCTGGTCCGCTGCAAGCTTTCCCGGATGGGGAGTATCCGGAGAGGATGAAGTAACAGCGCTTAAAGATCAGGCTGATTTACTGAAGCTGCAGCTTGAGGATATCGAGGCGCGTCTTCACGCAATGGAAGCCTCGCGTGAATCGGATAAGAAATAACACACGCTTATATTAAGGAAAGTGAGGTCAGTCTCAATGAGGGTTGGAGTGGTACTGGAGGATAAAAACGGAGTCCAGGGTAATGTATGCGCGCACTTCGGGCAGTGTAAGTTTTTCCTTCTCGCGGATATCGATAAGGATATGAAGAAGATCACAGACACAAAGATTGTGCCTAACACCGCAGCGCATGGAGGCGGCGGGTGTGTAGCGGTGGATGAGATCCTCAAGCACAAGGTGACGCATGTTATCGCCGGCGGGATGGGAATGGGCGCACAGCAGAAATTTGCTAATGCAGGTGTACAAATATTCGGCTATTCCGGCAAAGTGCAAAACGCCCTTGATGATTTTATGAACAACGCCCTGGGAGGGTTGGATGTTTGTAAGGAGCACGGCGAAGGCGGCAGTTGTCATTAAGGAGGAATGAACATGAAGATTTGCATCAGTTCAGAAGGAAAGGATATCAGCGCCTCTGTCGACTCTCGCTTCGGCAGGTGTCAGTACTTCGCGGTTGGCGACACGGATACTATGAAGTTCGAGTTTATCGAGAACGCCGGTATTGTTGCTGGAGGCGGCGCGGGAATATCGGCCGCTCAAACGATCGTCGATAAGGGTGTTAAAGCGATGCTAACCGGAAACTGCGGGCCTAACGCTTATCAGGTGCTTGAGGCTGCGGGGATTCAGGTAATAACCGGCGTCTCCGGAACTGTGAAGCAGGCCGTCGATGATTTCAAAGCGGGAAAGCTTAAAGCCGCCTCGGAACCCAGCGTCAAAGCCCATCACGGCATGGGCGGAACGAGATAAGGAGGTGCGAAATGCCCAGAGGTGATGGAACAGGACCGATCGGCGGCGGCAGGGGAACTGGCCGTGGCGCGGGCCGCGGCGGCGGTCGAGGGATGATGGGCGGAAATCGCCCGGGGGCGGGGCCCGGAGGCGACTGCGTCTGCCCCAAGTGCGGAGCAAAGGCGCCGCACAGCGTCGGACAGCCGTGCTATGAGATAGCCTGCCCCAAGTGCGGCACCAAGATGGTGAGGGGTAAATGATAATATCCGTTGCCAGCGGCAAAGGCGGCACGGGAAAGACGCTGGTATCGACGAGCCTCGCGCTGTCCGTCGGCAAAAACGTTCAGATTATAGACTGCGATGTCGAGGAGCCCAACTCGCATATTTTCATAAAGCCGACAATCGATAAGAGCGAACCGGCATCCATACCCGTGCCTCAGGTAAATGAGGCCAAGTGCACGTTCTGCGGTAAGTGCAAAGAAGTATGCGCCTTCAATGCCATCGCCGTTATCGCCGATCACGTGCTGGTTTTCACCGAGCTGTGTCACGGCTGCGGCGCATGTTCTTACCTCTGTCCCGAGAAGGCTATTTCCGAAGTAGATCGCCAGATCGGGGTCGTTGAATGCGGCAAGGCCGGAGACATCGATTTTGTGCACGGCAGGCTCAATATAGGCGAGGCCATGGCTCCGCCTCTGATAAGAGCGGTAAAGAAGCACATCGACCGCAGCAAGACCGTGATAATCGACGTGCCGCCGGGAACATCATGCCCGGTTGTAGAGTCGATCGAAGGCAGCGACTATTGCATACTCGTGACCGAGCCGACGCCTTTCGGACTGAACGATTTAATACTTGCCGTCGAGGTAGTGAGGAAACTCGGCATACCTTTCGGCATAGTCGTCAATCGAGACGGATTCGGCGATAGCAAAACAGAGGAATACTGCAAAACAAACGGTATTCCGATACTGATGCGGATACCCCTCGATACCGAGATCGCCAAAGCATATTCGCGCGGGATACCGCTGGTGCAGGCCATGGCCGAGTGGCGTCCCAGGTTTCAGCAGCTATACGGCGATATCGTAAATCAGGCAGGGATCAAAACATGAAGGAACTTTTAGTTCTCAGCGGCAAGGGAGGAACAGGCAAGACCACAGTGGTCGCCTCGCTGGCCGCATTGGCGAAGGATAAGGTGCTTACCGACTGCGATGTCGATGCCGCCGACCTGCACCTGCTGCTTCAGTCTGAGATAGTATCGAGCAATGAGTTCTGGAGCGGCAAGACGGCGGTTATCGATACCAGGCTCTGCACCGAGTGCGGTTTGTGTACCGATATATGCCGCTACGGTGCGATTTCGGAAGAATATGATGTCGACCCGATATCATGCGAAGGCTGCGGTTTCTGCTTTAACATCTGTCCCGTCCAGGCGATAGAGATGAAAGAGAATATGGCGGGTCACTGGTTCGTGTCGAATACAAAGTATGGGCCGCTGGTGCACGCTAAGCTTGGCATCGCGCAGGAGAACTCGGGGAAGCTGGTGGCCACGGTGAGGCGGAACGCTAGGGAACTGGCGCAGGAAAAGAACATCGACTTGATCATCAGCGACGGGCCTCCCGGGATCGGCTGCCCGGTGATTTCATCGCTCTCGGGCGCGAACCTGGCGCTGCTCGTTACCGAGCCGACGCTTTCAGGCATACACGACCTGGAACGTGTCATCGGCACGTGTCAGCACTTCGGAGTGCCGGCGCTGGTATGCATTAATAAATACGATATCAATGAGGAAAACTCGCGTACCATCGAGGAAAATTGCAAACGCGTGAAAGCAGAAGTGATCTCAAAAATACCCTTCGATAATGTGGTCACCGAGGCGCTGGTTCATGGAGTGCCCATCGTCGAGTACAGCGATGGCAAGGTGTCGAAAGAAATAGCGAAGCTGTGGGATTCATTATCATCAATGCTAGGTGTATAGATTATAAAACCGCAACGGCAAATGAATTACATCGAAAGAAGAGGAAGCTAAATGACTACACAGAAGGAAATAACGGCGAATCTGGAAACGATCATAATACCGGGTTCCACGCGCAGCCTGGTGCAAGCGAACCTGGTGCGCGATATCAATGTCGCTGACGGCAAAGTCGAATTAAAGCTATCATCGGCGGCGCTGGCGCCGGGCGTTCAGGAGTGGCTCGCTGACAGGATAAAGGAGGAAGTCGGCACCCTGCCCGATGTGAAAGACGTCGAAGTTGCCTTCACCGATGAAAAACCAAAGGACGTTAACGAGATAGGCAACATCATCGCCATTATGAGCGGCAAGGGTGGCGTGGGCAAATCCCTTGTATCCGCGCTCACGGCAATGGCGCTAAGACGGCAGGGATATGAAGTCGGCATTCTGGACGCCGACATCACCGGCCCCAGCATCCCCAAGATGTTCGGCATCACGGAGAGGCCCGGGGGCAGCGAAACGGGCATTCTGCCCGTATCATCGGGTACGGGGATACAGGTGATGTCGATAAACCTGCTGCTGCCCAATCAGGATGACGCCGTCATCTGGCGCGGACCGCTCATCGGCAAGGCCATAACCCAGTTCTGGGAGGAAACGCTCTGGGGGAAACTCGATTACCTTATCGTCGATTTGCCGCCGGGCACTGCCGACGCCCCGCTCACCGTGCTGCAGACGCTTCCGGTGTCCGGCATCGTCATCGTGTTCACGCCGCAGGAACTGACGGCCATGGTCGTGCGCAAGGCGGTCGATATGGCCAAACAGATGAAGAAAAACATCGTTGGCGTGGTTGAGAACATGAGCTACCTGTACGTGGCTGAGATCGATAAAAAGATCGAGCTTTTCGGCAGGAGCCGCGGCGAAGAGATGGCCAAGGCCGCCGGCGCTCCGCTGCTGGGGCAATTGCCCATAGACCCGGAGCTGGCCGTACTGTGCGACGAGGGAAAGATCGAAGGGTACGAATCGAAGTCTTTCTCGGACTTCGCCCAAAGCGCGCTTAAGGCACTGTCACACGGCTAAGTCGAAACGTCGTGTGAATATTAGTAAGCCTTGTAATCGAGAAAGGACGCTATCGTGCTCTATAAATTCGACGGCAAACAACCTGTTATAGGGAAAGAGACCTACGTGAGCGAGACGGCGACGGTCATCGGGGACGTGGTCATCGGCGATAACTGCTACATCGGGCACGGCGCCATCATAAGGGGCGACTACGGCCGGATCGAGATCGGCGATGGTACCGCGGTCGAGGAAGGCGTCATCATCCACTGCCCGCCTAACGAGGTGCACAGCATCGGCAGGAGCGTGACCATCGGCCACGGCGCCATGGTTCACGGCAAGCGCATCGGGGACAGCGCTGTGATCGGGCTGGGGGCCTCGGTGAGCATCTGGTCCGAGGTCGGTGAATGGGCCATCGTCGCCGAGGGGGCCGTCGTTAAGATGAAGCAGGTAGTTCCTGCAGGTACGGTCGTTGCCGGCAACCCCGCCCGCGCCGCGCGCAAGGTCAGCGCGGAGGACAAGAAACTGTGGAACCTGGGAAAGTGGGTCTACGTTGAGCTGGCGAAGAAGTATGTAAAGGAAGGCATGCAGCCTGTGGAATAGTGGTTTCTACTGATTACCGGCAAGCACGTCGCAGGCCGGCGGAAGGGAGATAATCAATGGAGATCAAGCTGACTACGCTAACTGAAAATACGGCTAATTACGGTTTCATCGGCGAGTGGGGACTGAGTATTCTGGTAGAGGCGGAAGGGAAAAGGATATTAATGGATACCGGGCTCGGCTTTTCGCCGGTACACAACGCTCAGCTGATGGGCGTCGACCTTGCAACCATCGACCTTGCAACCATCGACCGCATAGCGCTGAGCCATGGCCACGCCGACCACACCGGCGGCCTGCGCGACGTGCTGAAGGTGAAGGGCGGCGTTGAGATCGTAGCACACCCCGACATGTGGGATTCAAAGTACGCACAGCGCGGGCCGGAATCGTTCCAGTACATCGGCGTGCCGTTCGCGAGGGAGGAACTGGAGAGCCGCGGCGCACTCTTCAACCTGTCGAAAGAGCCCGTCCGCATAATGGAACACATCATGACCAGCGGCGAGATTCCCATGACCTCCGGTTACGAGGAAATCGATAAGAACCTCTTCGTGAAAAAGGACGGCGTGCTACAGCCCGATCCCCTGGCCGACGACCTGGCGCTCATTATCGACACCGATTTCGGTCTTGTGGTCATATTCGGCTGCGGCCACCGCGGAGTGGTGAACACGCTGCGCCACGCCCAGAAGCTGACCGGCAAGGAGATGATATACGCCGTCATCGGCGGGATTCACCTGTTTCGCGCTCCCGATGAACAGTTGGAGCTGACCATAGCCGAGCTGCAGACGATGGGCATCCAGAGGCTGGGTGTTTCCCACTGCACCGGTTTCAGGGCCTCGGCGCGGCTGGCGCAGGAGTTCCCGGAGGCCTTCTTCCAGAACAATGCCGGGACGCGCATCGAATTGCCGTAGCCGTTCGGCTCCACAGCTTGTCGCATGACGAGCTTAATTGCTATACTGACACGGGATTTGACATGACCGGAAAGACGCGAAAATCGACCAAATCGCAATCGGCTACCAAATCGGCGCTGGGCGGCGTGAAGATACTGGAGCTATGTCAGATGGTCGCCGGACCATATTGCGCAAAGCTCATGGCGGACCTGGGGGCCGAGGTGATAAAAGTAGAGACGCCGTCATACGGAGACGCCGCGAGAAGATCGCCCCCGTTCTATAAAGATAAACCGGATTCGGAAGGGAGCGGCCTCTTCCTCTATCTCAACACCAACAAGCTCGGCGTAACGCTCGATGTCGCAACGACGACCGGACGAGATATCTTCATCGAACTGGCCAAAGACGCCGATATCATCGTCGAGGACAACGCGCCGGGATGGATGGATCAGCACCGTATCGGGTATGACGAATTAAAGTCGATAAATCCTGACATCATAATGACATCGATAACGCCGTTCGGGCAGACGGGGCCGTATCGCGATTACAAGGCTTATCCTCTTAATTCTTTCCAGAGCAGCGGCGAGGGCTATCTCACGCCGGGCGGCATCGAGAACATGGGGAGGCCGCCGCTTCGACTCGGCACCTTCGTCGGCGAGTACGACAGCGGGCTCAACGCGGCCAACGCCACACTGGGCGCGCTATTCGTTAAACGCCGTACAGGCCGCGGCCAGCACGTCGACATCTCCAAGCAGGAATCGATAATGGCGCTTAACCGCCTCGATATGGCTCGTTTCGCCAACCATGGAGAAGTCATGACGCGGGCCAGGCTCGGCGCTCCGTACGGCGGCATCCTGCCGTGCAAGGACGGCTACACCGTCTTCATCACGTGGGAGCCGGAGCAGTGGGACAAGCTGGTGCGCTTCATGGGCGACCCGGACTGGGCCAAAGACGAGCAGTTCAGGGATTACGCCGACCGCCATAAGTACGGGGAGGTCATCAACGCACTGATCACGGAATGGACCATGCAGCACACCAAAGAGGAGTTGTATCACTGCGGCCAGGAGGCCGGCATAGCCTTCGGCATGGTGTTCACGCCCAAAGATTTAGTCGAATCGGAACACCTCAAAGCGAGGGAGTATTTCGTCGAGGTCGATCATCCCAGTACCGGGCCGATAAAGTATCCCGGGGTACCATACAAATTCTCGGAGACGCCTGCTCGCATCGAGCGCCCCGCGCCCATGCTGGGCCAGCATAATGTTGAGATATTTGTCGAGAGATTGGGACATAGCAAGGACGAGATGAGGAAGTGGGGTTCTGCGGGTATAATATGATTCGTAGGGGCGAACCCCTGTGTTCGCCCGCTGTCATTGCGAGCGGAGCGAAGCAATCTAATGACGAGATTGCCACGTCGTCCTTCCGCAGTTCGGAAGGACTCCTCGCAATGACAAGTTCTAGAAGAGTAGTACAGGAGAGAATTCTCTCCTGACGGGGTATTAGGGGTGTCCCCTATCTTTAAAAATCCCCCAAGAGTGGGGGATAACAGGGGGTTGATAGCTTGTAGCTAAAGGTTTTTTTATGCAGATACTTGAAGGAATAAGGATAGTCGATTTCACACGCTATGCGGCCGGGCCGCAGATAACGCTAACGCTGGCATTCATGGGCGCCGAGGTCATCAGGATAGAGAGCAATGCCGAACTCGACCACTTCCGGCGCCCTGAATCGGCGGTGAGCTACGGCTCGACGCGCGCCAGCCACGACAGCTTCAACACGCTGAATTTAAATAAGCTGAGCGTGACGCTGAACCTCAAAACAGAGGGCGGCATCGAGCTGTCCAAAAAGCTCATTGCCAAGAGCGACGTGGTCGTGGACAACTTCCGCCCCGGCGTCATGTACCGGCTCGGCCTCGGCTACGATGCGTTAAAACAAATAAAACCCGACATTATCATGCTCTCAGCATCGAGCCATGGGGCGGTCGGGCCGGAGAAGCAGTACTCGGCCTACGCCGTGACCTTCGGGCCCATCGGCGGGGTCTCGCACCTCACCGGCTATGAGGACGGCAGCCCCGCCGTGACCCGCAGCAGCGCCGACCTCAGGCCGGGAACCGCCGCCGCCTTCGCCGTCCTCGCCGCGCTGAACTACCGCGAAGTGAGCGGCGAGGGGCAGTTCATCGACCTCTCGGCGCGCGAGGCCATAAGCTGCGAGATCGGCGAGGCGATCATGGACTATACAATGAACGGTAGAGTACGCACCCGCCGCGGCAACCGCGATGATATCCTGGCTCCCAACAACTGCTACCGCTGCAAGGGCGATGACAAGTGGATAAGCATTTCAATCGCGAACGACGCTGAGTGGAAGGCGCTTGTCGCAGCTATGGGCAATCCCACGTGGACTGACGACGAGCGTTTTGCCGATCAGTTCCGCAGGTGGCACAACCAGGACGAGATCGATAAGCACATCTCGGAGTGGACGTCCCAACACAGCGACTACGAGATTATGGACTTGCTGCAGCGTATGGGAGTGGCTGCGGTTCCCGCCTTCGACAGCGAGGAGCTTTTTACCGATCCGCACTGCAAGGGGAGGAACGTCTTCGTCCCTACGGAAACCGCCGCTGAAGGTCGATTGTACGCCGTGGCCCCGCCCTGGAAATTCCCGGAGACCCCGGCCCGCGTTACCAGGGCCGCTCCAGAGCTGGGACAGGATAACGACTACGTCCTGCGTAAGCTGCTCGGGCTCTCGCAGAAAGAGATCGATAAACTCATCGAGGATAAGATTCTCTACTAGCAGCCGTCATCGCGGGGCTTTCCCGCAGGCCAAAAAAGGAAGGACGACGCGATCTCCTGTTGCCCCCGATAAAACAAACAATGAGATTGTCGCATCGTCCTTCCACAACTAAGCGCGTACAAAAGATCATCGCTATGACGCGTCTCATGAAATCAATCGATATATGGGCGGATGGCTATATCTAATCGGCAGTAATCGTTCCGCTTACGTTGTCTTATATGACCTTGCGATAGAGGAGCCCTC
Source organism: Dehalococcoidia bacterium (assembly GCA_041649635.1). Lineage (NCBI taxonomy): Bacteria > Bacillati > Chloroflexota > Dehalococcoidia > Dehalococcoidia bacterium. The sequence continues at coordinate 41,591 of JBAZMV010000004.1, forward strand.
GATGCGCCTTCCGCCGGGAGCGGTAACGAAGCGTATCTGCGGGCCGGGAAGGGTACCAGACGATCTAAAAGGTGGGATAGGGGCGGCATTGGGAATAGATTTAGGATTTACATTGGGATGAGTGACAATGCGCATATGCTGACTGGAGCCAGAGGAAGGTGGTTTTGATGAGTAGATATGATCGGATTCAGTCTTGTATACAAGCGTCTCTTCATGCGCAATGGTCTTGCCACATATGATGCAAGTATCCGTTCCCTGTACTAGAAGGCCCCCGCATTTTGTGCAATACCTTGCCATTGCAATCCCCCATAAATTTATTTAGATAATAATATATTCTATTATATTATTACATAGTTATTATATATTATTTTATCCATGTTGTCAAGCCTTTTAGCTTGGTAAAAGTAATAGTTATGGCGGCCGATTTTCCCGGCGCTACTTTCTACATGTGCGACAGCGTCGAAATCCGACACCTTGTCGCATAAACGCTATTATTATTGCGCCGCCGCTGAAATCGCCGTATAATTTCGGCGCTGGGAGGTTATACGATGAAAGTTCTTGTTACATATCATTCCGTCAGCGGCAACACAAAGAAGGTCGCAGATGCTATCTTTAAGGAGATCAAGGCCGATAAAGAGATATTGCCTTTGAATGAGGTGAGAGACCTTAAGGGCTACGACCTCAGCTTCATCGGCTTCCCCATACACGCCTACGGCCCGTCCAAGGATGCCAAGGAATTCCTTGAGAAGAAGGTTACGGGCAAGGATATAGCTCTGTTCATTACACACTCAGCGCCCGAGGACGAGCCGCTGGTACCGAGTTGGCTTGCAGCCTGCAAGATAGCCGCCTCCGGAGCCAACCTTGTCGGGATATTCGATTGCCAGGGTGAGCTGGCGCAGAATGTTAAAGAGATGATGCTTGGCAGCAAGGACCCGCAGCTCATCGCATGGGCCGAGCGCAGCGGCGAGGCGCTGGGCCAGCCGGATAAGACCAGGCTCAAGAAGGCGAGCAAGTTCGCCAAGGACGTGATGGGGAGGTATAAAAAATCAGCCCTCTGATATCCTCATAATATTTCGGTCATCGTGTAGAGACGTCTCTACCTTCATAAATCGCAACGACATAAAACCGTAGGGGCATCCTTCCTTGGAAGGACTGTGCCCCTACTACGTTAATCGGCAATATTAATTTATCGTTCCAGAGCTATTGCCATGCCCTGGCCGCCGCCCACGCAGAGCGAGGCCAGGCCGCGCTTGAGATTGCTGCGTTCCATCTCGTGCATCAGCGTGACCACCAGGCGCGCGCCGGTGCAGCCGATGGGATGTCCCAGCGAGATTCCGCTGCCGTGGATATTTGTCTTGTCCATGTTCACTTTCAGCTCGCGTATGCAGCCGATGGCCTGCGCCGCAAAGGCCTCATTGAGCTCGATGTTATCGAAATCGTCCAGCTTGAGTCCGGTCTTATCCAGCAGTTTGCGCACGGCTGGGATCGGGCCCAATCCCATGTAAGCCGGGTTCAGCGCGACGGACGTGAAGGCCGTTATCTTGGCCATAGGTTTTATACCCAGTTCCTTGGCCTTCTCCGCCGACATCAGCACCACCGCCGCCGCCGCGTCGTTGACGCCGGATGCGTTGCCCGCGGTGACCGTTCCGTCCTTCTTGAACATAGTGGGCAGCTTGGCCATCTTCTCAAGGCTTGTATCCATAGGGCGCTCGTCGGTATCGAAAGCGACGGGATCGCCCTTCTTCTGCGGAACCATGACCGGCACGATCTCCTTCTTGAAGATGCCCTCGGCGATAGCTTGCCGCGCGCGGTTGTGGCTCATCAGGCCCAGCTCGTCCTGTTCCTTGCGCGTAATGCCGTACTTGGCGGCGATGTTCTCGGCAGTGACGCCCATATGGTAATCGTAAAATGTCTCCAGCAGGGCGTCCCAGAGCAGCAGGTCGTTCATCTCGCCGTGGCCGTCGAGGTCCATGCGGTATCCCCATCGCGCCTTGGGCAGCGAGTAAGGCACTCCGCTCATGCTTTCCATGCCGCCGGCGACCACGACATCGGCCTCGCCCATCATTATCGACTGCGCACCCAGTGCTATCGCCTTCATGCCGGAGGCGCACAGCTTGTTCAGGGTGAAGGCCGGCGTCTCTTTGGGCAGGCCGGCGTATACGGAAGCCAGCCGCGCCGGGTTCTGGCGCTGCCCGGCGAAGAGCACCAGGCCCATGATGACCTCATCGATCTGAACCGGCTTGAGCTTCTCGTCCCATTTCATATGCTTCTGCTCAAGATCGATAAAACGCTCGTCCTTGAGCCCGTCGGGCCCGAAATCAAGCAATTTTTTACCCGTCTCGGGGCGGATGCCGGCGCGCAGCATCGCCTCCCTGATCACGGTGGTTCCAAGTTTCACAACCGGGATGTTCTGCAGCGTGCCGCCGTAGTTTCCTATGGCCGTGCGCGCGCCGCTTACAAATACTACTTCTCGCATTGAAAAAGTCTCCTTACCTTTTTTACAAACCAAAGCCTGACTCCGGCGGGAATCAGGCCTGTCACATTAAATCGACCGCGAATGCATGACGGTTATAATTATAGTCCTATCAGTCGAGATGTTTCAATGTTGCGATGAGCCGACCGTATGTACACCGCCGAATATTTCGATCATCGTGTAGTAGGGGCAATTCATGAATTGCCCCTACGGGAACCATCCTGGTGGGCACAGCCTACCATACATCTGTCATTCTGAGCAATGCGAAGAATCTCGTATATCTCGAACTCCAAGAGGCGCAGCCGAAGGAGGCGTTCGTAAATCGTGTCATTATCCGATTGTCATTGCGAGTAGTCCTTCCATACACTTAAATCATGGAAGGACGACGTGGCAATCTCTACATCTGGAGACACAATATAAACGAGATTGCTTCGCCATTCAGGTAAAAGGCTCGCAATGACAGAGGGTGCAGGGAGAGTCCTTCCATATACCCCAATGTCATGGAAGGAAGGGTGAGGGCCATATGAATCTTTGCACAGATGGCAGTTGGTCGCCTGAAACTGTTATAATGAAATACCCATGTTTACCCACCTTCACGTTCATACCGAATACAGCCTTCTCGACGGATTGTGCCGCATTCCGCAGCTCGTGGCCCGGGCTAAAGAGCTGGGCATGAACAGCGTGGCTATTACCGACCACGGCGTGATGCACGGCGTTATCCAGTTCTACCGTGCCGCCCGCGATGCCGGCATCAAGCCCATCATAGGCTGCGAGATGTATGTGGCGCCGCGCGGACGCGAGCAGAAGGACATCGCGGACAAGAACCCGTATCATGTGACGCTTCTGGCCAGGAATGAGGCCGGCTATCACAACCTGACCCAGCTCAACTCCAAGGCGCACCTGGAGGGCTTCTATTACAAGCCTCGAGTGGATCGTGATCTGCTGGTCAAGCACCGCGAAGGCATCATCGCGCTCTCCGGCTGCCTGCAGGGAGAGGTGCCGCGCCTGCTGCTGGATGGGCGCACCAACGAGGCGCGGGAGGCGGCGCTGTGGTACAAGGAGACCTTCGGCGATTTCTACTTCGAGATACAAAGGCATCCCATAGCCGAACTCGACAAGGTAAATCCGCTGCTCATCGAGCTGGGCCAGGAGCTTGAGATACCGCTCGTGGCCACCAACGACGTGCATTACACGCTCAAGGAGGACTTCCGAGCCCACGACCTCCTGCTCTGCGTGCAGCGCAACACCACTATGTACGATGCCGGCAGATATTCCATGGGGCAGTCGTTCTATTTCACCAGCGAGGAGGAGATGCGGCAGCTCTTCGCCGACATTCCGGAAGCCGTCGACAACACCCAACTCGTGGCCGACAAGTGCAGCCTGGAGCTGGAGTTCGGCCGTCAGCTGCTCCCCGAGGTGGAGTTGCCCCGTGGCATGACCGCCGACACATACCTCGAAAAGCTGTGCCGCGATGGTCTGGCTAAGCGCTACGGCACGCCGTCGCCGCAGCTTACCGAGCGTCTTGAGTATGAGCTGCATGTCATCAAGGAAACTAATTTCGCCAACTACTTCCTCGTCGTCGGCGATCTCGTGTCGTATGCCAGGAATCGCGGCATCCTGGTCGGCGTGCGCGGCAGCGCGGCGGCTAGCCTGGTGCTGTACGCCCTGGGCATCACCGACATAGATCCAGTGGAGCACAAGCTGGTCTTCGAGCGCTTCCTCAACGTCGAGCGCAGGGAGATGCCGGATATAGACCTCGATTTCCAGGACGACCGCCGCGACGAGGTCATCACCTACGCTGCGCAGAAGTGGGGCGCCGAGTGCGTGGCGCAGATAATCACTTTCGGCACCTTCGGGGCGCGCGCCGCGGTGCGGGATGTGGGCCGCGCGCTGGGCATGTCCTACGGCGATGTGGATCGCGTGGCCAAGCTGATACCGGCGACACCCAACGTCAAGCTCGACGGCGCGCTGGAGGAGAACCCGGAGCTGGCGCAGCTTTACGCCGCCGATGACGCGGTCAAGATGCTCATCGACGACGCGAAACGGATCGAGGGCATCTCCCGTCACGCGTCGACGCACGCCGCCGGCATCGTCATCTCGAAGGAGCCGCTGACAAGGTACGTTCCGTTGCAGCGCCCGACACGGTCCACCGAAGACGCTATCGCCATGACGCAGTTCTCCATGGACGATATCGCCAAGATCGGCCTCTTGAAGATGGATATACTGGGCCTCATCAACCTGACCGTGCTGGCCAAAACCGTCGAATTGATCGCCGCCAACAAGGGCGTCAAGGTCGATATGAACAATCTCCCGCTCGATGATACGAAGACGTTCGAATTGCTGGCCGCGGGCGAGACCACGGGCGTGTTCCAGCTGGAGGGCAGCGGCATGCGCGCCTTCGTGAAAGACCTCAAGCCGTCGACCTTCGGCGACATCGCGGCCATGATCGCGCTCTACCGCCCGGGCCCGATGCAGCACATCCCGCGCTTCATCAAGGCCAAGCAAGGTCTGGAACCCGTCGCTTTCCCCCATCCCGACCTGGCCAACATTCTGCGCGACACCTACGGCATCATCGTCTACCAGGACCAGGTGCTGTTCATAGTGCAGGCCTTCGCCGGCTACAGCCTGGGCGCCGCCGACATCTTCCGCAAGGCCATGGGCAAGAAGATACCGGAGGTCATGAAAAAGGAGCGGGAGAACTTCATAGCCGGAGCCAAAAGGAAGGGCTTCTCGCAGAAGCTGGCCGAGCAGGTCTTCGAGCTCATCGAGCCCTTCGCCGGATACGCCTTCAACAAGGCGCACAGCACCAGCTACGCCATGATCGCTTACCAGACGGCCTATTTCAAAGCCAACTACCCTGTAGAATTTATGTGCGCGCTGATGGCCATGCACATGGGAAACCCGGAGAAGATACGCTCGGCCGTGACCGACTGCAACCGCATGGGTATAAAGGTCCTTCCCCCCGATATCAACAGGAGCCGCGTCGAGTTCTCAATCGAGAAGACCGATGACGGCGACGCCATACGCTTCGGGCTGAACGCCATCAAGAACGTGGGCGCGGGCGCCGTGGAGCCCATCATCAAGGCGCGCGAGGAGGGCGAGTTCCAGTCCATAGCCGACCTGTGCCGCCGCGCCGACATGCGCTCGGTGAACAAGAAGGTCATGGAGAGCCTGATAAAGGTCGGCGCCCTCGATAAGCTGGGCCTGCGTGGCGTGCTGCTGGCCAACATCGACCGCATCCTCTCGCTGGCGCAGAGGGAACGGCGTTTACAGGAGACGGGCCAGACCACCATGTTCGACCTCTTCGGCGACAGCGTGCAGACGCCTCTTCCCGAGCTTCAGCTCGAGGGCAGGGACGACGCGCCGCTGCAGGAGAAACTGTCGTGGGAGCGCGAGCTCACCGGCCTGTACCTTTCGGAGCATCCGCTTTCCAGCGCCACGCGCAAGCTGGCGGCCATGCACACCACGCTCTGCGGCCAGATCGATGAAACCATGGTCGGAAAAACGATTACCATCGCCGGCATGGTTTCCAGCCCGCGCCATCTCTTCACGAGGGATAACAAGCCTTTCGTGGCCACGTCTCTGGAAGACTTGGACGGCACCGTTCCCATAAACGTCTGGCCCGAGGTCTACCAGCGCACCAAGGACCTCTGGGTGGAAGGCAACATAGTACTTATCGACGGCAAAGTGCAGAACCGCCGCGACCAGATACAGGTCAGCGTGGACAACGCCCGCCTCTACCTGCCTGACGACGAGCCCGAGCCGCCCCCGCCGCCCGTTCCGAAACGTAAAATCCGCATCACCGTGACCGAGAGCGAGAGCAAGGAAGCCGACCTCGAGCGGTTAAAGAGTTTGGTCGGCCTGGTCAGGCAGTACCCGGGCAAGGACGACGTGCTCCTGCGCGTGGAGGTTTCCAACGGCGGCGACACCGTGCGTTTGTCTCCCGCGGCCTACACCCCGGAGCTGCACGAACGCCTCGTGGAGATAGTGGGCGAGGGTAATGTGGTTGTCGAATAGCGTCGACCGCAGTTAAATTCTCTTACTTCTTGTGTTGATAACGGCTGTACAACAGTGTAAGATAAAGCCACGGAGGAATCAGGGGAGGTTAACGATGGAATGGCAAAAGTACATTACCGTTGATCCGAAAGTTTGCCACGGGAAGGCCTGTATCAAGGGAACCCGCGTCATGGTGTCCGTTATCCTCGATAACCTGGCCGCCGGTCTCACCCCTGAGGAGATCGTCCGAAACTACCCCTCCATAAGCGTCAAAGCTGTAAATGCCGCCATCGTCTATGCGGCGGAGCTTGCCAAAGAGCGCGTCGTTTCCATGCCGTCTTAAAGGGGACTGATGGAGTTCAAGGTTGACGAGAATCTGCCGATAGAGGCCGCGGAGCTGCTCCGCGAGGCGGGTTATGATGCGGCTACGGTGCTGGAGCAAGGGTTGGGTGGCGGAGATGATGCTGAAGTCGCAGCCCTGTGTAAGAAAGAAAAACGCGCCTTAATAACCCTCGACGTCGATTTCTCTGATATTCGCAGCTATCCTCCCAAGGATTATCACGGTCTGGTCGTGCTGCGACTCAAGTATCTCGATAAAGCCCATGTTCTTGACGCACTCAAAATGGTGGTGCCCAAGTTTGCCAAGGAGCCGCTTGCGCATCATATGTGGATTGTGGAGGAAGGGCGCATCAGAATCAGGGATTGAATCTTGGTCTTATGGCTGAATCTGATATCGTATACGTTGCAGTGATTCCTCAGGATTACCCTTCCATAAACCTGTCTAAAGCCGTGTCCGAGATCATCGGCAAGGATGCCTACCAGACGCGGCTGCTGCTGGCGGGCAGCATACCGCGGATCGTGGCCCGCTGCGTTGGGGCGGGGTCAGCCGAGGCGACGGCGCGCAAGCTGAGGGAGGCGGGGTTGACCACTATAGTGTGCAGCGACGCCGAGCTGCGCAAGCCGTTCGGCGGAGTAAGGGCCAAGACGATAGTCTTTGGAGACAAAGAGGCTACGTTCCGGCAGGAGGACGAGAAAGAGACGACAATGGACGCCATCTTCCTGATTATCAAGGGGACCAGGCAATTTGTGCCGGAGGTTAAGGAAGAGGATAAGACTCCGGTTAAGACCAGGTATAAGCTGGATATGGGTAAATCTCTGCTGCTGGGGGGGGTTCCTGTTGTCAAGCGTGTCAGCGAGAAACCCAAATCGGAATCCTCTCAGCCCGAGTGGTTCTTAAGGCTCTACGAGCGCCGGTCGCCTGATGCTACGGTGGAAATCCTGCAATACGACATGGATTATACATTCCTGGGGGAGGAGACGTCGCTTTCGTCCACGGCCAATTTCTTGAATGTCGTCAAGAGATTGCGCGGGATTTATCCGCAGGCGATTTACGACGAGCGGTTGATGAAAACCTCCGTGACGGATATTCCGGGAACTACTCCCGACGAGGACATCGACATCAACTGCAGACTGATATATTATCAGCATTTACCTTAGTCAGTAGTAGGGGCGTATCGCGATACGCCCTATATGGATTCCGGTTTTCACCGGAATGACGGATTCGAGAAGAGGTATCCTTCCATGACATTTAGGTATATGGAAGGATGGGGGTATCTAGTAGTGCCTGCCCGTTGTGGGCGACCACGAGGGTCGCCCCTACACGATGACCGAAATATGGGGGGGATTCCAGGGGGCCTCAACTATATAGTGACGGCGGCGCGGCTTCTCTTAACCGGAGATGCGATCTTAGCTTTCACAAGAGCCAGTTCCTCTAGCTCCTTCTGTATATTATCCAGCACGCGGCTTTGCAGCTTCACAGTGGTATCAACCTCTTGACCTTTCTTCCAGCTGATACGCATAACATCCCCGTCGATAGCGACCACCGTATATTTTCCCTTCCTGTTGCTGTACGTTTGCCCGACCTCAAAAGTCTCTTTCTTTATCATGGCGACTCCTTTCCCGGATAGGCTTATTGCTGTCTCAAAGATGCTATATCGCGTGCGATAGGTTTCGCCAACCGCTTGCCGTGTATATCTCCGTCGACTTATCTTTAGCCGAATTGGTTCCTTTCGATGGCAGGAAGCGGCGGCTCGACGGCACGCGCCGCGATTTCATGTTCGTAAAAGACGGCTTGGCCGCTGTCGGCTCATCGTATTTGAATCCCGTTATCAGCTGCTGCGGAAGCTCCTGGCTCATGATCTTCTCAAGCTCTCGTACCATCGCGTTGTCCTCGGGCGTAACGAGCGTGAACGCGTCGCCGCTGCGTTCGGCGCGGCCGGTGCGCCCGATGCGGTGGATGTAGGCGTCGGCGGTATCGGGCATGTCGTAGTTGATTACGTGCGAGATATGCTCCACGTCCAGGCCGCGCGCGGCGATGTCGGTGGCCACCATGATCTGATACGCGCCGTCCTTGAATCCGTTGAGCGCGGACTGGCGCTGGCCCTGCGAGCGGTTGCCGTGCAGGCTGGTCACTTTGTAGCCGGAGCGCTCTATCTGCTCCGCGAGCCGGCTGGCGCGCTGCTTGGTGCGTGTGAAGATAAGCACCGATTCGGTGTCGGTCTGCTTTAATATAGCCAGCAGCAGCCTGGTTTTCAGGTTGCTCGTCACCGGGTACAGTGCGTGCGAGACCGTGCGCGCCGGGCACGTGAGCCCGACCGCGATGCGCTGCGGGCGGTTCAAAATCTGCGCCGCCAGCTGCTCCACCTCACTCGGGAATGTAGCGGAGAACAGCATCGTCTGCCGCTGCCTTGGAACATAGCTGATGATGCGACGTATATCGGGCAGGAATCCCATATCGAACATCCTGTCGGCCTCGTCCAGCACCAGCACTTCGACGCCGCTAAGCTGAGCGAAGCGCTGTCCGATGAGGTCCAGCAGCCGTCCCGGGCAGGCCACGATGACCTCGGTTCCGTTTTGCAGCGCCTTGATCTGCGACGCGGCTCCCACGCCTCCGTAAACGGTGGCGCTGCGTATGCCGGTGCCGGCCGCGAAGTCGCGAAACGTTTCGTGTATCTGCTCGGCCAGCTCGCGCGTTGGCGCGATGATGAGCGCGCGGGTGCGGTTGCGCGGCCCGCCGAGAAGTTTTTGCAGTATCGGCAGGACGAACGCAGCCGTCTTGCCGGTTCCTGTCTGCGCCGTGCCGATCATGTCGTGTCCGGCCAGCGCCGGGGGGATAGCCGCCTCTTGCACGGGGGTCGGCGCGGTATATCCGGCGCGTTCGACCGCCGCCGTCAGGCGCGGGTCCAGTTTGAATTGTGCGAAGTTCACTAAGTCTCCTTGTCTTTCTAAGTCAGGCCAATGTCAGCGGATCGAGCGAGGCTTGAGCTGTTGATAACGTTCTCCGTCCCGGATATCGGGACATCGCCGCAATGGTAACAGGCCAGGGTCTTTTCGATAAAGCTCATCGGATGACCTTCTATAATAAATTGTGAACTGAATTCCGGTCATCCAATACGTTTGAGTAACTTGGCCTTGAAGAGAGATTCTTTCTCAGGGAGATCAAGGGGGTCGCAGAAGGACTGGCAACCTTAATTAATTCACTATATGTCAAGTATACATGACAATCTGAGTAAATACAAGGATGGGAAGATTCAACCCCCTAACCCCCAGTCTTGGGGGAATTTTATTAGAATGGGGGACACCCCCAAATCCCCCGTCAGGAGACTCTGTCTCCTGTACCTCTTTTTATATGTCATTGCGAGGAGTCCTTCCATGATATTGTGGTATGTGGAAAGGCGACGCGGCAATCTCATCGTTTGTGGGGCATGAGATGTCGGGCGATTCATGAATCGCCCCTACGGTGATTCCGACCACTCCACCGTGAACTGCTCGCCTTTGTTGGCGCCGAACAACAGCCTGGAAGGAAGCTCCGTGCAGTAGAGGTAGTAGCTCATTTCCGGCGTGGCCTCGTTATCCGCGAAACAGAAAGCCCAGTCATCGGTGAAGCCTTCTCCTGCCCCATTGAGCACGCCGCCGGACGGGGGGTTCCCGGGAGCGCCGGGGAGGATGCGCAGGTTGACTTTGAGCTTGTCCGTCAGGGGCACCGCCGCGACGAAAGGCGTCCACGACCCTGCCGCGGGACGCACCTCGACGATATATCCTTTCGATGGCAGTTGCTGCCTGTGAACGGTGAGGTGAAACGGTTCTTCCGCGGGCTGCTTTACGTCATCGTCGCGATTACGGTCCAAAACACACTTCCTTAGCTATTCTCGTCACACGTCCGATAAAACTGCTGTTGCACCGGAGAGAGATATTCATGTGCTGTGCTGCAGCTGCTGTTCCTTGTTCTTCTTAGCCGCCTTGGCCTCGTATCTGAAGTAAAGGTAGACTATCAGGCTCAGTATCGCGGCGTAGAAGCACCACAGCGAGGGGAAGGTGTTGCAGCAGGACATGTAAGCCGCCGTTCCGCAGGCTACAAGGAGTGCGAATCCCAGTATGGCCAGACGCTTGTTGCTGGCGACGAGGAAAGGTATAGATACGGCTATGAGGTAGGGGGCCAGCGCCATGGGTGGAGCGGTGACGTGGTAAGTGATACTGCTGCTCATCATTGTCGCTTCCACAGGATGTCTGATCATGCCGACGAGACAAGCGATCCCGATGTACAGCCCCGCTAGCTGGCAGAGAAGGATGATCTTACGCCGCATGCGACCGGTCTCTATCATGTACATCGAGAAAGGCACGAATATGGGCCATAGGACGAAGGCGATAAAGGCATAGGCGTAAATGGCTCCGGCTCTATACGTGTCCGAGATGACGCCTGTGAGGCTCAGCCAAAGGATTCCCTCGGTGAGCTGGTGTGCAGCGAAGATTATTGGGAACAGGGAGAGCGGTATATCGGCTTTTCTCTTTTGCAATCTAAGAGTAGCTATGCCTCCGATGGCAAGCGCGCCGCTGGCTGCAAGGCTGGCCGGTGCGGAAAAACACATCGCTCTTTTACCTTTCCTTGACCTTTTGTCAGTTTAAACATGTTAGCAAGATATGCTAATAGAGTCAAGCAATCCAGTTTGTTCGGCACGATGCTGAATCTCCAACCCCCATAAATCCCCCACCTCGGTCATCGTGTAAGGGCTTGATTAATCAAGCCCCTACGGAATATGGATTCCGGTTTTCACCGGAATGACGGATGTAGGGGCAGACCTGCGTGTCTACCCACTGCGGGCGAACACATAGGTTCGCCCCTACCCGGTAACCAACGTATGGCAGGGGGTTGAATCTGCGAATCAAGCATCCCATCATTGCAATCTCATACCATTCTCTGTTATCCTTACTTACTTCTCACTGATTCCATAGTGCGACATGCTGTTCGGTTGAGGAAAACGTCGTTATTCTTCGTTAAGGAGGTAGCTATGCCGTCCAAATATGATGTCATCGTTATCGGAGCCGGGCCCGGCGGTATCACCTGCGCCGCGTTACTGGCAAAGAAAGGCTTGAGCGTGCTGGTTCTCGATAAGAACCGGGACGTTGGCGGCAAGCAGATGTCTGTCTCGGCAAAAGGGTACCATGCCGAGCTGTGGCCCACCGGAGGGCTGCCGGTGCAAGGCGGTTCCTGGCTGGAGGCCTTCAAAGCGCTGGGCATAGAGTCCAAGTTCAGGGTTTCCGTGAAGGATATCGAGATGCTGTACAGGCGTTCCGGAGGGAAGTGGCAGCACACGGTAACGAAGATGGACCCGTACGTTCTGCCGGATCCCAACGCAATGTTCGACCAGTGGGGTCTGAACGATAAACAGCGCGAGTTCGCCTTGAAGCTGCTGGCCGAGATCGCGTTAATGCCTTCCAACCAGATAAACGATCTGGATGATACAACCGTCCGCGAATATCTGGAGCAGTATCCCGACATGCCGCGAGCGTTGTACGGGTATTTTGCCTTCCTTACGCACGCATTTAACGTCGGGTTGATCGACCTGGTGCCGATGTCGGAGGTTATAAAGGCCTTTCAGCGGCTTATGGCTCAGCCGCTCGCATATCCCATCGGCGGCTACGGACGCATGTCTCAGAATATCGCCGGGGTATTGAAAGATTGCGGCGGTCATATAAAGAATAAGACACGCGTCGAGAAGATACTGATAGAGGACGGGCGCGCGGTCGGAGTCGTCGCAAAAGATGCCGTATACAGGGCGCCGATCATCGTGAGCGGCGCCGGTTTGCAGCCGACGGTGCTCAAGCTGGTCGGGGAGCGTTATTACGACAAAAGCTACATCGATTATATAAAGAACCTCCTGCCCAGCAACGGGTTCACCGGCTGCCATTATGTTCTGAGCAAGCCCGTGCTCAAATACGGACTGTACCAGGTATGGTCGGAAGATGCCTGGTGGGACATGGAGCGCCAGGACGCGGTGAGGAGCGGCAAGATGCCCGCCGACCTGGTAGTTACCGTGATCGTGCCTACTAATTATGACCCGGCTATGGGGCCGGAGGGCAAGCAGGTCGTTGTATTCGGCACGCCGTGCTCTCCCGACCCGTCGGATAAAACCATAGCCGCTCTGTGGAAAAAGAACGATCAGCAGATGGCCGAGATGTTCCCGGAGATCGTGCCGTTCATCGAATCGAAGGGCCCTTATTCGGGCCCGGCGCAGGTATCAGCCATGAGCCGCGACCAGGTTCTGCCGGCGCAGGGAGGGGAGGCGTGCGGCCTGTGCGTGACGATAGGCCAGTGCGGCAAGTACAAGCCTTCGGCTAAATCGCCGATACCGGGGTTGTTCTACGTTGGCTTCGACGCGGGTAGCACAGCCTTCATGGGCTCGCAGCAGGCCGTCGATTCGGCATTAAGGGTGGCGCCGCTTATTTACCGACAGCACCTGGAGGACAGGCAGGCGGGGAGGGGGTAGGGAACCCTAGTGAATAGTGAGTAGCGTGTAGGGGCGAGGTCGTCTCGCCCTCCATGGGTTCCGGCCTTCGCCGGAATGACGATCAAAAGAGAAGGGGCGAACCATTGGTTCGCCCCTTTGCCATTTAGTTATACGATAAGTCGATTTTATTTAGCCTGCTGTTTTGCCGCATGGTTGCCGGCGCGGCGTCCCGCGAACACGCAGTCCGCTATGGATGAGCCGCTGGCGAAGTAGTAGTTTGAGCAGAGCCCTACCGCGTTGCGCCCGGCGGCGTACAATCCTTCTATAGATGAACCGTCCGCTTTCTTGACCTGTCCCGTCTGCTCGTTGACAACGAGTCCTCCCAGCGTAATTGCTGCAGTTGGAATGCCGCCCTTGGTGAGCGTGGCCGAGAAACCGGAAAGGGAGCAGTCCAGCGCGTAGAACGGAGGCGTGTCCTGCGGCACGAAACGCTTCTGCAGCTTACCCAGCGGATCCGGATCGCCCTTCTTCGCGGTCTCGTTATACTGTTTCATCGTGGCCGCAAGTCCTTCCGCGGATACGCCAAGCTTCTTTGCCAGTTTCTCAAATGAATGAGCCTTCTTGCGGCTCATGAGCAGCATGGGCATCATGGTCAGCTTCTGGAAGAAGGCGCACTGATCGCCGAAATGGCTCTTGGCTTCCTTGAAGGTTTTACTGTCGATGATTAGGTATGCCTTGCCGCAGCCTTTGGTCACTATGTAATCGCCCTGCTTGCCGCCATAGAGGTCCTCGCTGCAGATGCGCTCCCCCTGCTTGTTGACCAGCACCCCCTGCATCAGCGCCTCCGGGGGCACGTAGAATCGCCATGCCGACATCCTGTCCATGTGCGATGTTATCCCACCCACGCTCTCTCCGAGCGCGATACCGGAGCCGTCGTCGGCGTAGGTGCCTAAAGGCAGGCATTGGCAGAAGATATCGTTGCACTCATGAACCCTGTTTTTATTGAAAATGAAACCACCTGCAGACAGGATCACGCCCTTGCGCGCAAGAGCTCGGTAGGGGCGTGCGCGCAACTTCATAATGCCGTTGGCCAGACCATTAAGCAGGCTCGCCAGCGGCGGCATATAAGTGTTGAGCTTGGCGTTGATCCAGGTGATGCCGCCATGAAATCTTCTCAATATGATAGAGCTTGACGGTATGGAGCGGCCTTCTACTCCGATGACACGTCCGTCCTCCGCCTGGATGAGCTTCAAAATCTGGGTCTGGCAGCGCACCTGAACCTTATCGCTCTTGCGCACTGCTTTCTCCATGCTATGGAACAGCGTCAGGCCGGATATTCCCGGCCCTTTGGCGCGGTGGCCGCGCGGCGCGGGCTTTGCTTTGGCCTTGTAGGCGCCGTTGTTCTCGCTCCCGGAGAAGTACAGGTAATACTTATCGGTGGGATAGGAGGTTTTAAACGGGCACATCGATCCTTCAAAGGGGACGCCGGCATCGGCGAGCCACTGAAGGTCAGCCGCGGAGTTCTCGCAGAGACGCCGCAGCGTCTCGTCCGACATGACGCCCTCGCCGACCTCCTGCTTCAGGTACTTATACATCTCATCAACTGTATCCTCGAAGCCCGCCGCCTTCTGGTAAGGCGTGCCGCCCCCGGCGTATATGATGGCGCCGCTGGCGGCGGTGGCTCCGCCTCCGTGAAAGCGGTCCAGCACCAGCACCGAGGATCCCTGCTGTGCGGCCTCCAGCGCGGCGCAGGCGCCCGCTCCGCCAAAGCCGACTACAATAACGTCTACTTCAGCATCCCATCGCTCATTACCTTTCTTTGAAGCCATTTATCCTCCTTTGGAAGGGCAAGCCCCGTGCACTCGGCCGAAAAAAGCGAGGCCAGCCTCAACATTACGCAAGGTATTCTAGCCATTATCTGACAAATTGGCAAGCACTATATAAAGATAACATAAAATTACTCATATAGGTGATAATGAAATTGAATCGCTGCTGAGGAACCGCTCTTCTGGAATGTAGGTGCGTAATCATTTATCGGACTCGATTTTGCTTCTAGACTTCGATTCGATAGCTAAGCCGGGGTTCTTTTAGCTTTTCAATATGTATTCGCTCATTGTCGAGGAACGTATCTTGGAAATTTCAAGGAAGGACGAAACGCTGCGCAGCATGCGGTACATGTTCGCGGCCAGCTTGAAGACGTTCGATTTTCCGGCGCCGTAGAACAGTAACGGGTTGGTGTAGTGCTTAACGGATGGCCATGCCTCTTCAACTATGCCCTCGAACGGCGGCGCGTCGGGAGTCAGTGCTTTCAGGACGACATTGCGGATGTAGCGGGCGCGCGGCTGCATGGCCTCCGATACGGGCGACTGCGTGCCGTGCCAGCGTTTTATCCACTCTTCGCGCGGCAGCTTTTTGGGACGCTCCATCAGCGTTATGGCCATGAGAACCGGCGACCTCTGCCCGTCGGGCCAGTCGCGTTTGCGGAAGTGCTTGTTTCCGCCGTACTCCGTATAGATAGATTCTTCCACCTCATATGCCGCATACGTGAAAAAGCCCGACTGAAGTATCATCTCGATATCCTGATGCCGCGCGATATCATCGACCCACAGGGACAGCTCGGCGCTTATCTCAGGCCCCTTATAGAGTTTCGGCGCGGAGGAGCGCACGTTGGAGAACTCGTCGGCGATGTACATGGTGAGCTTTTTCACGCCGGCATCGTAGAGCCTGGGCTGAATCTTTTCCAGCAGAAGCTCTCTTGTTATTTGCCTGGGCTGGCCTTTGGGTGTCCACAGGATATAAATGATTTTTACCATGGGCGACCTCTAGCTAAAGTTTTTCTACTCTATATGAATATCGGGCGCGTGTCAATCCGTTTTTCATTCTCGCTGAAATATCGATTGAGCAAAGTCAATATCCGTAGATTCGCACAACGGTTTTCATCCCATCAAATACGATGCTACTGCGGAAGCTGGATTGTGTGGCGGCGCTTACAGCGGTACGGTGGTGCCCGGCGTTGGCGGCAGCTCCGTATCCCGTTCCGGCATCTGGCCCGGCAGCGGCGCGTGGACTATCTTCAGTCGCAGCTGGCACTGCATGCAGCGTCCGGCCTCGGTTACGGCCTGATCGAGGGTGAGGCTGCCTTCCTCTTGAATGAATCCGCGCAGGCGTTCTTTTGCCGGCGTCACCGGCCTCTCCACGCGCTTCTTGTAGGCGAAACCTTCTTCGCGTCCCAGGCAGGAGAAGTTGTTGTCGGAAGGGGCCAGCTTCTGGTCGATCTTGCCCTTGCCGCCCAGGTATTTATCGATTGAGGCGGCGGCTATCCTGCCCGCTTGAATGGCCTCGATGACGGAGGCCGGCCCGCTAACGATATCGCCGCCGGCGAAAACGTCCTTCCGCGACGAGACCAGCGTTTTTTCGTCCGCGACGATGCAGCCCTTCTTCATTGCTATAGAGAAGCCCATTGGCACGTCGGACGCCTGGCCGATGGCTGCTATCAACCTGTCAACCTCAATGACGAACTCGCTTCCTTCGATGGGTATCGGCCGCGCACGGCCGCTGGCGTCGGGCTCGCCCAGCTTCATGCGGATGCACTCCACGGAGAGCTTATCGCCGCCGGACAGCACCTTCTGCGGCGCCACCAGGTAGCTGATCTTTATGCCCTCGCTCACGGCTTCCGCGATCTCCTCGTCATTGGCCGGCATCTCGCTGCGCGTGCGGCGGTAGAGCATGGTGACCTTCTTCACGCCGATCCTCAGCGCGCACCTGGCGACATCGATTGCGACGTTGCCGCCGCCGACAACGGCGATCTCCTCGCCCAGGTCGACCTTGTCCTTCAGATTTATCGCCTTCAGCACGGATATGCCGTCGAGAACGCGCGGGTCTTCCTCGCCGGCGATGCCCATCTTTGTGCCGTTGGGGGCGCCCATGGCCAGAAAAACGGCGTGGAATCCTTTATCGAAAAGGCTGTCTATCGATCTGACCTTGGTATTAAGCTGAATGTTCACACCGATGTCCTCGATAGCCTTTATCTCACCGTCGAGGATGTTTCGCGGCAGGCGGTATTCCGGTATTCCGGTGCGCATCATGCCTCCGGCTGCGGGCAGCCTCTCGAATACGGTTACTTCATGACCCAGGGTGCGCAGGAACCAGGCCGCGGTCAGGCCGGCGGGGCCTGATCCGACTATCGCAACTTTCTTTCCGGTATCGGGCGCTATCTTGACCTTGGAGCGCCAGCGCCCGCTGTCCTGCTCGGCGGCAAAACGTTTCAACGCCCTGATTGCTATCGGATTGTTCAGCTCGCATCTGCGGCAGACCTCCTCGCAGGGGTGGTGGCAGACGCAGCCCAGAGTGTGGGGGAAGGGCACCGTTTCGCGGATGACCTCAAGCGCATCCTGGAACCGGCCCTCGGCGATGAGTCTGACGTAGCGCGGGATGTCTATACCTGCGGGGCAGGTGTTGCTGCAAGGAAGCAAAACCTTCTCGCGGTCGTCTGCGCTGAAATGTTTCTTGTCTTTGAGCGCTCCCGATGGGCAGACCTCCACGCAGGCCTCGCAGAACCTGCACGCGGCGTCCTCCAGCCTCTGTCCGTATGATGTGCCCACGTAGGTGTCGATGCCGCGGTTGATGAGCCCGATGGCCCCCACGCCGCGCACCTCCTGGCACATGCGGATGCAGCGCTCGCACAGGATACACAGGTTGGGATCGCGTATGAACAGCGGCTCGTCGAGCGTTATCTTGAACCGGCCCGGCTGCGGCTTGAATACGGGGAACAGGTCGCTCACGCCCACGTAATCAACGACCTTTTTTAGCGGCGAGCCCTCCTCCAGTTCCCCCCGGTATTCGCTCAATATCAGCCAGATGATATCCTTCCTCAGGTGTCGCAGTTTAGGCGTGTTTGTCTGGACTATCATGCCCTCCTGGGCCTTGGTGGTGCATGCGGGGTGGTATCCCGGGATGTGCTCTATCTCTACCAGGCACAGGCGGCAGGCGCCGAGGGGGGGCAGCTCGGGGTGGTAGCACAGGTTGGGAATGTAGATGCCGGCCTTGAATGCGGCCTCAAGTATGGTCTTGCCCTCGGCCACCTTTACTTCGGTTCCGTCTATGAATAATTTGATCATTCTATAGCCTTGAAATCGCAGGCATCGATGCATGCCTTGCATTTGATACATTTATCGTTATCGATACGGGCGAACTCCTTCTTCTGCCACCGGATCGCTCCCGCGGGACAGACCCTGGAGCACTGGCCGCACTTGGTACAGGCCTCTTCAATTACCTTGAATTTCGTCAGCGCCGTGCACACATGCGCCGGGCACCTGTGGTCGCGGATATGCTCAAGGTATTCGTCCATGAAATACCGTATTGTGGTCAAGGCGGGGTTCGGGGCGCTGTTGCCCAGGCCGCAGAGCGCCGACTCTTTGATGCTGGTTCCCATCTCCCTGAGGAAGGTGATGTGTTCCTCCTTGCCGCGGCCCTCCGTGATTTCCTCCAGCACCTCCAGTAATCGCTTTAGCCCCACGCGGCAGGGGACGCATTTTCCGCAGGACTCGGCCACGGTGAACGAGAGGAAATAGCGCGCGATGTCAACCATGCAGGTCTTCTCGTCCATGACGACGAAGCCGCCCGAGCCCATGATGGCGCCGGTCTGAGTTATCGTCACGTAATCGATGGGCGTATCGAGGAGCGATGCCGGTATGCATCCTCCCGAAGGGCCGCCTATCTGCACCGCCTTGAGCGGCACCTTTTTCTTGAGCATGCCGCCGCCCGCACCGTAAATTAGATCGTGTATCGGCGTGCCCATGGGCACCTCGACAAGCCCGGTGTTTTTCACCTTGCCGGCCAGGGCGAAAACCTTGGTACCCTTGCTGTACTGCGTTCCTATTGAGCTGAACCACTCCGCCCCTTTATTAATTATGTGGCTTATGTTGGCCAGCGTCTCCACGTTATTTATCACGGTGGGCTTGTCCCACAAGCCTTTCTCAACGGGGAAAGGCGGCCTTGGCCGCGGCATTCCTCTGTGCCCCTCGATCGAGGCGATCAATGCCGTCTCCTCGCCGCAGACGAAGGCTCCGGCGCCGCGCTTGACCGTGATATCGAACGAGTGTTTTGTGTTTAGAATGTTCTTCCCCAGATAGCCTTTCTGCCTGGCCTGCGCGATGGAGATATCCAGCCGTTCCAGCGCCAGCGGGTATTCCTCGCGGCAGTAGATAAAGCCCTGCGATGCGCCGATGGCGTAAGCGGCTATGATCATTCCCTCGATGACCGCCTGCGGGTCGCCCTCGAGTATGCTGCGGTCCATGAATGCGCCCGGGTCGCCCTCGTCCGCGTTGCATATCAGGTACTTCTCATTGCCCTTGGCGCTCCTGGCGAAGTCCCACTTTCTGCCCGTGGGGAATCCGGCGCCGCCCCTGCCGCGAAGACCCGAGTTCTTGATCTCTTCTATCACCTGCTCCGGCGTCATATTGACAGCCTTCTTGAGCGCCATGTATCCGCCGTGCGCTATGTAGTCGTCTATATCCTCAGGGTCGATCTCGCCGCAGTTCTTCAGAACGATACGCATCTGCCTGGCGAAGAACTGTTCGTAGTCACTGCCCGCAAGGAGCGTATGTACAGGATCGCTGTTAAGAAGGTGGTTCTCGACTATAAACGGCACGTCCTTGGGCTTGATGCATTCATAGGTCAGCCTGCCCAGTTCGGGGGTGATGATATCGACCAGCACGTCGCGAAACAGGCCCCGGTCACCGGTCTTGATTATCTTACATTTCTCGCTCAGGTTGTGGCGTTCCAGCTCTTTCCTGAACAGCTCCGCCACCTCGCGGGCGCCGGCCGAGATGCCGCTGGTTCCCATGCATATGAGAATTTTTGTGCTCATTATTTGGTCACCGCTTGCCGATACTTATCGATAAGTTTCTCCACGCTCTGAATCGTACAGCCGCCGTAAAATTCGTTGTCGATCATCACCACCGGGGCCATGCCGCAGCAGCCGAGGCAGGCCACTCGTTCCAGAGTGAACATGCCGTCCTTCGTCGTCTCTCCCACGGTCACGTCCAGCAGACCGGCGATGTAGTCGAGTATGGCCTTTCCGCCCATCACGTGGCAGGCCGTTCCCTGACACACCGTGATGATATGCTTGCCGCGCGGGGTGAGATGAAACTGCGCGTAGAAGGTAAGCACTCCGTAAATATCGATGGGGTAAATCGACAACTCTTCCGCTATCAGCGATACTGCTTCGCCCGGCACGTAGCCGTACTTGGCCTGTATGTCCTGCAGAACCGGTATAAGGATGCCCTTCTTATCGGGGTATTTACTTATCTCTTTCTTTATGTCCGATGCGCTAACTTTCATAAAGGCCTCTTAAAGGGACAAAACAAAAAAGTAGACGCAAGCGTCTACCCCAACTTATATGTTATATCGTCCGGAACTGCCGCAACCGCTACATGAACGCTCAGTTCATCCTTATACATTTCATTCCATTACATCAGTGAATTGTTACGGGATTATTACGATAGAAACGGGATAGGCAAATTGTACACTTTTATCGTCACATTAGCAAGGGGCCGACGGCAAACCCCAATGTGGTAAAAGGGTTGTTTTTCCTATCGGCGTTTTATGTAGGGGCGTATCGCGATACGCCCACGGCGGGCGGTCACAAGGATCGCCCCTACCCAGTGAATAAACCCCCCTTTACGAAAGGGGGACTAAGGGGGATTGTACCAGACAGGGGGTTGATCCCTGCATCTATTTCTTGACAACGATGCTATAATATCCCCCATGACTTACCGCGAGGCCCTGAAATACATCCTCAGCTTTACCGACTACGAGAAGCTCCCCGCCTCATCCTACACCGCCGCCAACTTCGACCTGCGGCGCGTGGAGGAGCTTCTGCGCCGCCTGGGCGATCCGCACCTGGGCCCGCGCACGGTGCATATCGCCGGCACCAAGGGCAAGGGAAGTACCTCTGCAATGATCGCTTTCGCGCTGACCGCCGCGGGCCGCCGCACCGGGCTCTACACCTCGCCGCACCTGCACACCTTCCGCGAGCGTATCCGTATCGACGGAGAGATGATAAGCGAAGACGATTTCGCATCGACGATCGAAGCTATCAAGCCGCACGCGGACGAGGTCAACAACCAGTCGACTTTTGGAAGACTGACCACATTCGAGGTGCTGACCGTCGCGGCCTTTGTATATTTCAAGAAACGTAATGTCGATTTCCTGGTGCTGGAGACCGGGCTCGGCGGACGCCTCGATGCGACCAACGTCGCCAGACCCGAGGTCTGCGTCATCACTCCGATAAGCATGGACCACACCGAGATACTGGGCCGCACCGTGGCCGAGATAGCGCGGGAGAAGGCCGGCATCATCAAGCCGGGCGCCATCGTCATCAGCGCGCCGCAGAACCCCAACGCCGCGGCGGTGATAAAGGAAACGGCAGCGCGGCTCAGGAACAGGCTCATAAACACGGGCGGCGACGTGAAATGGCGCAGGCTCGATTTCAACACCAGAGGCCAGGAGTTCGAGGTCACGACTCCCAAGGGCTCTCTTCGATATGGCATCTCGCTGCTGGGCAACCACCAGATTGAGAACGCGGCCGTGGCGGTAACCGCGCTGGAAGTCATGGGCGTTGACTACGAGTCGATATTCAGGGGGCTGGCCAACGTGCGCTGGCCGGGGCGGCTGGAGATTATTAAGGACGAGCCCATCGTCCTCGTCGACGGAGCGCACAACGCGGACTCGGCGCGGCGCCTGCGCGAGGCGATAGAGGAATACATACGCTACGACGATATGATACTGGTCATCGGGGCTTCATCCGATAAGGACATCGACGGCATGCTGCTGGAGCTTATGCCTCTGGCGAACAAGATAATCGCCACTAAATCGATGCATCCCCGCGCCCTGCCCGTGAACACCATCCTCAACGAGATAGAGAAGCTGGATCGCAAGGCTTCTTATTTCTCGAACGTGACGGATGCCGTCGGTCAGGCGCTGCAAAACGCGTGGCCGCACGACCTGATATGCGTGACCGGCTCGCTCTTCGTCGTCGCCGAGGCCATCGAGTATATCAAGGGCGTCAAGCGCGACAACCTATAAATCGTGTGGGGTGGGTTTAACGAAGTGTAACCCGCTACTTGCTATCTCCGATCAGAACGCGTTAATTACCCAGAGAACCCCTATGACAATAAAGTAGATGCCCACCACCCAGGCGATTATCTTCGGCTTCACTATAACCAGTATGCCGAACAGGATGCTGAGAATACCGATTACGAGGGTCCAAATATTAATGTCGTCCACGATACGCCCCCTTTCTCAAACTAATCTACGGCAGATGGTTTAAATCATTCTACAGGCATTTAAATCTTTGTCAAGTCGCGTATCCGAGAGTTGACACCCCCATTTACGTCGTGCTAAAATCACGGCGGTTTATTAAAAAGCTATCCGAGTTGCCCGGCCTAAACCGATAGAAAGGCACGGCAGGCGACCGATACGGCGCAGATGGAAACGTCTGCACCCCCCATTGCGGAAAGGAGAGCTGCCGATACTTTTATTTGTATTTGAGCGCCTCATCCCAATGAGGCGCTTTTTAATTTGGCCAAAATTGAATATGGACCCTTATAAACCTGCCGTTGAAGGCGGAAGCTTGCCCTGCTTTCCGCCTTCAACCATTTTAGCTTCCAAAATTGACTCTAGTCCTCAGTTCATGTTAAAATTATGAAAGTTTATTACAAAGCAATCCGAGTTGTCTGTACTAAACCGTTAAGCGGCATGGCAGACAGCCATTCGGTGCAGATGGAAACGCTTGCACCCCCCGTTGTGGAAAGGAAGGCTGAGTTTTGTTTTTGTTGTTATATAGCGCCTCTTTAAAATGAGGTGCTTTTTTTATTCCAATTGCAACTACCTCGATTTAGGAGATTCAAAGGAACTTTTTCAGGATCGATGCATTGGAATAGACATTATCTGTCATCGCGATAGTAAGATGATATCCGATAATTCAACGACAACGATGTATTTCCTGATTTAGTGCCAACGGCAGTCAGAACTGTTAAGGAGAGTAGATATATCATGATAGCTAAGCAGGCAGTAAACGAAATCGAAAGGCTGAAGGAGAGCTATCCCAGCAAATATTCGGCGCTCTTGCCGGCGTTGAGCCTGGTTCAGCGGAATCACGGCAATGTGCTAAACATGAAGGACATTCATGACGTTGCGGCACTGTTTGATGTCCCTGTCGGCAAGGTCTATGGTGTAGCGACTTACTATTCGATGTTCAACGTCGATAAAAAAATCGGGAAATATCACCTGCAGGTTGATACCAATATACCGGGCGTATTAGCAGGTGCAAAAGACATTTTAGCCCATCTCGAAAAAGTCCTTGGAATTAAAGCCGGTGAAACTACCGATGACGGATTATTCACTATTAGCGAGGTTGAGTGTCTGGGATCATGCGGTACCTGTCCCGTGATTCAGGTCAACGACGTGTACTATGAGAACATGACTACCACAAAGGTGGACCAGCTTATCAAATCATTACGCAAAGATGTGATGCCGGAACGGAAGGATGATTCGCACTTCGGGACGGTTTGCAACGTTCTTCTGAAGAACAGGGGTGTAAAAGACGCCACCTCGATAAAAACGGCTAAAGCCAATGGCGCATATCAAACCCTGGCCAAGGCAAAGAAGATGAAGCCGGAGGATATCCTTAAAGAGGTTAAGGACGCCGGTTTGCGGGGGCGCGGCGGCGCCGGATTCCCGGCGGGAATGAAGTGGAGCTTCCTGGCGAAAGATACAGGCAAGCCCGTATATCTTATCTGCAATGCCGACGAAGGGGAGCCGGGGACGTTTAAAGACAGACAGATCATGGAATACGATCCCCATCTGCTAATCGAGGGTATGGCGATTTCGGCGCTGGCCATCGGCGCAAAAACAGCCTTTATCTATATACGCGGTGAGTTCGGATGGATTGCCGATATCCTGGAGAAGGCGATTGCGGAGGCCAAGAAAGACGGCCAGCTTTCCGATTTAAATATAATCGTGCATCGAGGCGCGGGTTCGTATGTCTGCGGTGAAGAGACGGCGCTTATCGAATCCCTGGAAGGCAAGCGCGGACAGCCCCGCATACGTCCTCCCTTCCCCGCAGTCTCGGGTGTATATAATTCTCCCACCATAGTTAACAATGTTGAGACGCTGGCAAGCGTTCCGTTTATCGTGGATAAAGGGGCCGCGGAATTCAAGAAATTGGGATCCGAAAATAATTACGGATTTAAGCTGTTCGGCATCAGCGGGTGCGTGAACAAACCGGGCGTTTACGAGTATCCCATGGGGGTTTCTTTCAATGAACTCATTAAAGCCGCCGGCGGCGTCAAAGGAACACTGAAAGCCGCTATAGTAGGCGGACTGTCGGTCGCGATCATGAAGGCGGAAGAGCTAAAAGATTTGAAGATGGATTTTGATTCCTGCGCCAAGAAAGGCACCGGCCTTGGCTCGGGCGGGATCATGGTTATCAGCGATGATTTCTCTATTCCAGAGCTAGCCCTCCGTACGGCGAAGTTCTATGCGCATGAGTCGTGCGGCAAGTGCGTGCCGTGCAAGGAAGGTTCGTACATGCTGGTGAAAATACTGAAGAAGATACTTGCCGGCAACGGGACATCTAAGGATATCGATAACATCATCAAGATAACCAATACGGTGCGGGGAGGATTAAGCCTCTGTCCTACCGGCGAGGCATTCTCTGTTCCGATTGGCGCGATGGTTACTAAATTCCGCGACGAGTTCGAAGCGCTGATTTAAAGATTAGCGCGAATTGAGTTTATTTATCATATAGCGAGGAGAATAAACGATGAAGATCACAATCAATGGGATAACTTGTGAAGCAAAGGAAGGACAGACGGTGCTTCAGGCGGCCAGGGACAACGGGATTTATATCCCATCTCTGTGCTACCACGAAAGGACCGGCGTTGCCGGCAAGTGCCGTGTATGCGTTGCCGAGATTGAGGGCATGCGTGGATTACAGACTACCTGTTCCGTTGAGGCGAAGGACGGCATGAAGGTTGTAACCAACTCGGAGACCGTATTGAACGCCCAGCGTCTGGTCGTCGACCTGCTCTTATCCACAGGCAAACACGATTGTATTTCATGCGAAAAGAACGGCAATTGCGAATTGCAGAATGCGGCTTACTATCTGCATATCGAGCATCCGAGCATCCAGTATGCCGATATAGTGACGGATACGGACGATAGCTCGGCCTTTATTCAGGTGGAACGCAGCAAATGTATCTCATGCGGGCGCTGCGTCGCCGGATGCAACAATACCGTTGTTAACGAGGTGCTCGATTTCGGCAGCCGCGGGCATGGAACCGCCATCGTATTTGATACGAACAAACCCATGGGCGAGTCGACATGCGTGCAGTGCGGCGAATGCGTTCAGATGTGCCCGGTGGGCGCGCTCATCGAGAAGAAGTCTATCGGTAAGGCGCGGGCATGGGAGATCAAGAAGATACGCACCACCTGCCCCTACTGCGGAGTCGGGTGTCAACTTGACCTGCATACCAAAGGCGAGCAGATCGTTAAGGTCACCGGTGTGGAGGATGGCTCTCCAAACAAGGGTCAGCTTTGCGTTAAAGGGCGCTTCGGCTACGACTTCATTTATTCAGAGGACAGGTTAACGTCTCCCTTGGTTAAAGAAAACGGTAAATTCAGGGAGGCTGCCTGGGAAGAAGCCCTCGATATCGTAGCTAATAAGTTTAAGGAGATAATAAAGGAATCGGGCCCGGACGCCATAGCCGGAGTGAGCTGCGCCAGAAGCATCAATGAAGATTCTTATCAAATGCAGAAGCTCTTCCGATCGGTTATCGGCACTAATAACATCGATCATTGCGCACGTACCTGACACGCCCCTACGGTCGCCGGTCTGGCGGCCGCGTTCGGCTCAGGCGCAATGACCAACTCATTCAACGAGCTTGAAAGAGCAAAACTGATATTCTGCATCGGCACCAATATGACGGAAGCACACCCGGTTGCATCGTACTTCCTCAAGCGCGGGGTCAAGAAAGGCGCCAAGTTAATAGTGGCCGACCCGCGCAAACAGCCTCTGGCGGACAGGGCCGATATCTATGCCCAGATAAAGGTTGGTTCGGATGTGGCCTTCCTTAACGGTCTAATGAATGTTCTTATCGCGGAGGACCTGTACGACAAGAAATTCGTTAGTGAGAACTGCGAGAATTTCGATGACCTGAAAGCCAAGGTCATGGAATATCCTGTTGAGCGTGCCTCCGAGATATCGGGTGTGCCTGTCGAGACTATTCAGGAAATCGCTCGTACGATGGCAAAGGTTAAGCCAGGCATGCTGTGCTATACGCTCGGTATAACCGAACATACCTGCGGCAAGAATAATGTTATGTCGACAGCCAACCTTCAGATGCTGCTGGGTAACATGGGGGTCGAGTGCGGCGGCGTCAACCCGCTGCGCGGACAGAACAACGTTCAGGGCGCGTGCGACATGGGCGCCCTGCCGGTGGTTTTCCCGGGATACCAGGGCGTCACGGACCCCGCGATAAGAGAGAAGTTCCAGAAAGCTTGGGGCGTTGCGTCCTTACCGGACAAGCCGGGGCTCATGATCCCGGATATGATGGCCGGACTACCCACGAAGAAGGTCAGGGCATTCTACATTTTCGGCGAGAACCTGGCGAACACGGAGCCGAATATAAAGCATGTAGAGCATGAGCTGGAGTCGGCGGAGTTCATAGTGTGTAACGATATCTTCCCGACGGAAACGACAAGGTTTGCCGACGTAATCTTCCCGGCGGCGGCATGGTCGGAGGACGATGGCACATTCACCAGCAGCGAGCGCAGGGTCAATCGCGTTCGCAAGGTCAAGAGCCCTCCGGGACAGGCTAAGCCGAATTGGTGGATATTCAAAGAGATAGCTAAGAGGATGGGTCACAATTGGGAGTCCAACAGCGCCCAGGAGATATGGGATAATGAAGTATCCGTCCTGGCTCCGGCATACGGCGGGATTAAGTACTCAAGGATTGAAGGTGACGGACTGCAGTGGCCCTGCCCCAATGTAGAACATCCGGGGACAAAGTTCCTGCACAAGGATGGAAAGTTCTCGCGCGGCAAGGGCGCTTTCAAGGGCATCGAGTGGACGCCGCCGGCCGAGGTTGAGGATAAAGAGTACCCGTTCGTGCTCAGCACGGGTAGAAGGCTCTATCATTATCATTCGCGTACGCAGACGATGCGCACCGGATTGGACAAGATACTTTCGGAGGAGACGGCTGATATCTCACCTGCCGACGCAGCGAAGCTAGGTGTGAAGAATAACGAGTATGTGATTGTCTCGTCACGACGCGGATCCGTAAAAGTAAAAGCAAGGGTGACGGAGCAGATTCCGCCGGGCCTAGTGTGGATGGCTTTCCATTTCCGCGACGGCAATGCGAATTGGCTGACGAACAATGTGTTCGATCCTGATACCAAGACCGCGGAATACAAAGCCTGCGCTGTTAAGGTGGAGAAAGCGAAGAAGTAGCGCAGCCATTTAAAAAATTCGATAAAGCGTGATTTATCCGGCGCCCAGCCTGTAACGACTGGACGCCGGATGGTATTTAAGAACTACATGGCAAAGGAGGAGGTTAATCATGAAAAGCAAACTTGGTGACATCATCGGAAAAGCCATCCAGAATGAAGAAGATGCTAGGCTGTTCTATACCGATCTCGCGAAAAAGGTGAAGGATAAAGAGGCCAAAGAAGCCCTGACTTTTATGGCAGGGGAGGAGAAGAAACACAAGGATTTTCTCGTTTCATATCGGGACGGAAAGAATAAGAGCGCGTTGAAAATGGAGGATACCGTCGATTACAAGGTGGCCGAATACAACGAAAAGCCGGATATTAAAGGCGATCTGAAATCCAAGGACGTGTATCTAATCGCCGCCCATCGCGAACTCAACTCACACAATTTCTATAACGCGCTTGCAGAAGCGCAGCCAAAAGGTGAGGTCAAGGACATGCTGCTTACAATGGCCCAAGAGGAGCTCAAACACAAGGAAAAGGTTGAATACCTGTACTCGAACACGGCTTTTACTGAGGCTTGGTAATTAGCTGCTGAAAGACAGGAGTTCTGCTTAACGCATTATTGAGAAGGGGGAAGCATTAATGCTTCCCCCTTTTTTACTCTTGATTTTCTTTCCGCCACCAGATGAGAGCCCATTTCGACTGCCCTTCGTGAGTAAAGACAGACGAGTCTTGTTCTTCGACGAATTTACTCTTCAGAAATTCTCGCAGCTTCTTTTTTTCATCGGTGCTAAAGGGATCGGTTCGCCATTGTAGATCATCTATAGCTTCTTCAACACTCGAGAACTGAGCTTTGACCTTGCAGTAGAGAATCTCGACGTTAGCTTGGATGCCCATCTGAAAAAGCATATTGTAAATGTAAATATATCGCGCATGCCCTTTACCGTATCTGCCTATTGCCTTATAGGCTTCCCAGTCAAAAGGAAGATGCACGATTGGGGAAGTGAGAAAAGCCGCCTGTCTAGTGATGGCAACTATATTTGATAGAGCTTCTTTCATATCACCCGAGCTCAGCGAGCGTGAAGCTACTACGACATCATGATTGCCTACCTGCTTGTTGGCAAAGGCGTCCTGCCAGGAAGAGTTCAGGTATTGGATGTTGCTTAAGCCGCTGCTTTCGGCATCGGACCTCAATCGTTTCAGCATCTCCGAAGAAATATCGAGTGCAGTGACACTCGCTGCCTTCTTCGCTAGAGGAATAGTGAGCGTACCCGGCCCGCAGCCGATATCAAGCACCGTCCACCCGGGCCTGATTTCAATTCGTTCCAGCATTTGGTAGATATAATCATCCTTATCCCTTGTCTCGCCATCCTTAACGTGGTTAACCTTTTTACCGAATCGATCCGCTCTCCTGTTCCATAGTTCCTGCTGTGACGAGTTGTCTTTCAGGTGAGAGTGTCTTGATTCTTGTTGCCACATGGCATTCCAATCTATCGACTTGAAGTCCATAGCTTTCTCCATAAAACGCTATATCGGCATGTTTCTTAAGTACTATTTGATAGTTCCATCCCATCATTACTTTTATTTTGATGAACGATTGTCAATGACCCATCAGTATCACAACTTGCTCAGGATCTCCGCCACCTTGACGGCCGTGGCTCCCGTAAGCTTGGCGCACTTCTCCCGGGTTTCCTCTCCTTTATTACTCATGTAGTGCGTGGCGACCTCGTTCATGTCGAACCAGTTAAGCCCTGTGATCTCGGAGCAGGTGTTGCTTTTAAACATCGACTTGAACCACTGTGCCAGCTCGTGGCACGGAGCAAAGGCAGGCAGGATAGCCTCCAGGCCCTGGTCGATGCTGGACCGCCCTGTTCTGGCGTTGATGAGTACAAAACCCATGGTCAGAGCGCCGCAGGTCAACCCACAGCCTCCCCCTCCCTGAAGCCCTCCCACGGCTTTGAACCAGAAGTCGTCCCTGATCTCGAGGACATCCTGGAAGGCCTGAAATATAGATTGAGAGCAGCCGAAGGATTTCCTATAGTAATCATATGCCAACTCGCCCAGCCGCTCCCGCTCCTCTTCCGAGGTGAGGATATCCTTGACTCTCTCGTCAAAGAGCGCGGAGAAATTGTGTTTGGGGTCAGGTTTATCAGGTGCCATTATTGTCCCCTTTCATCTTCTGTCAGCATCATTTATCGACTTGAGATTTCTTCCACACAGACAGGTAATATCCGATCCTCACGTTCCTGAGTTCGTTTTGTATGCTGCATGCTTTATCGCAAGAGCCCACCAGCGATTCCCAGAATATGCCCATCGATCCGTATTTAATTATAAGTCCGGCGACGAATTCTTTGTAAACCTGCGTCTCGTCCTGCCACTCGATGAGTTGAAATCCGGCCGCTGTGACTTCTTGAATCGTATTTTCCCTTGTGGTGATACCGTTGATGCACGTAGCTATAGGCAGGCCGGAGAATTCTCCCTTCTTATCTCTCAAGTACAGGTCGCTGATAATCAGTTTCCCTCTCTGGGCAAGCACCCGGTGCATCTGCGCCAGAGCTAACGTCCTATCTTCCAGAAGGTTGAAAACACACTCGCAGATTACACCATTCATCGAAGCATCGGCATAAGGAAGCCGGCAAACGTCTCCAATCACCACTTCCAGATTGCTGTTAAGCCTCTTCGCTTTGACAGCCAGGTGCTCGGATATATCGATGCCAGACGACTGCATACCAAGGACGTCTGTCAGGTATTCCACGGTCTTGCCGCAGCCGCTGCCGATGTCCAGGATGTGGCTCCCCTCGGCAAACCCCGCGATTTTCATGGCTTTCTTCGTCAGCTCCAGTCCGCCCGGACGCAGGGCTTCGTTAGCGGCCGTCTGAAAGCCCTCGTTTTCATATAGTCTGATAGCTTTCTTACTCATCTTGAGCCCCCGGCCTTCGGTCAGCGATTGTCCTTTTCGCGGTGCCCTTCGATATCGGCAGTTGAGTGTCGAGTATATTCACGGCAACTTTTACACGTCCTCCGTCCAGGCCCTCCGCAACGGCGGGTATCTGATAAAGGGCTCTCTGCACCTCCTGGCTCAGCGCATCTTTGCCCGTCGGGTTCCCTTCTGCGATTAGTACATCAACTGTCAGTATCTCTTCCCCGTCATCTTCCGATAGTTCGCACTGGAAATTCAATACACCTTCGACCTGAAAGATTGCCTCATCCAGTTCAGCTATGGTGAGAGGCCTCCCCACGAGCTTCTTCATACCAGATACCCTGCCCCTGACAATGTCCATCTGCCGCAGCGTTGAGCCGCAGGGACATGTACCGGGAACGAAACGGCTCAGGTCGCCGATGCGGTAGCGGATCAGCGGCATGCCCTGGCGGGTGAGCGTCGTGAATACTATCTCCCCCGTCTCGCCTTCGGGAAGCGGCCGCCCCGTCCCCGGGTCGATGATTTCAAAGTACAGATCGGCTTCTCTCATGTGATAACACGATCGTGCTGCGCACTGCACCCCGCCGCCAAGGCCCATCTCCGTAGTCCCGTAATGATTGAACACCTTGCAGCCCCATGCGTCCTCGACCGCTCTGGAGATAGAATCGGGCACATGATCCGTCGTCAGCAGGACGCTTTTCATCAGGCCTTTAAGTCTCCCGCCGCTTCGATTACGGGCCATACGCAGGACATGTGTCGGAATCCCAACCATCGAGGTCGCCTTTTGCTTTAAAGCGACGTCGATCGCATCGGCAGCATTGTAGACAGGGCCATAAGGGATTGGATGCGCGCCCATCCTTGTGAGCGCTATCTTTAACAAGTCTCCCACACTTCCCGGCAACTCCCACGGCAGCAGGATCATGATTCTGTCGGATGGCCCGACCAGATTGCGCATGCCATAGTCAAAGAAGTCTATCGTTAGCTCTTGATCTTCTTTAGTAAAATAAAAGCGTTTCGGTTCGCCGGTCGTGCCCGAAGACTGCAGACTGACGATTCGCTCGATCTCCGTCTGTGGAGTGCAAAGCAGTCCATACGGATTAGCTCTGATATCCTGCGGATTAGTGAACGGCAGTTCCGCGAAATGCGTA
Source organism: Dehalococcoidia bacterium (assembly GCA_041649635.1). NCBI lineage: Bacteria > Bacillati > Chloroflexota > Dehalococcoidia > Dehalococcoidia bacterium. Next base: position 73,409 of record JBAZMV010000004.1, read on the forward strand.
AAATTGACGATTCCGTCCGGATCGATCCCTGCCAATTGCGAACGATAGAAAGCGCTTCTTTCCTTAGCCAGCGCCACTGTTTTGCGGAGCCGGGCCAGCTGATAGCTCTCGATGGCCTGCCGGGGCAGCGCTCCGGGCGGCAGGCCGATCTTTGCGGCGATCCAGTCATCTAACGGCGTCTTTAACATGAAACACCTGAATATATCTCTAAGCGTAATCCTTGTCGCCTTCACAGTTGGCAGGGCCGTGATTGTGTGTGTCCGGGTCGTATACTTCCCCCTTAGGCACCCGGATGATATCCAGCTTATATGTATCCATAAGATTCAGCGCATCCGCTGCGCTGCGGTTTGCTCCCATGTAGCGGGTTATCTGAGCCGCAGCCAGTTCTTCAAAGGCTTCTTTCTCAATAACGCCGCAGATGACCGCTTCACAATCCTGCTTCAGGATTTCCCTTACCATTGCCATCCCGATGCTTTCCTGACCTTCCGGGTTTTTAAAAGTCTCAAAGCTTCCGTCATCTGTTTCTGCAATCAATAGAAAAGTGCTTTCTTCGAAATTGTCCGGAATCAGGCTATCCATTTTAGCTCCATTGGCCGCAATTGCGATCTTCATTGGTTACATCCCTTCTCTTCAGGGTGCTCTGTCCGGAAGCCGATTCTAGATATCTGTGCTTTTCCCCCGGTACAGAGAATGCCCGTCCCTGCTCGTGATATTATACGCACAAAAAGGTATCGTCTTACCTTTATCGATAATTGAAACGCAGCAGTATTGCAACCGTTCTATGTCCAGGTTTTCAGCATCCTGGAAGGCCATGCAGGTGATACTGAGCCGGTAGTTCCTGATCCTGTCCAGGACGTTGTCCCAGCTATCCTGTTTCTTCGCGCCGTTCTCCGAGCCGCAGCATGCGGGACTATTCAGGATTCGCCATCTGTTTCTTACAAAACTTCGCGATTTCAATACAGATTCCATCCGGTCGCTTCCTCGACCGTAACAGCATGTGTTTTGTTTCTTACTGGAAGGTGTCAGTTTGCCGTCTTTCATATAAATGAAATCCCCGTGGAAAGAACATACGGAGCTTTCACAGTCGGAGGGCGCGAAATCGGCTACCTTAAGCAGGCCGTCCGTCTGTTCTTCAAGCGCTCTGAGCACTTCCGGCAGCGTAAACCTGTCCTTGTCCTCGGGCGGAACCGGATATCTGCCAAAATAGCTGATCGGCTGGAAATGCACTCCCCTGATCACCGGCATCCCTTTCAGGGCATAACGCACGATGTCTCCGATATTATCGGTGTTGATCCCCGGCACAAGAGTCGGCACGAGTACGACCCCCAATTGCTGGCGACCGCAGGCCTCGATGGCTTTCTCTTTCGCTGCAAGCAAGCTCTTCCCGCGCAGATGCTGATATATCTCATCCTTCGTTCCGTCGAACTGTAGAAACACCCAGCTCAGGCCAGCTTCTTTCAAGGCTTGTACATAGTCGTGATCTTCGCCAAGCCTTATGCCGTTGGTATTCAACTGAAAGAACGTGTATCCCAGCGACCGCGCGGCCCTGATGATATCCGGCAGATCATCCCGCATAGTAGGCTCACCGCCGGAAAGCTGGATGTTGCTTTTGCCGGTCGTGTCCCGGACCATTTTCATCTGATCCATCAGCTCTTCTAAGGTAAGGTCTTTGACAGGGTCGTCGCTTACGGCATTGGCAAAGCAGATTGGACAACCGAGATTACAGCGCTGTGTAACTTCTAGTAAAGCGCAGCATATCTGCTGGTTGTGGCTCGGACATAAACCGCAGTCGTACGGGCATCCCTTATCGATCTCTGTCAGACATACATTCGGATGCTCCGGCATCTTGAGCTGCTGCCAGGCCAGATAGTCGGGTTCGCCGCGCCAGATAACGGTCTTGAAGTCTCCATGTTCTTTACAGGTCTTTCTCAGGTAGACGCAGCCGTGCTCCCTGACCCGCTCGGCAGGAATACGTTTCAAGCAGACCGGACAGACGCTCTGCGTCCGGCCGATTATCTCTTCCGTCTGCTGCTTCTTTATATCATGTACTGAAGTCATAACCTTAATCCTTACCGACTTTTTACAGACTCGATCAGCACACTCATGTCACCACCGCAGACCATTCCTTCATCGGCAATACAGCCATTCAAATCGAAGTTCTGGATCAGGTATCCTCCCTTTCTGATAATATCCCGTGCGCTTTGAATCACTTTGCCTTCAGCCAATCCACCGCCTACACTACCCAGGATTCTTCCGTCAGCCCACACCAGCATTTTGGCTCCAGCCCTACGCGGAGCGGACCCTCTCGTGGAGAGCACCGTTGCAAGCGCTCTTTCGCCATTTCTTCCAAGGCTCAATGCTTCTATGACGTCCCGGTCGAATTCCGTCCACATAATCCTGGCGGACTCCCGGCCCATTTTAGGGTTCTCAAGCCGGCGGTAGCTGATCACTTGCCCGAGGATTGATATCGCGAGCTCTCCCGGCGTTACAGCACCTATATCCAGTCCGATAGGTGCATTTACCTTCTCAAGGATTTCGCGGGGAGTTCCCTCGCTGATTAACTGTTCTTTTACACCCTCGACCCGCCGCCTTGCCCCGATCATCCCGGCATAGGCCCATGGCTTCTTGGCAACCTCACGCAGACAAATCAAATCATGCCGGTGTCCTCTGGTCACAATCACTACATAAGTATACGGATTGAACTGTAGAAGTTCGAAAGACTTTTCAAAGCTTTCGCAGATGACCTGATCCGCATCAGGAAAGCGCTCCGCATTCGCAAATTCAATCCTGTCGTCAACCACGGTAATAGAAAAACCGAGCTTTGCGCCAAATTCGCATAACGCTTTGCCGATATGTCCCCCTCCGAAGATGATCAGTCTTGGTTCAGGGAAGAAAGGCTCCGCCACCAGTAGTTTCTTATCCGATGTACTAACAATTTGCAGTTCGCCTGTAGCCAGGGCCTGTTGAATTAATTGCCTTGTTTCGAAGCTGACTCTGACATTGGAACGCGGCGTCTCTAGATCGGCTTCTGTATAATACGCCTTCTTCGACTGGCTCTTTCCACTCTGCTTGGAACCACCCAGTGTCGTTAACATTACAATCTTCTGACCTGTATTCAGCTTTTCGAGTATGTCCTTGTAAATACTCATGTCGAATTCCTCCGTTGTGGTGAGCGCCCGTTACGGCTATGATATCTTATCTCTCAGACTAGACATCAAGCTGCCTAAAGCCATGTTCACCGTGACCACACGATAACTTCCGTTGTTTTCTCGAATGATATTGACCGCGGCATGGTCCTGCGGGATGGAGAAAAGCTCTTCGAGCGGCCGCTGCATAAGGTGGCAGAGTATAACGCGGTTGACGCCGGCATGCGCCACGATCACGAGGTCGCCCTCCGTTTCCTCTGCGACTTTAGTGAAGGCGGGAAGCGCTCTCTTTTGCAGATCGGCGAAACTCTCGCCGCCCGGGGTCCGGTAGTTGGCGATATCCCTACCCCTCTGTTCGTATTCTTCCGGATGCTGGGCCTGGATTTCCTTAATAGCTCTCCCTTCCCATGTCCCCAGGTTTATTTCCCTGAACTCTTTTATCTTCTCGATCCGGCAATGATGGTCGTTGGCGATCAATGAAGCAGTGTTTACCGCCCTGACAAGATCGCTGGTAAAGACCGCTTTAATCGGAAAAGATGTGAATGCCATGCAGAGCTTCTGCGCCTGATTTATCCCGAGAGGGCTCAGGTCGGGATCCTGCTGCCCGAGGTAGCGTTTCTGCTGATCGATCCCGGCAGCTTCGGCATGTCTTACTAAAAAAATTCTCTTCTCCATCGGCGTTTATCTGTTTTCCTTTAAAATATCTTCGATCTTCAAGCCCAGGATGCTTTCGATCTGCTTCTGAAGCGCCATAGCCTGTCCGATTCGTTCCCTTGCGCCCTGCCGAGCGGCTTCTTCGTCAAATCCTTTTAAGCGAGACTCGAGTTTTTCATCGAGGGAAACGGGCCGGCGTCCTATCACCAGTTTATCCGCCAGATAGACGATCGATGTTTCGCTGATCTGGTTGCGGTGCTCAGGTGCAAGTATCATATGGGAGCCAATAACTGCTGCCACCTCGGGGTATCCCAGCCGGGCGACTAGTTGGCTGCCCTTGCTTGTGTGCTCCTTTTCTCCTTTGGCTATATCATGCAGCATGGAAGCCGCCATCACTATTCCTAAATGAAGCCTGTATCCTCTGCTGTTCAGATATTCGGCAATAGCGCAGGCTATTCCCGCAACGGCCTGGACATGTTCCAGAACAGGCTGAGGCGTCCGGTGTTCCCGCAGTATTTCTTGGCATTGCTTGCGGGTGGGGAAAGGCGGCATTATGCCCTTAATCGCTCTCTGATAATCTTCTTCCGAATCCAGGTCGATCAAAATACCCTCATCGTCGGCCTGAATCTCAGCGCTGTTAAGGGCTTCTCTTTCCAACAACTCTTTTAAGCCTCCTTCAGGTTCACATGCCAGGATGCGATCCCGCAGCTTAGCGGAGATTAGGGGCGGATGCCCTCTATTTTCACGATATACCGGATATATCACTTCGAACGAGCTTCCTTGATACGCTCGAAGCATATTGCGAACTGTCTCTGACGACAAAAAGGCATAGTCTGCCGGTAATAAAAAGAATGCTTCGACTTCGCTTTCCAGCGACCTTACTCCCGCTTGAACGGATGTGTACATACCCTGATCATAATCTGGATTCATGATTTTTTTTACGCCTAAGCTAGTAAGGACGGGTATCAGCAAATTCGCTCTATGTCCGACGACAACATGAATATCCTCTATGCCGGCCTGCCGAAATGTGTAAACGGATCTTTCGATTACTAGTGAAGAAGCTATTGGTAGAAGAGGCTTAAAGAAACCTGCTCTGGATGAATAACCAGCCGCAGGAATCAATGCTGCTATCTTCTTTAACTTCTGTTCCATTGTGCATGCTGTTTCGCGTCGATTTACTTGTCTTCCAGCTCAATTTCCAATTCATGCATTTTGCCCAATGCCAGATCCTCAGAAACGAAGGCCTGTCCGCACTTAGGGCATCTTAAAAGCTCGGCATCGAATTTAATACCCTGGTACATGAGCTTTGTCTTGGTCCTGGCAAGAGGAAGCTGACATTTTTCGCAGATAATCTTCTCATCGTCATTTTGTTTCATTATCGTCAGTTTCCTCTACAATCTGTATTCGGTGGCTGTACGTCTTATAAACCTTATAGCTGTCGCCGCTTTGCTCATATTCAACCCAGTATGTTACGTGGCCGATTTTGAGGTGGGCTAGACTGTGCCCGGCCCCTTTGTCAATGAACTTAACGCCGTTCGTCTCAGCGTGATGTATGACCTGTTTGATCTCGTTAAGGAGGATATACCGGTCATCCATCTTCTTTTCAACGTCATCGCCGAGTATCAGCTTGATTTTCTCATGTTCCTGTCTCTGACTTTCCATCTTTTCGCCCCAGAATGTTTCCATCATCGTAGCCTTAAGCTGTCTCCTGTTTTCAAGCCTTCCGGATCGGGTAGGCGGTGTCTTGATGGCGCCATCCGCGCTCCCCTCTCCAAATATCATGTCCAGAAGATGCCAGGTCGGCTTTCCATTACCGGCAAAGTCGTCACGGCAGTTCGGGCAATAGGTCACGTAATCTTTAGCGCTAGCGCTCACTCGCTCATCCCTTATCTCCTGAGCGAGCTTCGGATTCACCGTCGAGATCAGCCCGCCGTAGCTGCAGCACTGCGCATACCTTCCGTTCATCTTTAGCTCTTCTATGGCGTACCCCATGTTGGCGAGCAGATTCCTGACGCTCTTCTGCACATCCGGCACATAGCGGCTGGAACAGGGATCATATAAGGCCATCTCGACGCCATTCCCTTTGCGATACCCATCAGGAAGGCCCTGCTCGTTGATGATATCCCATAAGGACTTCACCGGGACATCGTCAAGATATTTAGTGAACATCTTGTGGCAAGTCGGACACGCGAGTATGACTTCAGGTTTGCCGTGACCTTCCCAATTCTCCCTGAACGTCCGGATATTCTTTTCCAGGATGTCGGTTCGTCCGGACCAATCCGCCGGCGCGCCGCAGCATCCCAGGTACAGCCCGACGCCATCCTTTACTCTTTCCGTGAGGTAGCGATAGGTATTCATCACATAGCTTGGGTCTGATGCGCCCAGCTGGCAGCCGGGGAAGAACCAGTACTTGCTTTTAGAGACGCCGGGTTGGCTTCTGACCAGAAAAAAGTCATCGCCGGCGGAAAACTCCATATCCCGCAGCCAGAAATCATGAAAAGCGGCAGGCATCCTGCCGTCGGCAACGACTAACTTCCTGAGTTCGGTACATACGAGTCCCATATCTAATTCGGTAGGACAAACCTCCTTGCATAGGCCGCATAGACTGCAGGCGTTCAGCTGGTGCTTCCTTCCATGTGCCAGGCGGCCGCCTCCGGCCCCATATGAAACCATAGGCATGGAATACCATTTGACGAATTCATCGATATATACTTTGGGATAGCTCCCGTAATTATTAAGATAGAGGCACTGTCTGTCACATTCCATGCACTCGCACAGCAGGCATCTGGAAGCCTCTTCATGCGCTTCCTCCTTGGTGTACCCCGATATCAGGTCGGAAGGAACAATGGCCTGTTTCTTCTTTTCCCCGGATGTGTTGGTATAGAGACAGGTATCTGTAGAGAGTTCGTTTTCCCTGTTGTGATACAGCGATGTATTTTTAAGATAACGTTCAATAGACCTGGAGGCCTGCAAACCCTGCAAAACCGCAACGATAGAGGAATATTTTTTATCGCTTGCAGCGGGGATGATGAATACACCTTTTTGCAGGGTTTCAAAAGTCACTTTGTACTCGGGGCGAGCTTCGTCTTTCGGGCGCAAACCTGCGAATTCGGCTGACTCGCTGCCCGCTGCTATGAAGATAGCAGCGAAGTCGAGATTATCCAGGCTTTTTATCTCGGTATTCGGGATTACCTCCACCTCTTCGTCATCAAGCCTGCGAATTTCCTCGTCCAGAATCTGCTTAGGCAGTATCGATGGATCAATATCCCTGAGCCTTCCACCAAGCTTTGAGGATTTCTCATACAGAGTCACCGGATATCCCCTGCGCGCGAGGTCGAGTGCGCAGCTCATTCCGCTCAAACCGCCGCCGATTACGCAAACCCTGTGTCTCTTCTTTACAGCCGCGTAACCACCCGCATCCTTCGATTCAGAATAGTCGACGACGGCTTTTTCCAGCAGCCGGATTGATAGAGGATCATCCAATTTTTTTCGGATGCAGCTTCCCTTGCATGGCTCATCGCACACTCTGGAGATAATGCCGGGGAACAGCACCTTCCTGGCATACATTCTGTAGGCTTTGTCGTAATCACCTTCGCGGATGTTCTGCATAAGAAAACGGACGTCAACATGAACCGGGCAAGCCGCTTGACAAAAAGGTGGCTCTTCCTGAATACACTTATCTTTGTATTTAGCTATCTCATCGATGTCCATATGACAAGTCCCCGATAATTACACTGGGAAACACCAACAATCAGACTGCAAGCGAACTCACAGTCTGATTGTTATAATAACGCGTAACTTTGATACGATAAGCTTCAGTGTAAGGAGTTCTATTCCTCTTTCCTGATTCCGCCCTCAACGCTGATGTCAAAGCCGGTCCCCTGCTTCGGGCGATCCGCCATATACTGCATCCTGTCCTTGAACTCCATTCCCAGCCAGTACTTCTTAGGTTTGCTCTCCTTGCCGGCCTCTTTATCCTGAAGAACCTTCAGTACCTTCGCAGGCTTAGCCGGAAGCTCTCTGATCCTGACTCCCGTTGCATTGTAAATGGCGTTAATAACTGAAGGGAATCCCGTTATGAAGCACTCCGCGCAGCCGCTGGAACCGAACGGGCCTTTCGGCCTCGGCGTCTCGATGAAGTTGAGCTCTATATCATCGGGGACGTCCTCAATGAAGGGGATGCCGAGTTTTACTATGTTGACGTCCTTGGCCGGATCGTCGAATCCTTCGGAAAGTGCGTGGCCGATGCCCTGCGCGATACCGCCGTAAGCCTGGCCCTCGACGGCCAGCCTGTTGCCGATGACGCCGACATCGAAACATCCTGTTACTTTGAGCACCTTCGTTTTGCCGGTTTTAACGTCCACTTCAACCTCTGACAGGTATACAGCATAGTTATACTCGGGATTGGGATCTCCCAGGCCGTTGTTCGGGTCTATGTCTACCGTTGTGCCGAGCGTAGGATAATTGCCGCGATATTTGGTTGGGATCCCTTCCTTCTTCATCTCGTCGTAGGTGCGGTAGGTCCCATCCGGCTTGCGCATGGCGTCCATCAGCTGTTTGGCCGCGTTGATGATGGCATTTCCTGCCATATAGTGCTGGGTGCTTCCGGCAGATGCTCCCGTGTTGGGGCACATTTTTGTATCGCTCATGACCAGTCTGATCTGGTCCGGCTTTATGCCAAGAGGCCTCAGCGCCTCATGCGTCAGCGCAACCGATCCGATGTCGCCGCCCTGGCCTTGATCCTCCCAGGCGTTATAGTTGGTGATGGTGCCGTCCGGATTCAGTTCCAGGTCCACATCGGACTGGTCGCCCATACCTCTGCCTACGCTGTATCCGCCGCAGTTGATGCCCACTCCGCGTTTCTTCTCGGCGGTGGATTCTTTCTTGGCCCTCTTGAGCGCTTCCTCATACTTGGGGCGCATCATATCCATCAGTTTGACCATCGGATATACCGACAGCTTATTACCGGTGATACCCAGGTCTCCCTCTCTGAAGACGTTCTTGTAACGGAATTCAAAGGGGTCTATTCCCGACTTTTCCGCAAGCTCCTCGACCAGTTGCTCGTGCGCGGCATATGCCTGCATGGCGCCGAATGCCCTGAAGGCTGTAGTAAACGCATGGTTGGAGCAGGTGCACATCGTTACTCCCTGTATGTTGGGAATCGAATACGGCCAGCCCATGAAACGTATGCCTTTTTCTATCAGAAGGCCGGCGACGTCGGCATAAGCGCCGTGGTCATAAAGCAGTTCATACTCCATGGCTGTTATCTTGCCGTCTTTATCGCACCCCATCTTAATATTGGTGAAGCCCGGGGCGCGTTTCCCCGTGCATACGGTGTGTTCGGCATAATCGAGATCTAGACAGACGGGGTAGCCGTCAACCGCCATTGTTGCGACGGTTATCCAGGCAATTGTATTCCCCGAGAGCGAGTAGCCGAAGGTGGCGCCTACGGGGTTGTTTAGGATTCTCATCGGGCCCAGGGGCAGACCCACGCCGCCCATACAGCAAGCCGCAGCGGCATGGACCAGCAGGCTCTTGCACTGAACGGTATAAACACCATCTTCATCTTTGTATGCAAGCAGCGTCTCCGGCTCCAGAACGGCATGAGGCTGGCGCGGGCTGTAGTAGCTGCCTTCAGCAACGAACGCGGCCGTCTTCATTGCATCTTCGGTCTTTCCTTTGATGATGGGCTGCATCACGTAGAGGTTGGGGAAACCTTCAAATATCTGCTTGGCATCCTCGGCAACCGCTTCCAGACCGGTCATGTATGCCGGCAGTTCCTCAAGGTCCACCTTGACCTTCTCGGCAGCGGCGCGGGCGTGCTTTCTGCTGTCGGCCAGGACGATGGCATAGACATCGCCGTACTGGTATACCCTGTCCTCCACCAGTATCGGACGCTCGAACATATTGCCTTCATAGCGGGCGGACATTATATTCAAGTTGAACATCTTGTTGTCGCCCTGGACGTCTTTGCGGGTGACAACCTTGACCACGCCCGGCATCTTCTCTGCCTCTGAAACGTCGATGTTATTAACCTTCGCGCTCGATACCTTCGCTATGGCTAATGCCGCGTGATAGGCGGTGCCCGGCGGCATCTTGTCATTAACATCCGATCCGTAATCGCAGGTGCCGGTGACCTTGGCCAGCGCCGTAGGCCTTGGATAAGCGGTACCATAGATACGGCCGTCGGCAGGTATCTTAAACTCAAGGTCTTTCATGGTCATTTCGCCGCGCAGCACCTTTGCGGCTGCCATGACCGCATCTACCAGGGGTTTGTAGCCGGTGCATCTGCATGCATTGCGGTTCTTCTGGAACCAGGCCCTGACCTCCTGCCTAGTCGGATTGGGGTTTGTGTAGAGCAGGGCCTTGGCGGAGACGATAAATCCGGGAGAACAGAAACCGCACTGCGCGCCGCCATAGACCATCCAGGCCAGCTGCAGAGGATGCAGATTGGTTGGCGTCCCAATTCCTTCAATGGTCACGATATCTGAAAATTCCTCAACCTTATCCATTTTCTTGGTGCAGGATTTTACAACTTTTCCATCAACGAGCACCGAGCAGGTGCCGCACTGGCCCACTCCGCAACCTATTTTCGTGCCCGTCAGTCCAAGGCCGCGCAGCATATCGGCCAGCGAATCGCCGGGTTCACATACTATCTGGCGTTCCGCTCCGTTGATCCTGAGTATCATTTTTCTTAGTGCCATGCTTTATCCTCCTTACAGATACTTACTTAGTTAAATAAAAAGCGCCTCCATGGAAGGAGGCGCTTAAACGCACACAAAGCTATTGCAGCTCTCCTTTCCACAATGGGGGGTGCAGGCGTTTCCATCTGCGCCGTATGGTTGCTCGCCATGCCTTCTTATATGGTTTAGGCGCGGCAACTCGGATAGCTTTTTAACAACTGTAATGAATTCTAGACTACTTCGTGAGTGCTGTCAACCAGCGTTGACTCAAATTACGCCCATGTGTTACATTGCAGTTCAGTGTTAAGATCGAAACTAGGGGACAACATGTCGGATATATCTGGAAACAATCTTTTATAGGAAGAATCCTTCGTTTTATTGCAAAAAACCTATGCATTTCGATGAATTGAAAATACTAAAAGTCATTGGTGGCAAAATAATATCACGATCGGATGCTGTTATTCGCGAATCTGAGGTTATTATAAAAATCGATGGCAGGATGCACCGGCAGTTGAGTTGTTTGATTGAGAATCTCGAAGAACTTACGCTGGGACATCTGTTTGCCGAAGGCATAGCCTCTCCGTCCGATATCGATATCACTGTTGATGGCAATACCATATCGGTATACCGTAAACGGTGTTCCAGGGCGCAGAAGCCGGCCATTATCGAATCTAGATTACAGGTTACCGATGACCAGATTCTGAGATGGATCAAAGAACTAGACCGGAACTGCCCACTGCATACAAGAACGGGGTGTACTCATATAGTTGGCATAGTTTACAACGATAGCATCTTTTTCGTCGAGGATATTAGCAGACACTGTGCTATAGATAAGGCCATTGGCGCGGCTGTTAGGAAAGGGATTGATCTTTCGGGTTGCGTGATCGTGACTTCCTGCCGCCAGACAATATCGACAATGAGAAAGGCGATAGCGGCAGGCATTCCGATAGTGGCCAGTCTCGCCGCGCCGACAACGCTGTCTGTTAATGAGGCTTTAAAATATGGTGTGACGTTAATCGGGTTCGCGCGCGGCAACGAATTCAACATATACTCTCATCCGGAACGAGTCGTTCCCTGTCGTCGTTGAGACTATGTAAATCAGAGGTTTTAACTTGCCAGGAAAACGTCTCATCACTCCGGTGTGCTGATAGTTGGAAACGTACAACCAATCCCCTTAATCATAGCTTGAGGTGTAAAGTTCATGAGTTCGCTAACGGATTTCTTGAAGGAAGCCTCTATAAAGTAAAAGCCTGATCCCTAAGCCTTATACACCCTGCACCTCTGCCCGCGCAGGATGAAGTTGCCGCTCACCGGGTCGCAGTAATCCGGATCGTCATCCGAGATGGCGTTTACATTCGAACGCCATATACTGTCGACCGACTCATCCTCGGGATACCACCAGCCATGTTCCGCCTGAACAACGTCCGGCTCTATGCCCTCGAAGAGTTTGCACTTGAAGGTAGCCCGGCCTATGGCCGTCTCGATCCACAGCCAGTCGCCGTCCGCGATGCCCATCTCCGCGCCCTTCCGCGGATTAAGCTGAGCCCTCGGCTCCGGCTCCTTCTTGCGGATTGCATCTATCTGGCGGCCCTGGGAATTGTAGTAGCGGCGGTTGCGCGTTCCCGCTATCAGCTTCATGGGATACTCCATCGCCGCCTTCTCCGCATCCATCGCCCCGACCTGCGGCTCCTTCCAGTAAGGAAGCGGGTCTTGGCCCATCCTCTCCAGTAACGTGCAGTACAGCTCGAACTTGCCGGTGGGCGTGCCGAAGCCTTTCGTCAGATATTTGCGCTCGCGCGGAGCCGGGTTGTCGTAACCCTTGCCCTCCATGAACCGGCCAAAGGTAACGCCCATGGGCTCCAGGCGATAGTCGTAGAACTCCTCGATCGTTGTCCAGGGCCAGTACTTCTCCTGCCCTAACCTCATACCGAGTTCGCGCCACATATAGTAGTCGGTCCTGCGCTCGAACAGCGGCTGCACTGCGGCCTCGCTGCCCTGCAGGGCCAGCGCATAGTTGCCGCCCTGCAAGCTGGCCTTTTCGAGCCAGCAGGCGGCCGGCAGCACGTAGTCGGCGAACCGGCACGTCGGCGACATGAACGTCTCCATGACGACATGCAGATCGAGGGCCATCATCCCTTTGGCGATCAGTCTGCCGTTGGGCATACTGAGCAGCGGGTTCTTGGCCAGGGTGATCAGAGCCTTTATCGGATACGGCTTCCCGCTGACCATGGCGCGGTACACCATCGGAGCGTGCGCCAGGCCGGTGACCCACGGCGTGGAGAGAGGCCGCTCCCGCACTCTGTTGATATTCTCCTCCATGGCCTCGAAGGTCGTCCACGAATACAGCTTGAAGCGCTCGCCCCCCATAAGCTTGGCCCTCTGCTGCGGCGAGAGCCGTATCTCTCGCTCCATATCGGCGTCGACGCGATACTTGGGATGAGGCTCCATCATACTGTCGCCACCCGCCACATCGATGTTGCCGGTTATCGCCGCCAGGATATACCTCGCCTGCAGGGCCGGGGTGCAGTTGGCCTGCTCCTCGAGTCCGGTGGTATGGAATATCTGGCTCGGCTTCACGGTGGCGTACATGCGGGCCGCCTCTCGTATCTTATCGGCGGGAACGCCAGTTATCGACTGCGCCCATTCGGGAGTGCAATCCTTCACCCGCTCGGCCACATTATCGAAGCCGTAGCACCACTCCTGCACGAATTCCTTATCGTACAATCCCTCCGCGATGATGTAATGTATCATGGCCATGAGCAGCGCGCCGTCCGTTCCCGGCCTGAGCTGCAGCCAGATATTGGCCTCCTCGGCCACGCCGGTGCGCCTGGGATCGATCACGATGAGCTTGAGCCAGACCTTGGTGGCCTCTTTGATCACGTGCCCCAGCATGGGGCCGGCCTGCGTCGGGTTGGCGCCGATGAGCATGAGGCACTTGGTCTCCGGGCGCAACGTCGGCATATATATCATCCATCCGGACATGAGATGGCTCAGCACCATGCCTATGCCGCAGCTATGCGGTCCGAGGAAGTTGGGGCTGCCGAACAGGTACTGAAATCGGGTACGGTACTCCTCCCCCGTATTCTGCTCGCCGGACGAGGTTATGGCCAGCGCCTCGGCCCCGTACTCCGAGCGGATCTTATCCAGCTTGGCGGCGATCTCGTCCAGAGCCTGCTCCCAGCTTATCCGCTCCCACTTCCCCTCGCCGCGCTCTCCGGCGCGCTTCAGCGGATAGTTGAGCCGGTCGGGGTGATAGAGATAGTCGGCGGCGGCGTTGGAGCGGGGACAACCTGCGATGACCGTATCCCGCATCTTGGCGAACAGGGAATCCTTTTTCACATCGCCGCGGTAGTAGCCTATGACCCTCCCATCCTCCACCTCAACCTTATACCGGCAGTGGCTGGCGCAGAAGCCGCAGACGACCTTCTTTATCTCCGTAACCATCTCACACCTCCGATTCGTCCGAACACCCTGAACGACCTATATTCACATTACTACCGTTGTAAAAACACGAGCCATCCATGTAATCGACGTCTTCAGCAACTATAGACTAACATAAAGTAGTTATGGAAAACAGTAGAATCACTGGTAGCACAATGACAATTTTCGTGAAATCAGACAGATAAGAGCAGCCTTTTGGGAATTGACATGAGCTTGATGAACAGATATATGGTCGACTAGCCGATCATTAAGTCTAGCGGGCGCTCAGTGTCCGAAGGTGCAGAAAGAATCGAGTCCAAGCAATTTGGCCGTCCCCGATATCGTAACGCCGTAGAAGATGACAGGTTTTTTCAGTCCCAGGAAGTTGCCGAGTGTGCCGTTCGCGGCGGTTGTTCCCGTCACGAGAGCGATGTCGCCCCATGCAAGATTATCATCCGTCTTCTCAGGCCCGTCGATTATGATGCCGAATTTCTCTTGCCGATGTTATCGGGATCCATATCCGTGACCTTCATCTCAAACTTTTCGGACAGGGCGCGTATCATCCCGGGCTGGAATCCTACGAAAGCTATCTTGGGACGTCCGTATCTCTCCTCGATCGTTTTCACCAGTTGAAGGCTGCAACGCTTGGGCTCATCGTCCCTGCAATGAACGGTCTTGTCTGCAAGACCCAGATGCCTCATCACGGCATTGAGCGTGGATATAAACACCGCCCGCCTGAAGTTATTGTTCAGTTCCATGGACATGATCTCATCCAGCGTTCCATGAAAGTTGCCTGCCATATCCGTGAAGGCGTGTCCGGACGAGTCCAAAAAGTCCGCCTGAATCATGACCTCCTTGCCTTTTAAAAGGGGGTAATCCTCATCTTCGGGGTTTCCGATGGCCTGTGAGGGACTGAGGGGATTCGCACGGATCAATACCGGCTGATTATTCAGCCCTTTTGACGCAATAATCTCGGAGAACTTCTCTCTGATTGTGTTGTAGAAATCTTCCATCGTCTATCTCTCGTTCGATGGTCAAAAACGCCAAGACATTCATCGTCCGAAAGCGCATTTAGGGAAGCGGCAGGTCTCACACTGCAGGCACAGCCCTCCGTGTCCCAGCGCTGCCAGGTCCAGTCGTGTGATGGACAGCCCAGCCAGAAGCCGCGGCAGCAGGACATCGAACGCCGTCGTTTTGAAATATAGGGCGCAAGCCGGCACCCCAAATACCTGCACCTCGCCGATGCGTCCCAGCAGTATCATGGCGCCCGGGATTACAGGAGAACCATATATCAGATCGGTCGCGCCAGCATCCACCAGTCCCTGTCTTGTGACGTCATCCGGGTCGACGGACAGACCTGCCGTCGTTATCAGCAGGTCGATCCCTTTGGCGCATAGTTCTTTTGTCCCTCTGCATATTTCGTCCCGGTCATCGGGCACGATGCGTGATTCCACGATCCGTCCCTGGTAGGCCTTTATCTTTGAAGAGATGATCGGGATGAACTTGTCCTCCGTGATGCCTTCAAATATCTCGGTGCCTGTGACCAGTATCCCCGCTTTAGATTTGCGCAGCGGGAGCACCTTGAAGAGAGAGTCCTCGGCCAGGATCGCCATGGCGGTGCGGAAATCGGAGGCTGGCAGATAAAGCGGGATGGCGCGCGTGCTGGCGACCTCCTCGCCCTTAGCCACAGGTGAAAAACCTTTCTGGGATGCACCCATTGCTCCCGGAACGTTATTGAATCGTTCTAAGCGCTCTTTGTCGACGATCAGCAGGCCGTTGCGGGCAGCGGTGATTCGAATCCTGCCCTCCCTTGGCGGTCCCTGGAAGGTTGTGCCCTCTCCCGCCATCGCCTTGGCAAACGCCATAGCCGCTTCGTTCTCGTGAACCCAATCCGCGCCTACTGCATTGTCTTCGATAACATAGATATTGCGGCGGCCCATCTGCTGCAAACGGCACATATCGCCTGCGCTGATCTCCTGGCCGCTCTTGAGGGCCGGGCCTTTGCTCTCACCGGGAATGATTTCGGTCATATCATGAAGAGCCGTCTTTCCTACGGCTTGTTCTATCGATACAGTCTTAAGGAGAGGTCCGCTGAAAATTGACGCGGGGTCGAATGCAACGGATTCGTACGGCGCTTCTCCCTGGCATCCCCGGCAGACTGCACCGTCCTGCACGGGATAGGCTTCTCCGCACGTACTGCAGATACCTATTATTCCCTTCGAGTGTTTTCCTAGATAAACGGACTTTATCTTTATGGGATGAAGCGTGTAGATACTGCGGCCCGCCAGCCGTATCTGCTCCTTGAGAATGGCGTCATTCTGCTCACGCTTTCCCTTGAGTTTCAGAAACCACGCTTGAATTTCTTTCCAGTCTTTCAGTTTGTCTGCATCGAGATAGACGCGAACGCCTTCGCCGGTGTACTTGTCGTAGAGGCTTATAGCATAGCGTCCCAGGTTGATTACCCTGAGCCAGCCGTTCCCTACGGTGCACGGTGTGAGAAGCTGGACCGAGTCCGGCAGACAGGAGAAAGTCTCGCAGACAACGTCGAACAGTACTCCCTTGGCGATTTTTTCCATGGCCATATCCACCATGATGCTGCCGATGATCACTCCCGGGGCCGCATAGCCGTGGAAGGATTTGATACGTTCGAGAAACTCTTCGAATGTATATTGTCCTACATGCTCGATGGGGGATGTGGCGTGTGTCTGCTTATTCTTTTTGTGGCCTTCCATCTCATTCTCCTGATTCAGTAACCATATTCCATGCGCAAACGGCGATCGGGGTGAATCCCTTGTCCTGCGCCAGTATGTCTAAGTATATCAGACCGGGGGCAACCGCCTCCGTAGCGGTCTCGGTACTTGCTCCAAGGTCCGTGCCAACGATGTATCTCTTACACTCGGGACAGGACTCGGCCCATTCCTTATTTCGGCCTTCAATATAGTCTAGCTGCTTTCCCTTCTTACCTTCGTAACCGCAATATGGACATTCCGTCCTCTTGAAGCGCCATTCATAACCGCAGAGAGAACATCTCAGCCACCTCTGGCCTTCTTTACCATGAAGGAAGCTTAATTCGGGAGACGACCCGCATATTGGACAGTAGCCCTTAAACCACGGCATTTCTTTGATAAGGTCATGGAATCTCTGAGCCCTTTTCTCGATGAAAGGTTTAGATATCTGAATCAGCAGGAATCGCAGCATATTGGGCTGAATGCCGAGCCGTGAAGCTGTACCATCCAACTCATTATCTTCACCCGTGAAAATCGCCAAAAGGCAATCCTTGACATCGATTTGGCCGGTATCCAGAGCTTGCGTCAGCTTTGTGATTTCCGGCCTTATTTTAGGAAAAGATCTCTCTAAAGCCGAGGCTGAACGCTTCATAGTCTCTCCCCATGTGTCGATAAGTGAGGCGATGGTTTCCGTTTTCAGCATCGGCTCTCCCTTAGCGAACTGCTCCTTGTCCGGCGCTGAAACATCGATATCAGTACGACTGGAAATCTCAGCCTTAATATATTCTCTTTCAATAAGGAGTTTTTTGAAAGGGTCCAGTATGGACTTCAGGGATGGAATCTCTTTAATCCTCTTATCAAAGACTTTTTCTATCCTTCTTACTGCTTCTTCCGGTTTGACCTCTTTGCCCATGAATATCTCCTGACCAGATAAAAGATGCCCCACTTCGTCGAAGTGGGGCATCTTCTTCATTTATTCGTAAACCCCGTACGGTGTGATTATATTTTTCTCACGTTTACCATGAAGGCTTTATACTCAGGGGTCTGTGCGTTTCCATCGCCGACGGTCGCCGTAAGCAGGTTGACGGAGTCGCCGCAGTTCTTCGGGAAAAGCCATCCGTAGTTGAATGGTATGCCTACCTGATGAACTACCTTGGCATTGCCGTTATGGTCCTTCATGTTGTGAGGCTTGAAGCGCTTGGTCACCATGGCCACGCATTCAAGGGAGCCGCGAATCGATTCTACGACTACCTTTTCACCGTTCTGGATGCCTTTCTCCTGCGCCAACTCTTCGCTCATCTCCACATAGACCTCCGGTTGAAGCTCTGTAAGGCGAGGCTGCCATCTTGTATATGCACCGCTACACCAGTGTTCGGTACAGGAGTACGAAGTAGCTACAATCGGGAAATCGGCACTTGCGCTGCGAATCTCATCCATATCGCTGGAGAATAGCTTGATTATCGGGCTGTTCTGCTGCGAGGACATGATATTCTGCTCCAACGGGCTCTCCCTGGGCTCATAGTGTTCAGGGAAAGGTCCGTCAGCCGGGCCATCGGGGCCATAAAGGGAGCCAACGCCGTCCGTCTTCATAATGAAGGGAAGCTTGCCGGCAGGGTCACCTGCAGGAGCTCCGCCGCCGTCCACGACATCGCCGACCCAGGCACTGCCGTTCCATTGCAGCAGGGGTCTGGCCGGGTTCCAGGGGTTGCCTGCGAGATCCACCGACGCGCGGTTGTATATTATGCGCCGGTTATACGGCCAGCAGAACGACCAGTTGGGATAGAGTCCGAGGCCCGTCGGGTCATCCAAACCCCTTCTTTCCATCAAGTTGGTGCCGTCCTTGGTGAAGGAGCCGCTGTAGAGCCACAGACCGCATGACGTCTTCCCTGAATCGTCGAGATTTCCGAAGCCCGGTACAAGCTCACCTGCTTTGTAAGTTGTGGTGCCGATAGTAGTGTCTTCCAGGAAAAATCCGTTCAGTTCATTTGCTGCCTTTAGGGGGCTCCATGAGCCGTTATCGTCATAAGCTTCCTTCATTCTGAGATTCTTTATGGGCTCCGGGAATGTGCCTCCCTCGCTTTCATACAGTTCCTGAAGTTTCAATATCAGCCTGTACATGATCTCTCCGGTATAGAGCGCATCCCCGGGAGGCGTAGCAGCCTGGTATTTCCATTGCATCCAGCGGCCGCTATTGGCCTGACTTCCTTCCTTCTCAACGGACGCCGCGGCGGGAAGCAGGAAGACCTCTGTCTTGACTTCGCTTGGGTCTACGTTGGGCCCCTTCCAGAAGGAGGCCGTCTCATTATCAAAGATATTAACGTGCATCAGCCAGTCAAGGTTCTTCAAAGCCGCACGTACCTTGTTGGAGTTGGGATTGCTGACCGCGGGGTCGGTGCCGACGGTAATGTAGCCTTTCACATTTCCTTTATACATCTCGTCGAACATGGTCATTGTAGATGCATCTTGGGAATCATCGACCTTGGGCACCCATGAGAAGGCGAAGTCATTGTCCGCAGTCGCGCTGGAGCCGAACCATGTCTTGAGCTGACTGACTATATACTTCTTATAGTTCTTCCACCAGTTGATGGATTTTGGCTCTCCCGTGACCGTGTAGCCCTTGGCAACATACTCGGCCAGTGTCTGCTGCCCGGCCTTAGGCGCCTTAAGATATCCCGGCAGATAGTGATACAGCAAAGCCATATCTGTAGATCCCTGAACGTTGGGCTCGCCTCGTAGAGCATTGACTCCGCCGCCGCAGATGCCGATGTTGCCAAGGAGTAACTGTATTATGCCGAAGCACCTGATATTCTGTACCCCTGTGGTATGCTGGGTCTGACCAAGGGCATAGCACATGGTTCCGGACTTGTCCCTGACGCTGGTAGAAGAGTACAGCTCGTAAACGGTGAGCAGGTCATCCTTTGATGTCCCGGTGATAGCCGAGACCGTGTCCAGATCGTAGCGGGAATAATGCTCCTTCAGCTTCTGGAATACCGAGTTGGGATCATCAAGGCTGGCGGCCTTCTCTGTGACGTTGTTGCCATCCCTGTGAATCTTCCACAAGGATGTGTCGTATTTCCTGGTGGCCGGATTATATCCGGCGAAGAGCCCGTCATTAAAGGTATATGTGTCGGGAACTTTGAAAAGGGCATTGGTGTAGTTCTCCACATACTCTTTGAAATACTTGTTGTTATCGATGATGTATTTGATCATCCCGCCGAGGAAGGCGATGTCGGTGCCCGATCGCAGCCGGCAATAGACATCCGCCTTAGCAGACGTTCTGGTGTATCTGGGATCGACATGGATTATCTTGCCGCCACGTTCCTGGGCCTTCAGCGCCCACTTCATGGCGACGGGATGATGTTCCGCCATGTTGCTTCCCTGGATCAGGATGACGTCTGAATTTCTCAGATCGATGTAGTGATTGGTCATCGCGCCGCGTCCGAACGACTCTGACAGAGCCGGTACAGTCGGGCCGTGTCAGACACGGGCTTGGTGGTCTATATACACCAAGCCCATGGCCCTCGCTAAGGTAACCATCATCCAGCACTCTTCTGTGTCTACGTTGGAGCTGCCGTGAAAAGCTACCGATTCAAGCCGATTTACCGTCTTGCCGTCACTATTGGTAGCGATGAAATCGGCATCTCGATTGTCTTTTATCTTTCGTGCTATCTGGGTAAGAGCCCAGTCCCAGTCCTTCTCTTCCCACTTATCGCTGTAGGCGGCGCGATATTGCACCTTTGTCAGCCGGTGTTCATTAGCTGCCGATGTCTCGTAGATGTTTGCGCCTTTGGGACAAAGGGTCCCCTCGCTGATGGGATGGTCCGCATCTCCCTCTACGTGGATAATCTTTCCATCCGAGTCCGTATAGCAGAGCACACCGCATCCCAATGAACAGTAGGAGCAGATTGACGTCGTCTGTTTGGCACTTTTTACCTTGTTGGCCCGCGTCATGTCCATGGCGTAGGCTTTAGCTGCACTGGCGTTAATGCCGAGGGATGCCAGCGTCAAGCCTCCGGCCACGGCGGCGCTGGACCCTTTTAAGAACTGCCGTCGTGTTACTTGCATTCATTCCCCCCTGTTTTTAATATGCTTAATATCATTGATTAAATGACAATTGACTTCACATTATTTCTTATGCTTGGTAACCTCGTCGTACCATTTTTTATGGTGCGATTCGGCGTAATGGGCGGATACTTTTCCGTTTACCATGGACCAGAAGATGCCGCGCATCTTGGGATGGAACACCGAGAGATAAACGTGAACCAGGGCCATGGCAAGCAGCACCACCATACCAAGGGCATGGAATGTGCCCGCCCACATAAAGGCTCCTGATGTCTTGAAGAACATCATGATTATCCCCGTGATAACCATAAGTGCGCCCGCTCCAAGCACCAGCACCCACCACATCTTCTGCCCGGTGTTCATATGATCCTGAGGAGGCATCTTGTCCTCTTTGCCGAAGAAGTAGTATCCCACCGCCGCCTTGGCCCATCCGATGTCGTCTTTGCCCCATTTAAAAGCGAACTTTATCCCTTCCATGGAGCCCTTGGGGTTGAGGACGAAGAATACGCCCGCCCATACGCAGACGATTATCGCAGCCCAGTGATGTAGAAGGGTGGTGATACTGCCCTCCGCCGCGCCGCTGAACGCGGGGACGAAGAGTATAAGTCCTGTAATGAACAATATGGTCCAGGTAATCGCCGTGACCCAGTGCAATATTCGAACCTGCTTGGAATATCGTGTCAGCACTTTCTCGCCTGAACCGGGTTTTGGCCCAAAAATAACTTCGGATGCGGGAGTTGAGCCGGGCTTTGCTTTAGCGCTAGTCGTCATTTTATTCCCCCTTGCTCTTCAGTTGAATCTTTCTCTTAGCAATGATGTAGTTGAGCCCCAGGCCCAGCACGGCAGCGCCGGCCACGGCCCATCCCAGAGGCCTTATAACGTCCTGCCATGCGGTGGCTGCCACGGTTATCTTCGGATCGACCGGCAGTCCGTAAACGCTGGGCTCATCTTCAAGGACATAAAGGACATGCAGTCCGCCGAGCTCGTTCTCGCCGTACAGGTTTGCTTTAGGAGACTTAGATTTGAGAGCGCTCACCCTTGCTTTGCCGAGCGCCAGCATCTCGCTGCGATCCCCGAATTGCAGCGCCCCTGAAAGACACGTCTTGACACAGGCAGGGAGATCTCCCTCCACTACGCGGTCCTGGCACATGGTGCACTTGGTTGTGTGCCTGATGCCTATTGGGCTGCCGCTGGGGCGGGGTACGTTGAACGGGCAAGCCGCCACGCAGTAGCCGCATCCGCTGCATTTGTCTTTATCATAGGCTACAAAACCCATGTCGTGATAATACAGCGCCTTCGTCGGGCAAACCTCAACGCAGCCGGCTTCGGTGCAGTGCATGCAGCTTTGCCGGCCGAACAGCCAACGGAAGTCCCCGTCGTCGCCCACTTCGATAAATCTCATCTTAAGCCAGGTGTTGGGAGATAGATCGGGTGGATTCTCGATGGTACCTCTATTCGTGGTTTTCTCGCCCGGGAGCTGATTCCACTCCTTGCAGGCAATCTGGCATCCACGACAGGCTGTGCATTTTGAGGCATCGTACAGAATAGCCTTTTCCGCCATTATTTCCCTCCGTTACTCTTTCTATATGACATAACCAGTCGTTCTAATTTCACAAAAAAAGCGCCCCTCTGGAAGGAGGCGCTTAAACGCACAAAAAGCTACAATAGCTCTCCTTTCCACAATGGGGGGTGCAGGCGTTTCCATCTGCGCCGTATGGTTGCTCGCCATGCCCTTTTATATGGTTTAGGCGCGGCAACTCGGACAGCTTTTTAATAAACCGCCTTAATCTTAACTCTAAGTTAAGGGTGGTGTCAATCTTAATTGAAGGATGGGATGTAAATTCAAACTTGTATTAATGCTGAAGGCGGAAGCCAGGGCAGACTTCCGCCTTCAACGGCAGGTTTAAGGGTCTTATTTAATTTGGTTAAAATAAAAAGCGCCCCGTTGCGGTAGGCGCTTAATAGTAAACGAAGCTACTAGCAAGCTCTCCTTTCCGCAATGGGGGGTGCAGGCGTTTCCACCTGCGCCGTATGGTTGCCCGCCATGCCTTTTTTGCGGTTTAGGCCGGGCAACTCGGATAGCTTTTTAATAAACCGCCGTGATTTTATCATGACAAAAGAGATGGTGTCAACCGTCGTCTACGCCGGATAGTGTAGTATCATAGTTTAAGGAAGATCTCTTGAATTTTTTCGATTGTCCCTCAAGTCAATTGATAGAAGATGCGTGATACCAACGCCATAGATAGAGCCTTTCGGGGGGGGCACCGCAGGACGAGACCGGTTAGTTGCTTCCAGCTATCTGCTAGTGTAGACCGTATAAGCTATTGAGCGATCATTTGAACGCTTCTCACTCTATTTTGTAGAATAGTGGTTCAGGTATAATCACAGGCACACAGATATTTTCCTAATTCTGGTAATTTAGCTCTGTGATTTGGTGCCAAACCTTGCATAATCACCTAAATACTTGGCACACTTATCTTGACGCTCTCCCTTGTTTATACAAGTTGACAATGCTTACAATGTCGTCTAGAATTTACCTCGGTTGTCTGTAAGCTATCCGAGTCGTTGCGCCTAAACCAAACGCGAAGGCATGGCAAGCGACCTATATGGTACAGATGGAAACGCCTGTGCCACCTGCTGGGAAGGAGAGCATACGGGCATGGCGTATTGCGTAAGCGCCTTTGTGAAAGGCGCTTTTTTTATTGGCATCGCTATGCTGTCGTAGGCGCCTCTCTTCCCGAGGCGCTTTTTTGTTGGCTTAAAAATTGAATATGACGCTCCGAGCCTCATCTCCTAACGGTTTACCCTATGGAGACCGGCCGATGGGTATCGATGGAAACGCCGATGCCTCCCGTGTTTTGGAAAGGAGGAGATAAACTTTTTACGAGCATTTTTATTGAAAGGCGCCCGTGATAAAGTGTCTTTTACTGTGGTTGTTTATTGATAAAAAAGAAAGAGAGCTAAAAATGGCTGTTATTAAAAAAACAAGCTTCATCCTGTCCTTATTGACAGCGTTGATGATATCAGCAGTAGCTTTAACGGGATGTTCGAGCACATCAAATACGGAGACCGAGCCGGTTACAATCAACCTGGCTGCAGCCGCCAGCCTTACCGATGTTATGGAAGAGGTTAATGCACTGTATATGCAACAAAATCCGCACGTGACAATCGTGCCCAGTTATGCCTCGTCCGGGACACTGCAGCAACAGATTGAGCAAGGAGCCCCTGTCGATATATTTATGTCGGCGGGCGCTTCTCAGATGAATACACTACAGAATAAGCAATTGATCGTCAATGATTCGCGCAGAGACCTTTTGAACAATACGATTGTCCTGGTCGTTCCCGATGAAAGCACGCTCGGCATCCACAGCTTCGATGATTTGCTCGGAGATGGCGTGAGTACAATAGCCATCGGTGATCCGGAGTTCGTGCCGGCGGGCAGATACGGCAAGCAGGCCCTGGAGTTCTACGATATGTATTCGCAAGTGCAGTCGAAGCTTGTTCTCTGTTCCGATGTGCGCCAGGTACTGACCTATGTGGAGAGCGGCAATGTCGATGTGGGCATAGTCTATGCGACGGATGCCATGATATCTGATACGGTCCATGTGGTCGCCAAGGGCCCCGATGAAGTGAACTCAACCATCGTTTACCCTGTGGCTCTCATTAAGGATTGTGAGAACCCCGACGCCGCCGAGGAATTCGAGGACTTCTTGTTCAGCGACGAGGCGGGAGAGATTTTTGAGGAGTATGGCTTCACACTGGTCGGAAATTAACTCTGGTTTGAAGTTTAGACAAAAGTTGTGAATGAATATCTAACGCCGCTGTGTGTATCTCTGAAGACGGTGTCCACCACGATGGTGGTTACCGTTATCCTAGGTATCCTGGCGGCGCGCTGGATGGCAAGATATCACGGTAGGCTGAAACCATTGATAGACGGCATCTTCATCCTTCCTCTGGTATTGCCGCCGACGGTGGTTGGGCTGGTTCTGTTGCTGACGTTCGGCAAGAACGGTCCCATGGGGCAACTGTTTTCTCTCCTCGATACGACCGTGGTCTTTTCATGGCCGGCTACCGTGATATCCGCCACGGTGGTGTCCTTCCCGCTGATGTACATGACGGCCAGGTCCGCTTTTGAACTGGTGGATCGTGATATTGAAGACGTCGCCCGCACCCTGGGCGCTGGCAAATGGCATGTCTTCCGCACGGTCACATTACCCCTGGCGCGACCGGGAATAATCGCAGGGGCAGTTCTGTGTTTCGCCCGGTCGCTCGGTGAGTTCGGCGCCACCCTGATGCTTGCCGGCAATATTCCCGGTAAGACGACGACGCTGCCCGTAGCTATTTACTTTGAAATCCAGGCCGGCCATATGGATCAAGCCCTGTATTTAACGGCTATAGTGATCTTCATAAGTTTTACCTCGCTTGTTTGCCTGGCTTACCTGAGGACACCGAGGCGAAAAACGAAAACTGTTCCGGAGATAGTTTAATCTAGATGAATAAGGTAGACGTTGGCAATACTTTTCAATCAGGTGGTGCATCTTGCTAGAAGTTAAAATAAAGAGGGCACTGCCAGGCTTCAGCCTGGACGTCGGTTTTTCCGTTGACGGAGATATACTCGGCATATTGGGGCCGTCCGGATCGGGAAAAACAATGACGTTGAAGTGCATTGCGGGGCTTATCCAACCGGATGAGGGTTTAATAAAACTAAATAACAGAGTTCTGTTCGATTCGTCAAAAAGTTTAAATTTGTCGCCGCAAGTTCGGAAGGTGGGTTTGGTATTGCAGAACTACGGTTTGTTCCCGCATCTTACAGCCTCCAAGAACATCGCCTACGGGATTAGAAATAGCACTCGTTCGGAAATAAACGATAGAGTCAGTGTATTGATAGAGAAAATGGGGTTGAACGGTCTCGAACATCGTTATCCAAGGCAGTTGTCCGCGGGTCAGCAGCAGCGTGTGGCTATAGCGCGCGCCCTGGCCCCCGGGCCCGAGGTGCTGCTTATGGATGAGCCGTTCTCCGCCTTGGATTCCGTAACGAAGGAACAAATGGAACTCGAGCTCCTGGGAATACGGGATTTCTACAAGGGCAGCATCATCTTGGTGACGCACAATCTCGCTGAGGCCTATCGTTTAAGCTCTAGGCTGGCGATATATGAATCGGGCAGGATAGCCCAGTGCGACCACAAGGAAAAAATCATCTGCAGCCCGGCAAGCCGCAAGGTGGCTAAGATGCTGAAGATAAGAAATTATCTGGATGGTTTCGTCAGCGACATAAGTGATTCCAGCGTATGGGTCACGATTCCTGAACTGAATACCAGGCTGATGGTATCAGCCAATGGACGTAATCGTCTAGCAGCGAACCAGCGAGTCACCATCGGCGTATTCCCGGACTATGTCCGCATTGAGGAAGGACCCGGACAAAATGCGCTGCTGAGCTCGCTTGACTATATGAACAATTCGGTCTCCACCGTCAACTACCGCTTCAGTTTGAAAACGGTTTCCGGCAGGGGTGTTTCTATCGAGACCGTGCTGCCGAAGTCGGAGGCACGATTCCTTTTGCCCGGACAGGAGTGCTATCTATATCTGCCGCCGGATCATGTCGCCGTCATAGACAGTTGACCCCCGTTCGATTTGCGGATTGACATCGTTCCACTGCCAGTCAATGTAGCACAGCAATTTAACGTTCGGACTTTCGTCATTTGGGAGCACCAATAAAAACATCAATCTTCGCTCAAGCTCCCGGGCAAACGGTTCGCCGAATCCCTTTACGACAGATATGCCTCGTTATATATGACGATCGGCAACACAAAGCAGTCGTCTGCCTTGTAACACGCCGCCCCTACGAAGAGCTGGGGTTATCCAAAGGGAGTGAAGCTTCCTAAACATTCAAGGCCTCTGCTGCACACGTATTCTAGGGCTCCATGCTGGTTTCTCTTAGTTACTTCATAATCAGACTGGTTTGACACTCATTTTACATACGTGTTAAAATCGCTTCGCATTTGCTCAACAAGCTCTCCGAGTTGGCGGCCTAAATCTTTAAGTGACATGGTCTCCAGCCGGCAGGCGCGAGCCTCGAGGGTGCGAAGGGAAACCTCCACACCTCCCGTTTTGGAAAGGAGGGTATATTATGGATAGTCTGTTGCATTCTACATAGGCTCCCCAGTTTCACGATATACCAGCACATTTTGTACAAGATGGAGGATAAATAATGAAAAGGTTTGCCATATATATACTCACAGTAGTGTTGATCGCGAGCGTAGCGGTGACCTGCTTCGCTTGCTCCAGCTCCACCGACACCGAAGATCAGAGCGGACAATTGCTGCCCAAGCAGGAAAGGTTCCGAGTGGCTACTACTACAAGCCTGTACGACACCGGCCTCTGGAGCCTGTTGGAGCCGCTGTTTGAAGAAGAATACAACGTAGAGATGGATGTTCTATACGCCGGCACCGGCATAGCTATTGCGTACGGGCAGAACGGCGACGTTGACGCCCTGACCGTGCACGATAAGTCCAGAGAACTGACGTTCGTCGCGGACGGCTACGGTGTCGAGCGCGTCCCGTTCGCTTACAACTACTTCCTTATCGTAGGGCCGGAGGACGACCCTGCGGGCATAGCCGGCATGTCGCCCGAGGAGGCATTTGCCACACTGGCCGAGTCACAGAGCGCCTCCTTTGTTTCCCGTGGCGATAACTCGGGCACGCATTCCAAGGAGAAGGCCATCTGGGCCTCCGCCGGATACACGTACAGCGACATTCAGGGCTCCGGATCCTGGTACATTGAGGCCGGGATCGGTATGGGCCCTACGCTTGCAATGGCCAGCGAGGAACAGGCCTATACTCTAAGCGATATGGGAACATACCTGGCTTACAAGGGCGATATCGAGCTGGTTCCGATAGTGGATAGCGGCAGCATCTTACTGAATGTCTACTCGGTTATCGCATGCACGGAAGCGACAAGCCCCACAATGGCGCAGAACCTGGTAGACTTCTTAACATCGGATGAGATTCAGCAGAAGATCGGCGAATACGGCACCGACGAATACGGCGACAGCCTGTTCACGCCGTGCGCCGGCAACGAGCCTAGCAACTAATGATCGGGAGACTCAGAATTATTGGATAGTATCTGGAACCAGTTAGTCTCTTTAGGCTCTGAGACATGGAGCGCAGCCGGGAGGTCGCTGTGGTTCGCAGCGACCTCCTGTGTCATCTCCGTTCTCATCTGCTTTCCTCTCGGAAGCCTTATCCATTTTCGAACATTCCGCGGCAAAGGTTTACTGGTAAGCGTACTGCAATCCCTGTACTGTATGCCGACCGTTCTCGTCGGCCTCATTATTTTTTCTCTGCTGTCGCGCGCCGGCCCACTCGGCGATCTCGGATGGCTCTTCAGCCCCAAGGCTATCATCTTCGGACAGGCTTTGCTCATATCTCCTATTATGATGGGCCTCGTAATCTCCGCGTACAGCGGCGTCGATAAATCGGTAACTGAGACAGCGACTTCTTTAGGCGCCTCAAGCATACAGATGGTCATAGTGGCGGTAAGAGAGGCAAAGTACGCCATGCTGACAATGGTAATAATAGGATTCAGTCGCGCTATATCCGAGTTGGGGATATCGATGATGGTGGGCGGAAACATTAATTTCTATACCAGAACCCTTACCACCGCTATCTCATTGGAAACACAGAAGGGTGAGATTGAAAAAGCCTGGGCTATGGGGATACTTCTGCTTCTGATCGCGCTCGTTATAAATATCACAATATATTCCTTGCAGAAAAGCGGGAGATTAAAGCGCTGGGGCGTATTCCGATTGCTTTTGGATAGAATCAGGGCCTGGGGAGGCTGATTTACTGTAATTTGTAAATTGTAGAGACGGGATTCATAAAAGATGACTTTTCTGCAAATCTCAGACCTATGTAAAACATATAATGAGCGCAGCATCCTGAGAGGCGTCAACCTGTCCATCGATAAGGGGTACGCCTACGCCGTTATCGGCCCGACCGGCGCCGGCAAGACCACGCTTATCAGGCTCATCGATCTGCTCGACACACCGTCGTCCGGCCGGATATTGTTCGACGGCGTCGATGTAACCCGTTCCGGTAAGTCCAGAAACAGCACACGCCGCAGGATGGCGCTGGTTCAGCAGAAGCCTATCGTTTTCAAAATGAACGTTTTCGGCAACATAGCCTGCGGTCTGAAGTGGAGGCGCGAACAAAAACACGCCATCCGAAGTAAAGTCGATGAGGTGCTGGGATTGGTCGGCATGGGAGACTATAGGGACAGGGACGCAAGGACGCTTTCAGGCGGCGAGATGCAGCGCGTGGCTATAGCACGGGCCCTTGTAATCGAGCCGGAGCTTCTCCTTCTGGATGAACCGACCGCCAACCTGGACCCTGTTTCGGTATCCAAGATCGAGGACGTATTGGCGCATATAATCAAGAAACGAAAGACCACCGTCCTGATGTCGACCCACGATATGCCGCAGGGACAGCGTCTGGCGGATAAGATCGCCGTGCTCATAAACGGCGAATTGCTGCAGGTCGGCAGCCCGAACGAGATATTTTGCCAGCCCGCCGACAGGAAGGTGGCCGAATTCGTAGGCGTCGAGAACATACTGCCAGGCACAGTCGCCGGAAAAGAAAACGAACTGGCGATTATCAACGTAAACGGAGAGGATATCCAGGCGATTACCGATTTGGCCTACGGTGAAAACGTCTTTGTTATGATACGTCCCGAGGATATTACTTTCACACGAACCAGGGATGCCTCCAGTGCGAGGAACGTCTTCGAAGGCAGGATCAACAAAATCGTGCCGCTCGGCCCGCTGACACGGATTGAGCTCGACTGCGGTATGCCGCTGCTGGGAGTCGTTACCACAAGGTCGGCAAGCGAGATGGAACTGACAATGGGTTCCAAGCTGTTCGCCAGCTTCAAGGCCACAGCCATCCACGTGATCAAGCGCGCGTAATTGTCCAATGTCCCATATCCATTGACATTATCACGCTTTGTGCTATCATAGTTTCCTCACAGTGGACAAGGAGGAAAGTCATGAAGATCAGCGCGCGCAACGTATTAAAGGGAAAAGTGAAACAGGTTAAGACGGGAGCGGTCAATTCCGAGGTTATTGTGAAGACGGCTAACGGCGACGAGATTGTATCTATAATAACCAACGAGTCGGCAAAGAACCTCAAGCTGGCCAAGGGCAAGGCGGTCTACGCCGTGATCAAGGCTTCAAACGTAATGATCATGACCGACTAGCTGCTGCCGAACTCAGAAACCCACCTATTCACCCACGATTTGCAGGATGATCTCCCGCGAGCGCGGGCGGTTATCGAAATCGACTACGATTATCTGCTGCCACGTGCCGAGCAGCAGCGCCCTGTTGGAGAAAGGAACGACGAGCGACGGCCCCAATGTCG
Source organism: Dehalococcoidia bacterium (assembly GCA_041649635.1). Classification (NCBI taxonomy): domain Bacteria; kingdom Bacillati; phylum Chloroflexota; class Dehalococcoidia; species Dehalococcoidia bacterium. The sequence continues at coordinate 103,513 of JBAZMV010000004.1, forward strand.
ACGCCCTTACGTGCGAGTAGCCGTTGCCGTCGCCCCAGCGCTCGTCGTGTTTATATTGCATATCACGAGGAACGATGCGCTCCCACATCCCCTTGAAATCGCTCACCACCCCCGGCTCATACTCGATGGTGGTCACCCCCGCCGTCGAGCCGCTGATGAAAACAGTCACTGTGCCGGATTCGACGCCAGCTTGAGAAACGATGCGTTCGACATCGGACGTGATATCGACGACGTCGAACTCGCCTTTCGTACGTATCGATATTCTCTCTGTTACGACCACTATCAACCCCCTGACCCCCAATCTTGGGGGAGGAAAAAACTGGGGGACACCCCCAGTTCCCCCGGCAGGAGCTTCTCCTGCACCTCTTTTTCAAAGGCTATTTAAAAAAGCAGCTCATCCAACTCGAACACAGGCCCCTCATCGCACACGCGCTTCATGCCGTGCCTGGTCTTTATCGAGCAGCCGTTGCACAAGCCGAATCCACACCCCATCCTGGCCTCCATGGACACCTGAATGCGCCTGCCTTTAAGGATTTTCATCTGCGACATGGCCTTATACATGTCCGCCGGACCGCAGGCGAATACCTGATCCGTATCATCGATCAATTCGCTCAACACATCGGTGACCATGCCCTTCTTCTCGATCAGGCCGTCCTGAGTCACGGGGATGAAATCGACACCCGCTGGGATAAGCTTTTTCGGATAGACCTGCTTCGCGGTCTTTGCGCCGAACAGGAGCGTCACTTGTCGACCATCGGATACGGAGCGCTCAGCGAGGAATATAAGCGGAGCTATGCCGACCCCGCCCGCCACCAGCAGCAGGCGCTTCGAGTCGACAGAGAAACCGCGCCCCATCGGGCCCAGGATATCGATGTGTTCGCCCTTCTTGCGCTGCGCCAGCCACTCCGTGCCCGCACCGACCACCTCGTACAACAGCGCGATCTCGCCCTTATCGTTCATGCGGTGGACGCCGAGAGGACGCCGTAATATCCTGTCGTTCGTCCCGCTGGCGCGTACCATGACGAACTGACCGGGCTGAGCCGCCTTTGCGACCGAGGGGGCTTTAGCCCAAAGCAGGTATATGTTAGGCATGACCTCGGCGTTCGATTTAACTACCGCATCGACGGGTTTCATTTGACCGCCTCGCGTTTCAGGTAGTCGCGCATGCGCTGAACCGAGAATGTCTGCTCTCCGTTCTGTATCGCGTTGACCACAGCCCGGATGGTATCCAGCGATGTGTAACAGGGGATGCGTTTCTCTATGGCCGTGCGTCTTATCTCGAACCCGTCGCTCTTGGGGCCGCGCTCGCCGGAATCCGTATTAACTATGCCGCGCAAGGTTCCGTCGCGGATGATATCGACGATATTGGGATACCCCTCGCTGAGCTTCTTGCTGATGAATGTCACAGGAATACCCACCGCCTTGAGCAGCGCAGCCGTCCCCTCCGTGGCGTAAAGCTTGAAGCCCAGCTTATGCAGGTCTTTGATTATCGGCAGCGCCTCCGGTTTGTCCTCGTCCGAGATGCTGACCAGCACCGCCTTCTCGGGCGGCAGCATCAGGTCCGCGGCCATCAGCGCCTTGGCCAGCGCCGCGGGAAACGCGTAATCCACCCCCATGACCTCGCCCGTCGATTTCATCTCAGGGCCGAGGTATCCGTCCACACCCCCGAGCTTGGACATGGAGAACACCGGCGCCTTCACCGCGAATAGCTTCTGTGTCGGCCATAAACCGCCCTCGTAGCCCTGCTCCTTGAGGCTCTGTCCCAGCATAACCCTGGTCCCCACCTTCACAATGGGAACGCCCGTGACCTTGCTGATGAAGGGCACGGTCCTGCTGGCGCGCATGTTGGCCTCAAGAACGTACACCGTCGAAGTGCCGTCCTCCTTGCGCATGATAACGAACTGTATGTTCACCATGCCCCTGACCTTGATGGCCAGGCATATCTCGGTGGTGTATCGTACGACTGTGTCTACCTCCTCTTGCGACAGGTTCAGGCCGGGATAGACCGCCATCGAATCGCCGCTGTGCACGCCGGCACGCTCGATGTGCTCCATGATACCGGGTATGAGCACCCGCTCCCCGTCCCCTATGGCATCGACCTCGCATTCCTTGCCTTCGAAATACTTGTCGATGAGCACCGGGCGCTTCGGGTCGACCTCGATGGCGCGGTTCATGTAATGGATAAGCTCCGTGGCGTTGTGCACGATCTCCATGGCCCTGCCGCCGAGGACATAGCTCGGGCGCACCAGCACCGGGTAGCCGACGGCCTTGGCCACGTTCAGCGCGCCCTCGACTGTTGTAGCCGTGCCGCCCGGCGGCTGCGGTATGCCGAGGCGCGCCATCAGGTCCTCGAAGTTGTGGCGGTTCTCGGCCTGATCTATAGCCTCGGCGCTGGAGCCGATTATGGGCATACCGGCGCGATGAAGAGGCTCCGCGAGATTAATCGCCGTCTGGCCGCCGAACTGGACGATGGTGGGAGGGGCCTTACCGTCGACGGTCTCATTCTCCAATATGTCCCTGACGCTCTCCTCATCCAGCGCTTCGAAGTAGAGACGCGTCGAGGTGTCGGAGTCGGTGGAGACGGTCTCCGGATTGGAATTGATGATGATGCTGCTGTATTTAGAATCCTGCAGGGCCCATGCCGCGTGCACGCTGCTGTAGTCGAACTCTATACCCTGACCGATGCGTATCGGCCCGGAGCCGATGACCACGGCCTTGTCGCCCTTTATCGGCTCGGCCTCGTTCTCCTGCTCATACGTGCTGTAGAAATAGGCGGTCTCGGCATCGAACTCGGCGGCGCATGTATCGACCATTTTGTACACGGGTGTTATCTTCCATTCATGGCGCTGGTCCCTTATCTGCTCCGGCAGCCTGTCGGCCAGCGTGCCGATCTGAACGTCCGAGAAGCCCGCGCGCTTGGCCTCGCGCATTATGGTCGGCGTGAGCGGCTCCGAGAGGAGACGTTTCTCCATGCGGATGATGTTCGCGAATTTATTGGTGAACCACGGGTCGATGGCCGTCTTGATCGAAAGTTCATCGGGGGTCATGCCCTTGCGCAGAGAGGCCATCATGGCCCACAGGCGCAGGTCGCCGGGCCAGAGCATATCGTCGCCCTTGCCCCAGTCGGGAGGTTCCCAGAGCAGCGACTTCCCGCCCACCTCGAGCGATCTCACCGCCTTCTGCAGCGCGGCCTCGAAGGTGCGCTCGATGGCCATGACCTCTCCCGTGGCCTTCATCTGGGTGCCTATCTTGCGGTCGCCGGCGGCGAACTTGTCGAAGGGCCAGCGCGGTATCTTGACCACGCAGTAGTCCAGCGCCGGCTCGAACGCCGCCATCGTTTTTCCGGTGACCCGGTTCGGTATCTCGTCCAGCGTCCTGCCCACCGCGATCTTGGCGGAGACGCGGGCGATGGGATATCCCGTGGCCTTGGATGCCAGCGCCGAGCTGCGGCTGACGCGCGGGTTGACCTCGATGACATAGTACGGGGGCAGGCCGCTGTCCAGCTTTTCGATAACTTCTTTGCTGCTGCCGCCCGGAGGCCAGTGCTTCGCCACCATCTTGTGCGGAGCCATGGCGAACTGGATGTTGCACCCGCCCTCGACGCCCAGCGCCTTGATTATCTTGATGCTCGCCGTGCGGAACATCTGGTGCTCCCTGTCGGTCAGGGTCTGCGTCGGCGCGACGACGATGCTGTCGCCCGTATGCACGCCCATCGGGTCGATATTCTCCATGTTGCAGACGGTGATGCAGTTGTCGTTCCCGTCCCGCATCATCTCGTATTCGATCTCTTTCCATCCCACCAGGCTCTTCTCGATGAGCACCTGGTGCACCGGGCTCACCGCCAGCCCGTTGGCCGCGATCGCCTTGAATTTCTCCATCGTCGAGGCGTGTCCGCCGCCGCTGCCGCCAAGCGTGAACGCGGGGCGTATCACCACCGGCAGGCCTATCCTCTCCACCGCCTCCGTCGCCTCTTTCAAGCTCTCGGCGATGATGCTCTCGGGAACGGGTTCGCCGATCTCCTCCAGCATTTCCTTGAACAGTTCGCGGTCCTCGGCTTTGCGTATGGTATCGATGGGCGTGCCGAGTGAGCGAACGTTATATTTATCCAGGATGCCGGCGTTGGCCAGATCGACCGCCATGTTGAGGCCGGTCTGCCCGCCCAGCGTCGGCAGCAGGCCGTCGGGGCGCTCCTTGGCTATGATGCGCTCGATGACCTCCACGGTTATCGGCTCGATATAAACGATATCCGCGATGCCCTCGTCAGTCATGATCGTGGCCGGGTTGGAGTTCACCAGGATCGATATCACGCCCTCCTCGCGCAGCGCCTTGCACGCCTGCGTGCCGGCGTAATCGAACTCCGCCGCTTGCCCGATGATGATGGGCCCCGAACCGATGACCAGCACCTTATTTACGTTCGCCATTCTTCCCCCAATTATTTTTCTTATCGACTATATATACGATCGTCGCCGCGTACTTTTTCGATATGAAATCCTTCTCACGATCCCTTTATCATCTTTACGAACTCCTCGAACAGGTTCACCGAGTCCATCGGGCCCGGCGAGGCCTCCGAGTGATACTGGATGGTGAATATGCGGTGTTCCTTGCTGCACAACCCCTCCACGGTGCCGTCGTTGATATTGATATGGCTCACCGTCAGCCCGCCCTTCACCGAATCGGCGTCGACGGCGTAGCCGTGGTTCTGCGCTGTAATGTGTATACGGCCCGTCTCCGTATCTTTCACGGGATGGTTGCCCCCCCTGTGTCCGAACTTCAGCTTGTAGGTCTTAGCCCCGAAGACGTGTCCCAGTATCTGGTGCCCCATGCAGATGCCCATTATCGGCTTCTTGCCGATCAGCGCGCCGACCGTTTTCTCCAGGTAGGGTCGGTCCGGAGCGCCGGGGCCGGGGGAGAGCAGTATGCCGTCGGGCTTTAGGCCAAGAATGTCCTCCGCCGATGTGTCGGAGGGCACGACGGTGCACTCGCAGCCCAGCGCGCTGAGGTGGCGCATGATGCTGTATTTGACGCCGCAGTCCACGACGACCACGTGGCAAACGGGTTTCCCTTTATACGAACCCTCCCACTTGTACTTTTTCTTGGCTCCGACGAGGCTCACGAAATCGCTCTTGTCGTACTTCGGCAGCTTCTTAATCTTTTTCAGCGCGCTGTCGGGAGATTCCGAAGTGATCATCCCCGGCATCACGCCCTTGTCCCGCAGGTGCCGCGTCAGCGAGCGCGTATCGAGATTGCATATGCCGGGTATGCCGCCGGCCTTGAGATAATCATGCAGGGTGGAGCCTATCTGCGAGTGGCTGGGGGTGTCGCACGGCTCGCGCACTACAAAGCCGGCCACCTTGATGCCATCCGACTGGAAATCCTCCCTGTTGATGCCGTAGTTGCCGATGATGGGATAGGTGCAGACGACGATCTGTCCGACATATGATGGGTCGGTGAGCATCTCCTGATAGCCCATCATGCCGGTATTGAAAACGACCTCGCCGTGCGCCGGCACATCCGCCCCGAACGACGTCCCCTCATAAACCGATCCGTCCTCAAGCACCAGGTTGATATTCTCGCTCACGCGCACCCCTTTCTATTTATGAACTTGCAGACCACTGATAGATTCAACCCCCTGTATCCCCCAATCTTGGGGGATTTTTAAAAAAGGATAGGGGACACCCCTAAAACCCCGTCAGGAGACGAGTCTCCTGTATCTCTCATCGAACACCCCCTCGGCTTTGTAGCTTCCCTCTCTTTACGAAAGAGAAGGCTAGGGTGAGTTCGAGGTGTCCCGTAGGGGCGCTGCTTGCTGCGCCCTCTTTATCGGGCAGGGCAAGCCCTGCCCCTACGGGTTCGTGTTCATTAGGGCGATCACATCCTTCCGGTTCCGGAAGGACGCCCCTACGCCTTAACAACGAACCCCTCATCTTTATAAACCACACGGCCGCCGTATACGGTGGCCATCACTTTTCCTTTCAATTTCTCGCCGGCGAGCGGCGTATTCCTGCCCTTCGATGCGAACTTCACCGGCTCGACAACCCATTCGGCATCCGGATCGAAGATGGTCACGTCGGCCGGGACGCCGACCTGCAAGGTGCCGATGTCGCCCCCCGCCAGCTGGCGGATGCGCGGCAGCGCCCGCGCCGGCCCCGACGTGAGCCTGGCCACCAGCGCCGGCAGGTCGATATCGCCGCGGTGCACCAGCGACATCGCGGAGCCGAGCGCCGTCTCCAGCCCGCTAATGCCGAACGCCGCCGTAGCGAAACCGCCCGACTTTTCGGACCTGGTATGCGGGGCGTGGTCAGTGGCCACGGCGTCGATAACGCCCTCCTTCAACGCGGCGACAAGGGCTTTAACGTCGCGTTCCTTCCGCAGCGGAGGGTTGACCTTGGCGTTGCTGTCGGCTTTCGCCTTGTTCGACGGTAACGCGACGCGCTCTTCGGTCAGCGTCAAATGGTGCGGCGTGGCCTCGGCCGTCACCGCGAACTTGCTGGCTTTGGCGCGGCGCATGAGGTAAACCGAGCCGTACGTGCTGACATGCGCTATGTGCACGTGCGCGCCTGTCATCTCCGACAGGGCTATGTCGCGCGCCACGATTATCTCCTCGGCGGTCTCCGGTATCCCCTTGAGCCCCAGCCTGTCCGCAAGCTCGCCCTCGTTCATCACGCCGCCCGCGCTCAGCTCGGCGTCCTCGCAGTGCTCGATAATCGTCAGGCCGCATTCGACGGCGGCTTCCAGCGCGGCGCGCAGCACCTTGTACTCGGGCACCGCGCTGCCGTCGTCGCTCAGCGCCACTACTCCGGCATCGGCCATCGCTTTAATGTCGACGATATCCTGTCCGGCGCGTTCCTTCGTTATGCAGCCGATGGGCAGCACGCGGACGACGCCGTCCTGCGCCGCCTTCCCGCGCACCAGTGCGACCATTTCCGCGCTGTCGATGGGCGGATTCGTATTGGGCATGGCGCACACCGTGGTGAACCCGCCCCTGGCCGCGGCGCGGGTGCCCGTAGCAATGGTCTCCTTCTTCTCGCCGCCCGGCTCGCGCAGGTGGCAGTGCAGGTCGATGAAGCCGGGACAGACGATAAGGCCTTTGGCATCGATGATTAAGTCAGCCCCGGTCGACGGTTCGGCGATACGGCTGCCGGCGATGAATATATCGCCCACCGCATCGACCCCGGATGCGGGGTCGATGATGCGCCCGCCTTTTATCAGTATCGACTCGGCCATAACTAACGCTTCTTGGCCTCCCTGAAGGCATACTGGCTGGGCGCGAAGCCCTGCGCTCGTGCCGCGGCCTCGGAGCCGAAGACCATCAGGTTCTCCGGCCTTATCTTGTCCAGCATATAGCTGTCCGAGCTGTAGTATTTCTTATGCTCGGCCGTGCCCTCGTGCCATTTGGCGCTGGCGATGTAAGGCGCCTGCGCCTCGTATTCGCAATAGACGCATCGTAATATCAGCGGACGCCCCTTCAGCACCCTGTACTTGTGATGGATATAGCCCTTTTCCGTCTTCTGGTTGGTGACGCACCTGTTATTGGTACAGTTGACATCGAAAACCTGGCCGTACGGTATCTCGACCGTCTTCGACCGGACATCCGTTCCCCCCTGAGGAACCTTGGCCGTCTTGGCCCCGAGCAAGAGCGATATCAGCGCCATCCTTATCGGCACGCCGCTGGCCACCTGCTTGAAATACATGCTGCGCGGGTCCTCATCGACCTCGTAGGCCAGCTCGTCGATGCGCGGCAGCGGGTGCATGACCAGCGCCTCCTTGAACTGCCTGTCCTTCAGCATCTTTTTATCGACGACGGGGTAATCCGAGTCCTTTCCCTCCGAGCCGTCCTCCAGCCGCTCCTTCTGCAGCCTGGTGATATACAGGGCGTCGATGCCCTTCTTCATTTCCACCTCCAGCCTGACGTCGGGCATATTGGTCAGCTGGTGCGGGTTGCTGGGGGTCACATATATGGCATCGAGACGCGAGTACTTATTCTTCACCTCTTTCGCCATGTCGTCGTAGCGCTCGAACACGCCGCCGTAATCGCAGGTCAGCTTGCGTATGACATGCTGCGGCAGGCTCAGTCCGGCCCCGGTGCGGAAGTGGATGCTGGCCCCGAAGCGCGCCAGCGCGTAGGACAGGGAATGCACCGTGCGCCCGTACTTCAGGTCGCCCCAGAGCGCAATCTTGAGCCCCTTCAGGCTCTTGCGCTGGCTTTTTATGGTGTACAGGTCGATGAGCGTCTGCGACGGGTGCTCGTGGCCGCCGTCGCCGGCGTTGATCACCGGCACCCCGGCGTAGTCCGCCACCACCCTGGCCGCCCCCTCCCACGGGTGCCGGATAGCGATGATATCGGCATAGCTGCCCACCACCCGCGCCATATCGGCGATGCTCTCCCCCTTGGAGAGCGACGTGTTGCCTATATCCATGACGGAGATGACCCTGCCGCCGAGGCGGTGCATGGCGGTCTCGAACGACATCCTCGTCCGTGTGCTGGGCTCAAAGAAGAGGCTGGCCAGTATCTTGCCCTGGCACAGGTGCGACTGCTCGCGCAGCGAGGCCGCCATCTCATCGGCGGTGGAAAAAACGGCCTCTATCTCACGGTTCGACAGATCATCGATGGTAATAAGACTCCTGTTCGCCAGGCTCATAGCCAACTCCTTTCGACGACGTACGGCCGCGCCACTCTATTCCTTGACCAGACCGTTCGTTACCAGCAGCACCGCATCGCTCCCGTCGATCTCCTTGAGCCGCACCAGCACCTTCTCTCCCGCGGCCGTCGGTATGTTCTTGCCCACGTAATCGGCGCGGATAGGCAGCTCCCTGTGGCCCCTGTCCACTAGTACGACGAGCTGGATCGACTGCGGGCGTCCGAAGTCTATCAGGGCATCCATGGCGGCCCTGACGGTCCGGCCCGTATAAAGGACATCATCGACGAGGATGATGCGTTTCTCTTCAAAATCCGGGGGTATATCGGTGGGGCGCAGGGGCGTTACGCTCTCGTGGAATGAGAGGTCGTCGCGGTGCAGCGTTATATCGAGTGCTCCGACGGTGCTTTCCTTGCACTCCAGTTTGCCGATGAAGGAGGCGATGCGCTTGGCTAAGGGCACACCGCGGGTGTGAACGCCGATGAAAAGTAAATCTTCGCAGCCGCGGTTCCTCTCCACTATCTCGTGCGAGATGCGGGTGACGGCGCGCCTGATGTCCTGCTCGTCCAGCAGTACTTTTTCAGGCATAAAAAATCCCCTCTGCCACGGATATGGTAAGGGGATATAAAGTTTTAGTTATATGGTTCACTGCGTACTCCCTTTCCAGTCTCACAGGGCTGGTATTAAAAGGTTAACCGCTAAATTTCAGGTAGTATATCACTTATTTACCGGGGGTGCAAGCGAATTTTGGCGGATCGACAGCCATTAGAAAAGAGGTACAGGATTCTTCCTGACGGGGTATTAGGGGTGTCCCCTAATTTAATAAATTTCCCCCAACGTATGGGGGACTAACAGGGGGTTCGGATATCACATCTCTTAAAATCATCTACCGGTTGGGCAGCAGCCCGACCACCTTATCCCAGATGATCCTCTCGATCACGTTCTTGGGAAGAGACCCGTCAACCACCATCCATAGATTGGGGTCGGCCTTAACCATCTCAAGGTATCCCTGCTTCACCCGCTGGTGAAAAACGAAATCCTCCAGCTCAAAGCGGTCCTTGTTGCGCTTGCGGGCCAGGGCCTGCCCCACATCCGTATCGAGGAATATTATCAGGTTCGGCTCCAGCCCGCCCGTGGCGATGTTATTAATCCTGTTTATCAGGTCGAAATCGAGGCCGCGGCCGTATCCCTGGTAGGCGATGGTCGAGTGGTAGAAACGGTCGCAGAGAACGACTTTGCCTTCTTTAAGCGACGGTCGGATGACATTGTTGACCAGCTGCACGCGCGAGGCGTTGAACAGCAATAGCTCGGCAACCGGATCGCTGTCCGCCTCGCCCTTGAGCCACTGCCGCACCTCGCGGCCAAGCGGCGTGCCGCCGGGCTCCTGCGTCAGGATGACCGGCACGCCGGAAGCGCGGATGTTCTTGAACAGCGCCCTGGACTGGGTGCTCTTGCCGCACCCTTCGCCGCCTTCAAATGTTATGAATAATGACAATTGCGACTCCTTTTTACATTGTCATTGTCCGACTTGGTCGGACAATCCAGAAAAGGCGAATGCCATTCGCCCTGATATGTTATCAACCCCCTGCATCCCCCATATTTACTACTGTCATTGCCCGACTTGATCGGGCAATCCAGGCTTCTGGATCATCCGGTCAAGCCGTATGATGACATAGGGGACACCCCTAATACCCCGGCAGGAGAGTATCTCCTGCACCTCTTTTCTTTTCCCCTCTCTTTACGAAAGAGAGGGTCAGGGTGAGGGACTACCCGTGATAAATTCTAACACGCCGGCGCGGCTCGCGGCCTGTGCTTTTCGACCTCAGATCGAACCTCTCGGCAAGCTGATGCTGCATCATCCTGATATAGGAATTCTGCGGGCTGAGCTCAACCTCCTCCTGCCTGCCCTGCGCCACCTGTGATATGGCCTCCTCCGCCTCCTTCATCGCCGGGCTGGAGGAATCCTCGGGCTGCCTGATATCGAATATGTTCATGAGAGACTGTTCCATCTGCGATATCCGGTTGTTCTTGAGAACGTATATCGATATGCCAAGCGCCTCCGCGTCGTGGAGCGGCTGGGGCTTCCTGCGATAGTAGCTCTTGGAGGTCATGACGAGCGTTGCATCCTTGACGCTGTTGGTGATCTCTACCTTGATGCCCAGCTTATCCAGCGTCTGCTCCAGCTTGCCGCGGTTGATGCCGAAGGGGTATATCCTGGCGTCGCTCTCGGTACGCTCCCTCCTGATTTCCTGCCTGGGCGCGACCGCCGCGGGCTTCGTCTGCTCGCGCCGCACCTCCTCGTTCTCATCCACCCAGCGCAGCTCCGGCAATATGGGCCGCCCGCGCAGCATTGAGTCGACAACTTCCGCCACGTCGGCATGAACCGCTACGTGATACCAGTCCTGGATCTCGACAACTATATCGAAGGTGGGAGGAGCCTTGCGCTCCAGTACGGACTTGCGCGTGCCGCGGCGACGCGCCTCCTCGTCGCCCAGCGTAACGCTCTGGATGCCGCCCACCAGGTCGGCCAGCGTGGGGTTCATGATCAAATTATCAAGGGTGTTGCCGTGGGCCGTAGCTACGAGCTGAACGCCGCGCTCGGCTATGGTGCGCGCCGCCTGCGCCTCCAGCTCGGTGCCTATCTCGTCGATGACGATGACCTGCGGCATGTGGTTCTCCACGGCCTCGATCATGACGGCGTGCTGCAGGCTGGGGGTTACCACCTGCATGCGGCGCGCGCTGCCTATGGCGGGGTGCGGTATGTCGCCGTCCCCGGCGATCTCGTTGGACGTATCGACGATGACGACGCGCTTTTTCAGGTCGTCGGCCAGGACGCGGGCCATCTCCCTGAGCATGGTGGTCTTGCCCACGCCGGGACGGCCCATGAGAAGGATGCTCTTGCCCGACTCGATCAGGTCGTCGATGAGCTTGATCGTGCCGTAGACCGCCCGCCCCACGCGGCAGGTGAGCCCCACTATGTTGCCGTCGCGGTTCCTGATGGCCGATATGCGGTGCAGCGTTCGCGCGATGCCGGCCCTGTTGTCGCCGCCGAAAGCCCCGATGCGGCTGACCACGTATTCGATATCCTCAACCGTGATCTCTCTATCGGTAAGCGTGACCTCGTCATCCGGGTAACGCGCCTGCGGAAGACGTCCCATGTCCATGATCACTTCCAGCAGGTCGCCGCGTTCCCTGCGCTTCTGTATCGGCTGCGCGACATTAGGAGGCAACCTGTCCAATAAAGCGTCAAGATCGTCGGTTATTCTCTGAAACATCCTTCACCTCACGCGCGCATGGGCATGAACCTTGGTTCTTCAACCCTGATCGCGTTCTCCCTAAACATCGTCTCGAATTTTATCTTCTGCTCGAACAGCGAGCCCTCCAGCAGGCCGCGCATCTGCCACTGTGCGACGGGGACTATACAGAATATCTGAGCCCTGCCTTCAAGCAAGTTTACAGCATGGCTGACCAGCCATTCCAGTCCCGCGCCCTCTATATGGCGGAAGATTATCTCGAAGCAGCCCGCCCGCCTGGAGACCGAGACCCGCAGGTAACCCTCGAGCGCGCTTTCCCTGTACACGACGAACTCCGTGCGGCGCTCAAACCACGAGCAGCGCCCCGACCTGTCCTGCCATTCTCCAAACGTTAACCCCTCCGCGCTCTTGACGGCGGGCGATGACACGGCGTTGTACAGGCTGTAAAGGGGGTTCTCCTCTCCCTCTGACAGAACGCGTATCGCGTACCGCTCCGGCGCCTGCACAGGACCGGGCACGGAACTGCCTACAAATTTATATATGTAGCAAGTATTATAAGAGCTGAACCCGGCGCGCCTGGCGACATCGATCAAGTTGCCGTTAACGGATAGGTTGATGAAAAGCTTGCGCACGCCCCGCTTCCCCGCCGCGGCGCTCACGTATTCCAGAAGGGCCTGGCAGTTCCTCTCGTCGCTCACCTGCAGATAGTCCACGTACCATATGCTCGACGACCTGTTGCTTTTAACCGATATCAGGCTGTCGATGCGTCCGTCCTCATCCGTGACCCAGGTGCGGCGCCGACCCTTGCCGGGAAGCCAGTGCTCCAGGAAGACCTCCGGCGAGAAGAATCCGCCCCTGCCCGGCACCTCGCGGGAGATGGCCTCGTTGGGACGCTCGAGCGGGGACGGGAACAGGCAGGACAGAACATCGGTACGATATATCGCTCGTATCATCGCTTCACGCTATTACGAACTATATCCAGAAAATAGTCATGTAATCGCAGATCACCGGTGAGCTCGGGGTGAAAGGACAGCGCTATCATATTGCCCTGTCTTGCCGCTACTGCGGTGCCGTCGGCCAGACGCGCCAGCACCTCGACGCCGGGGCCGGTTCGTTCGATGAACGGCGCCCGGATGAACACCCCGTGGTATGTTTCCTCCCCGATCGCAGGGATCGACAAGTCGGCCTCGAAACTGTCTATCTGCCTGCCGAAACCGTTGCGGCGGACATCTATGTCCATCACATCGAGCGCAGGGGCACCTAAATCGGCGGCCCCGCGGGACATGACTATCATTCCGGCGCAGGTTCCCATAACGGGAAGTCCGCTTCTTATGAGCTTTCGCAGCGGAGCGGTCAGGCCGTAATCCCTCATCAACCTCGCCATCGTAGTGCTCTCACCGCCGGGTATGACGAGCCCGCTGAGACCATCGAGCCCTTCCTGCAAACGCACCTCGCAGGGCTCAACCTTCAGGCGACTCAAGCAGGCGATATGCTCTTCGAAAGCCCCCTGAAGGGACAGCACCCCGATTTTGATTACTTTATCTTTCGGCAAAGGGCTCAAATTCTTATTACCGTCTCGATGGAATCGCTACCAGCCCCTGGTCGAAAGGAGGCTGTCCTCCGCTATTTTACCGATTTCCAGTCCGGGCATGGCTTCGCCCAGCCCTTTAGATACTTCGGCGATTATCTTCGCGTCCTGGAAATGGGTGGTAGCTTTTACTATGGCCTTGGCCCTTGCCTCGGGGTTGCTTGATTTGAATATCCCTGAGCCGACGAACACGCCCTCCGCCCCGAGCTGCATCATCAACGCCGCATCCGCAGGGGTCGCTATGCCGCCGGCGGCGAAATTCACGACCGGGAGTTTGCCTTCTTCCCTGACCTCCGTCACGAGAGACAGCGGCACCCTCATCGACTCCGCCTCCATCACAAGTTCATCTCTGGCCATATCCTTCAATCTGATGATGCCGTCCGTGACCGCCCGCATATGCCGCACCGCCTCCACGATGTTCCCTGTGCCAGCCTCGCCCTTGGTCCTTATCATGGCCGCGCCCTCGTTGATGCGGCGCAGGGCCTCGCCCAGTTCGCGGCACCCGCACACGAAAGGAACTTTGAAGTGATGCTTCCAGACGTGGTTACTCTCGTCAGCGGGCGTAAGCACCTCGGATTCGTCTATATAATCGACGCCGAGCGCCTCCAGCACCTGCGCCTCAACGAAATGCCCGATGCGGCACTTGGCCATCACCGGTATCGAGACCGCCTTCATTATGGCTTCTATAACCTGCGGATCGGACATGCGGGCCACGCCGCCCGCAGCTCGGATATCGGCGGGCACGCGCTCCAGCGCCATCACGGCGCAGGCCCCGGCCTCCTCGGCTATCTTTGCATGCTCCGGAGTCACGACGTCCATGATCACGCCGCCCTTGAGCATCCGGGCCAGGCCCGTCTTTACCTTCCAGGTTCCTTTTTCTGAATTGTTTTCCTTAGCTTTCACAAGGATATTCTACTATCAGGGATAGCGTAATGCAAATATCTCGGCATCAATTCAATAGATATCGAAAACAGATCGGCGAAAAAGAGGTGTCCTTCCGCGGAAGGGCTGGGGGAATCGGGGGTGTTGTAAGGGCTTGATTAATCAAGCCCTTACGTCTAAATCCCCCTTTATAAAAGGGGGACTAAGGGGGATTTGGGGTAAAGGGGGTTGATTAAGATTTTTTCAGCAGTCTCGAGAAAGGTAATACGCTATCCGATGTTCCACACAATCCTTTCAACATTCCGGGTTTGGAGGAAAGGCGATTATAAACTGTCTCTACTATACACACGCCCCTTTTTAAAGAAACATCAATTACTTGATTAATGCATAAAACGGAGAAATTTGCCGCTTACCATATTGACAAGTCATTGTAGACATGTGGTTTAATATGGGCAGCAAAAATATAAAAAGGGAGAAAGGAGCTGGCATGAGGATGAAGAGGTTCTCTTTGTTATTGCTTACGCTTGTTATGGTAGCAAGCTTTGCCGTAGTAGGCTGCGGCGGAGGCGGCAACGGGGAGCCGACGCCTACCGCAACCGCTACATCCACCTCGGAACCTACTGCTACGGCAACCGCCACTCAAACGTCTGAGAGCGGATATTGGGAGATAGACTATAAGGCGGTCGAGGGCTCCTACATAGTGCTGAACTACTCCGCCGCAGGCATAACCCCGGTGAAGAAAGTAATAGAATTCGACGAGTCCTTCGGGATCAGGTTCACCATGCAGATAAGTAAAACGGTTGTTGACGGCAAACGTGAGGTCACAATACAGGCAGCTGACTGGGTGTTCCCCGAGTTCGAAGTAGAAAGCATCATGACCGGAATTGACATGGACCTGCTTATGCCTCTGGATGAAGATGCCACGGGTTGGCTGTATGTAGAGGACGGCGCCGGTGATGTTGATATGAGTTCTGAAAGCACAGCCGGCGAAGAACCTATACAGGTGGATACCACCGGCGATGGAACCATGGACCCGGCAGGTTCAATGCTGATACCGCTGGTCCTTCTCGGCGTTTTTGACACATCGGTAGGCCAGGAAGGAGAGCTTCCCTTTGGCCTTATCTTCACTACAGGCCACAGTGACAGTATTGTTCACATAACAATGAATAAGAAGATGGATGGTGCGACTATTGAGAGCGACGGCGTCCCGTTTGAGAAGGACGGTGGTGTAGCTGATTATGTAGGCACTGCGGGTACCATCACAACCACAGGCACCGGCGAGTGTCTGGGGATAAGACTGGTGGGCGTCCGCATCGACTTCCAGACGGAGATCAAGCTGGTTATAGAGCCGGTCGACTAAACTAATCTGAGCTAATTTTGGTTTAAAACCGCCTCATCTATTATACGATGAGGCGGTTTTTTTATTGCTCTTGGGAGGCCGATTCACATACATCCAACTGATCGTTATCCATTCGTGCGCATTGACAAAGGAATAAAATTAATGCTTAACTAAACACACGATTTCACAAGAGGAGGCAGGATGAGGAGAAAGACTGTTCAACTGGTGCTGGCAATCGTTGTACTAACAAGTATAGCTATAGCCGGGTGCGGCGGCAGCGGCGGCGAAGCGGAGTTCGAGCTTTCCAGCCTGATAATCGCTCCCCCTTCCCCATTTGTTAATCAGGATATAATTGTATCTGTAGATATAACTAATACAGGCGAGGCAAGCGGAGATTACACGGCTATCCTCGTGATTAACAGTGACGCGATCGAGAGCAGGGAAATATCACTGGAACCGGATGAGAAACGAACGGTAACATTCACCTATACGCCTACGGTCGCCGGCTCATACTATATCAACATTGGAGGACTAAACGGCATACTGCAAGTACAGAATGAACCTGCAGGTTACTGGTCAACAAACTATAAAGTTACGGGCGGCAAGGTTGTACTCCTCTTTTCCTTATTCGGCGCAACGCCTGAACTCAGGGAAGTATCTTTATCCGAACCACACATCGGAACATTTACACTTTTGGTCAACATGAACTCAGACAACGGGAAACGTGAGGTTATAATTCCAAAAGACTCATGGTATTTCGAGCCCATCTTTGTGGAGAACTGCGTTACAGGCGTGGATATGACTGTAGATATTAGCTTGAGCGGCGACGGCTCAGGCTGGCTTTACACACAGGATAGTGTTGGAGATGTGGATGTAAGTTCGGAGAGTGTATCGGGAAGAGAGCCTGTCCAGGTGAATATTGTCGGTGACGGCACTATGGATTCCGCGGGGTCTATGCTCCTGAACATGCCGCTGCACGGATTTGCTGCGACAACGGCGGGACAGAGTGTAAACTTGCCGTTTGATCTGATATTTACTACAGGCAATATTTACAATAACGTATCCAGGCCCGGCAAAGGCATAGACGGCGCAGAGATGGAAAGCAGCGGCATTCCATTCACTGAAGACGGAGGGCCGTCTCCCTACGTTGGAACAAGCGGAACGATTACTACGACGGGCACGGGAGACTGCCTCAATTTGAAGTTGGCGGGATTTGAGACCGATTTTCAAGCGGAGATATACCTGGAATTGACGCCTGAATAACAAAATTACATCCTGAGAATAAAAAACCCTCCGCAAAACCGCGGAGGGTTTTTTAATTAACTTACATAATAAATAGTGCCTCTGCATAAATAAACCAATTTTTAAATTTTAATGCATAAACTATTGCTAAAATATTTATTATATAGTAAAATAACATACTATTAGGTAATTTTACCCATCATATTTGCCAGAAGCGAAGGAGGAATGCATCCGTGAAAGAGTTGCAGGAAGCAGTGGTTGTTGAGGCGGTTCGTACGCCCGTAGCAAAAGCCAATTGGAAACATAAGGGAACGGAAGGCGCATTCAGTGATGTATCATCTCATATTTTAATAAACTCCGTAGTGACCGCGCTGGTTGACCGTATAAAGCAAAAGAGCCCTAAATTCAATCCATCCGAGATCGAGGACTGCGCGGTCGGCTGCCACTCCGCCATCGGCGAACAAAGCGTTATCGGCAGGATGGCGGTTTTAATTTCCAACCTGCCGGAAGAAGTCTCCGGATGGACGGTGACCAGGTACGGATGTGAAGGCCTCCAGGCCATAATGTCCCAGGCGCAGGCTATAATGAGCGGCTGCGGCGATATCATGATAGCCGCGGGTGTGGAAAACATGAGCAGATATCCCCTGATGTCCCCCCTTGAGGCCGCGCTTAAGAGCGGCTACCCCATGAAGCCGCACCCCAACTTTGAGAAAAGGGGCGGATTCGTCATGATGGGCACTGCCGCCGAGATGATAGGCAACAAGTACAATATCCACAGGGAAGAGATGGATCGCTTCAGCCTGGCAAGCCACCAGAAGGCGGTCAAATCAATAAGAGAGACCAAGTGGTATGAAAAGAGGGTGGTGCCTATACACATCTCCCCTAATGGACACGCGGGCAGAACGGTGATATGCGACGAGGCGCCAAGGTCTCTGGCCATCGATGACCCGGAAACGGCCTGGCAGATGATGGAAGAGTTGCAGCCGCGTTTCAAGGACGGCGGGGAGATAACCGCGGCCAGTTCTGCGACCATGGCTGACGGCGCAGCAGCGGTCATGCTTATGTCAAAACAGAAGGCCAGCGAACTGGGTCTTCAGCCTATGGCCACTATACGTTCCATGGCCGTGGCCGGCAGCGACCCGCACTACCACCTGCTGGCGCCTATACCCGCAGCCAAGAAAGCCCTTAAACGCGCCGGAATCGAGATGGAAGATATCCAGGTGTTGGAAATACTTGAATCCTTCGCCGCGTCCGTACTCGCTTTCTGCAAGGAATTTGGCATCGCCTACGACGACCCGAGGCTGAATCCGACAGGCGGAGCCATCGCGCTGGGCAACCCGATAGGTTCCGGCGGCGTGCTGTACTTCACCGAGATGGTGCACTGGATGGTGCGCAACAACCTCAGGTGGGGACTGGAGTGTATCTCTGGCGTACACGGGGTCGGGGCCGCCGCCGTGGTGGAACGAGAAAGTTAATAGAAATAATCGACATATTCGGGGGTTGCGCTGGCGAGACAGGCAGCCCCTTTATTTTTTACTAATGAATCGATGAGACGAATTATCGACTATTGAAGCTTTACGCCTGTGATGTTACAATCATTTGCTGTGGGCCGCTAGCTCAGTTGGCAGAGCACCGCCCTTTTAAGGCGGGTGTCGGGGGTTCGAGCCCCCCGCGGCTCACCAAGTATTTCTGAAGCGATACAGCAGACTAACCGCAGAGCAACCTCACCGTGGCGATATTCCCCGGCATTAACAGATGTACGACGCCGTTTTCGACATCCAGTCGATTCAGATCACGCTCCCTTGCATCACACAGATACGCATCGACGGCCGTTCGATCCCGCATGCTTATCGCCACCTGCTTTCCGGTTCCCGCATATGTTATCAGACGCACGATAATGCCCTCGCCGCGCGAGGCGGGCTTTACGGCGGCGACAGTGACATCTTCACGGTCAGTCGTCATAAGTCCGTTCACCTGCGCCCGCAGCGAATTCATGTCATCGTCATTCGACACGCCTTGTGCCATCGACAGAACATCGATTCCGTTCTCGCGCCAATCGCCCGATACCGTGAAAAGCAGCGCGTACTCGAAAATGTAGCTGGAACGCTCGTGCCCGGTAGCCGGCATGGCGGGGATCGGTATCAGGCCGTACATCTTCTCACGCACAGCGTTGCGCAGCGCTATAACCTCCACACGTCCCGTCTCATCGCACGATACCGCCCCGGGCAGTGCCGGCAGCAAGGCGACACCGCTATCCGACACGCGGTCGCGCACGTGGACAAAGCGCTGCATCAGCCAAAAAGTGGGATCATACCATTTCTTAAGAGGACGATCTACGACACCGCCGGGAACATCCATCGTCAGCGAATCGGGTGAGAGGCCCGTGTCAAACCTGACGCAGGCCGTACGCTTCTCGGCAGCCCGGCCCTCTACACTCATCCGTATCACGGGCGAATCCTTGAGAAATAACATGCGGCGGCGGATGCTTTGTCCATCTAGATCGACCACGCAGGAAACATCCAACATGCCGTTATGCTCGCGGACATCGAGTTGTGTCGCGCTCCGGCTGGCCTTGCCGACTTCCTTGAACAAGCCGCCCCAGAACTCGTGCCCCATGCGCCACAGCCCGCCGCGGTCATTGTAGCTGATCAGGTCGTTCGAGGGGCCGGCAAGCAGCGGCCTCTGCGTATCCGGATGCCATGCGTCAACGATGCAGCCGCCCGCGTTTTCATCGAGTCTTACGACGTAATGTTTAGTGCGGATATCGAGGATACCGCCGTCCCTGATGTATTCAGGCAGCGACCCGCCCGCGATGGAAAACGTCGAGGACTGCTCCCCCGCCAACTTAGCGATAGCAGCCTTTGCTACACTAGCGACGTCACGGAGCCACGGCACCTGCTCGGCCTCGACGGTGGAATCGGGCGAAGTGCCCGTGATGAAATCGTGATGGTTGGAAGCAGCGATATGCCACCACGAAGCGTGCAGGTCGGATTCGATTGTATCGACCGCGCCGGCGTTACGCGGCAGCAGCGCCGCACCCTCGGCCAGACAGAGCATGTCGGCAGCATCATGGCAACGCTTCTTCAGCGTAGGCCGCGAAGAATAGAAACCCATCCAGTATGGATTCGGATCGAAATCTAATACGGGAAGGCGATCCCTGCAGCAATCGACCAGCGATAAATAGTCATCGAGCCCGGCGTTCAGCGCCCAGGTGCCCGTCGACGGGTAGTGCGCACGGTTGTAACGGTCGAGCAACGATACCAGCCCCGGGATCGGGCCTACGAAATCGCCGCCTACCGGGCAGCACAGATACGGAGTGCGGCCGCATGCGGAGAGGCGGGCGGCAAATCTGCCGATCTTGGATGCGACATTGCGGTCGGAACGATCGGGGAACGCCGTGGGGAAGATGTAGACGCGGGCCACCCCGCGATAGGACAGCATGTCCCCCTGCGAGTAGGTGAAAGCGTTCCAGTGGCACAGCACCTCGCTGCCGTCCGGACCGCGCCAGACGAAATCCAGCGTGCGCTCTTTGTTCATCAGCAGGTCGGCGCTGGAGCCGGGCCGCGGGAAATGCCCCGGAAGCTCTATATCGGCTCCCGGATAGAACATTCCGTCGATGCGCGTGACGGCTGCCATATCGAATCCGGCAGAACGGAGCAGTGAAGGCAACGCGGGCGAGTGCCCGAAGCTGTCCGGGAAATATGCCAGCTTCGGCTCCTGCGTCATGCCGTTCGTGCGCAGCCATTCCTGCCCCAGCAGGAAATCCCGCAGCAGGGCTTCGGTGCGGGGTATCATTGTATCGGCGGTGGTAACCCCGCTGTTGGTCAAGCGCAGGCGTCCCTCATTGACCAGCTTAACGATCGCCTCACGCTTATCCGGACAGTTGTCCCAGTACATACGCAGGAAGAACATGCACTCCACGGAGTAAATGCGGCTAGGCTCTTTCTGCAACTCCTCAAGCGCGCTATCCAGACTGCGCCGCACCAGCCGCTTGAAATACGTCCCCGATGTGAAGCGCCAGTTCGGGTCCCAGTGGCTGGACTCGGGGAAGAATATGACTTTCTCGGCGTCGGGCGGTATGCCGAGCCTGCGTCTCAGCGAAGCTTCGCGCTCTCCCGGGAGGTGTTGTCGAGTTTTTACTTCAGGCGGCATAGAATTTTTCTAAAAACAATACAATCGAATTTCCACATTATACACGCTATTTTTAAAAGGTGACACCCCCGATTCGTATCTGCTATTCTGAATCATCCTTCGTAAGGAAGAGGAATCTCGACGGGATATTTCAGCGTACGCCTCCGCACGACAAGCTGCGAAATAATCCCGCTACACTCGACAAAGTGCTTCCACTGAGGCTACAATTGTGCTATCATTCATTTTCCTCCAATAGATTCACGGCAGACAAATTATGGATAGAAAAACAAAAATAGTTTGCACAATAGGGCCTGCCAGCAGGTCACGTAAGACCATTGAGAAACTGGCGAAGGCCGGCATGAATATGGCCCGCATCAATCTCTCGCACGGGACGCTCGAAGAGCATGCCAAGGCCATCGGCGAGATCCGCAACGTGGCGCGCGAGTTGAGACTCCCCATCGCCGTTCTGCTGGACCTACCCGGCCCCAAGATAAGGACCGGCGCCCTGAAGAACGGCATGGTAACACTCAAAGAGAATAGCTCCTTCGCCCTGGTCAAGGAGAAAATAAAGGGCGATGAAACAAGGGTATCCGTGAACTCCCCGACCTTCTTTAAGGATGTCAGGGCGGGAAAATCGATCTTCGTGAACGACGGCGCTATCGAATTGAAGGTCGTGTCCGCTAACGCGAATAAGATACAGTGTAAGGTCATCGTGGGCGGAGAACTGACCGAGAACAAGGGCGTGAACCTGCCGGGCGTGAAGCTCAATTTGCCCTCGACCGTAAGCGCGAACCAGGAGCAGATGGCTTTCGGTGTGGAACATGGCGTTGATTTCTTCGCCGTCTCCTTCGTGTGCTCGCCCTCCGATATCGCGGAGCGCAGGCGCTTCCTGCACCGGATGGGTGTTAACGTCCCTCTCATCGCAAAGATCGAGAAACCTGAGGCCATAAAGAAGATCGACAGCATAATACGCGAGGCCGACGGCATCATGGTAGCGCGCGGCGATCTGGGTATCGAAATGCCTCTTGAGGAGGTGCCGGTAATCCAGAAATCGATAGTCCGCAAATGCAACAACATGGGTAAACCGGTGATCGTAGCCACACAGATGCTCGAAAGCATGATAGTTTCATCCCGGCCCACGCGCGCCGAGGTCAGCGATGTGGCCAACGCCATATTCGACGGCGCCGATGCGGTCATGCTCTCCGGCGAGACGGCGGTAGGCAAATACCCGGTCCAGGCCGCGGAGATGATGTCCAAAATAGCCGCCGAGACCGAGTGCGCTCTGCCGTACGAGCAGATACTGACGGAGAAGCGCAAACACGCCCAGGCCCAGACCGATGACGCAATAAGCTATGCCGCATGCGCCATATCGCAGCAGATCGGCGCAAAATGCATCGTGGCTTATACGCGCAGTGGCAGCACTGCTCTGCGCGTGTCGAAATACAAGCCGAAAGCTACGATACTGGCCATCACACCGGATGAGCGCACGTTCAGGAGACTGGCCCTGAGTTGGGGCATAGAGCCGTACTTGGACAGGGCGGCCAGGAACGTAGATGCGATGTTCCTTCAAGCGGCCAGGCTCTCGGTGAGCACCGGGCTGGCCAAAAGCGGAGACTTTATCGCCGTGACCGCCGGCATTCCCACGGGTGTTCCCGGCAGCACCAACATGATAAAGGTGCACCGGATCGAATGAAAAGAGGCTCTGGAGAAATTCTCCTGACGGGGTTGCGGGGTTGTAGGGGCAGACCTGTGTGTCTGCCCACAGCGGGCGAACACATAGGTTCGCCCCTACCCGGCGATCAACGTAAGGGGATACAGGGGGTTGATCCCCGGATTTTTTAAATAGGGAGCGACATGAGAGTTCTAGCCATAAACTGCGGAAGCTCAACAATTAAATTCGACCTTTTCCATTTCAGCGACAAACCGAACGGCATAGACCGGCGCATAGCCCACGGCATCGCGGCCGGCATCGGCTTTGGCGGGGCCATCAGCTTCACATCCTCATCGGACGTGCAGATCATAAAAAAAGTGAAACTGACCGATCACAGCGACGCCACGAAAAAGGTGATGTACCTGATGGCGCAGAACGGACTCACGACCTCCGGAAAACCCACCGCCATCGGACACAGGGTGGTGCACGGAGGAAACCGTTTCATAGATCCCGTACTCATCGACGACGATGTGATTAAGGCGATAGAGGATGTGAGCAGTCTGGCGCCCCTGCACAACGAGCCTTCGCTGATTACGATGAAGGCCATGAGGGCAAGAGTAAATCCCGCCGTCCCTCATGTAGCGGTCTTCGATACGGCCTTTCACCGCTCAATGCCGGAGCGCGCCTGGCGCTACGCCATACCGTATGACCTGGCGGACAGGCACGGCATACGGCGATACGGGTTCCACGGCCTGGCCCATCGCTACATGAGCGAGCGCTACGCCGCCATCGCGGGCATGCCGCCGGAATCGCTGAAGCTGATAACGCTCCAGCTGGGCAACGGCTGCTCGGCGGCGGCCATACAGGGAGGACGCCCCATCGATACCTCCATGGGATTCACCCCGCTGGAGGGTCTGGTCATGGGTACTCGCAGCGGAGATATAGACCCGTCGCTGGTTAACTATATAGCGCGATGCGAGAATATCAGCTGCGACCAGGTGGAGGATTTGCTCAACAAGAAGTCCGGCCTGCTTGGCATCTCAGGCAAATGGCGCGACATGCGCGAACTGCTGAGGGACGAGGAAAAAGGAGTCGCCGCCGCGGCTCTGGCCATCGACATCTTCTGTTACCGTGTGCGCAAGTACATCGGCTCCTACCTGGCCGCACTGGGCGGGGCCGACGCGGTAATCTTCGGGGGCGGCATCGGCGAGTTCGCGCTCTCGGTCAGGGCGCGCATCCTGGAAGGAATGGAATGGTGCGGACTGAAGCTCGACAATAAAAGCAATGAGGAAGCGGTCGCCGTAGAACGGTGCATCAGCGCCGGCGGTTCCGATATCAAGGCATTTGTTATTCCCGTCGACGAGGCATCAGTCATCGCCCGCGACACGATGGACTGTATAAAGCGAACAGCAGATGAGAAGTGAATATGTATAAACGGATATTGTTTCTTGACAGCAGGCTACCGTAGCAGAGGAGGATAGAATGAGCGCTGTAGGCAAAGGAAAGATACTTCTCATAGAAGATGATAGCGGATTCAGACGCACGTATACAGATGTGCTTGTGGCTGAGGGGTATACGGTGGTTACCGCCGAGGACGGCGAGCAGGGGCTGGCCATGGTCAGAACTGAAAAGCCCGATGTGGTTTTGCTGGACCTTATACTGCCCAAGCTCCCCGGATTCGAGGTGCTGAAGAGCATCCGGGCTGACGACGAGATCAAGGACACCATAGTTCTCATAATGTCCGTGCTGGGAGAACAGACTCAAATAAAAAAAGGCCTGGAGTTGGGCGCTAACGACTACACGGTTAAGGGTTTTTATAAACCAAATGAAATATTAGGGAAGCTCCAGACATTGCTTACACAGCCCGGCGCAAAACAGCAGGCCGACGTGTATAATCTCTTCGTCAAGGACAACAGGGGCGACGTGTCAAAGCTACGCGGTAATGTAGGCTGGTCCAAGCCGTTCACATGTGCGGTCTGTAATGAGGAGATGCAGCTGGTTCTTACCCCGGATTATGCGCGCTCCGACGCGCATTGGTTCTCCGCACATTTTTCATGCCCGGTATGCGGAAGGAAATTCTAACGCAGAGGCGTTTTCACTATAAAGTAACGGATAAAGCTGCCCTAAAAATCTGCCTGTTTATCTTCGCAAAGGAGGAGAAATGAGCTCCACCGGTAACTATAAGATACTCTTAATAGAAGACGACAGCGCATTAAGACAAACTTATTCAGATATGCTTGTGGCTGAGGGGTATACGGTGGTTACCGCCGAAGATGGCGAGCAGGGTTTGGCCATGGTAAGAATCGAAAAGCCCGATGTTGTCCTGCTGGACATTATCCTGCCAAAGCTCCCGGGGTTTGAAGTGCTGAAGAGCATCCGGGATGACGCCGGGACAAAGGATACGATTATTCTCGTCCTTTCGGTGATGGGAGAACAGAGGCATATACAAAAAGCCATAGACCTGGGGGCCAACGGCTACGCGATTAAAGGCTCCAATACACCTAGTGAAGTTCTGGAAAAAATACGGACATTGCTTGCGCCGCCGGAGATAAAGGAGCAAGTAAAGGAAGAAGTAAAGGAATATGCTAAGTCCTACAATGTCTTTGTTAAAGGAGATAGGGGTGATATGCTGGAGCTTGCGAAAGATATCGGCACTACCAGGCTGCTGGTATGCAAGTCCTGCGGGAGGGAGAGGCAGTTGGTTCTTACTCCGGATACTTCTCGCTCCGACGGGCACTGGTTCTCTGCGCATTTCGCCTGTCTCAATTGCGGCGAGGTGTTTTAAGAATTAGAGAGGTGCAGGATATGAATCTCCTGACGGGGGAACTGGGGATGTCCCGTAGGGGCGCCGCTTGCTGCGCCCTTCTATCGGGCAGGGCAAGCCCTGCCCCTACTAAGCCTAAATAACGATACAAAGTTGGAGATCCGCTGATGGTTAAGAACAAAAGCATCGCTATTATCACAGGAGGAGGAGACTGCC
Source organism: Dehalococcoidia bacterium (assembly GCA_041649635.1). Classification (NCBI taxonomy): domain Bacteria; kingdom Bacillati; phylum Chloroflexota; class Dehalococcoidia; species Dehalococcoidia bacterium. The sequence goes on from JBAZMV010000004.1 coordinate 129,216, forward strand.
CAGCTACCAATGCAGTAATCCGGGCGGTTGCCAAGAAAGTCATATTGGAACACAAAATGGAGGTCATCGGCATCGAGGACGGCTACGAGGGCATGATCGAAAACCGCTTCCGAAAGCTTGAGTACGGCGATGTTTCGGGAATAGTCACGCTGGGGGGCACAATACTGGGGACATCGAACACAGCCAATCCGTATCGATATCCCGTAAAGTCAGGGAAACAGATGAAATTCAAAGACGTGTCGCGGGCGGCCATAGACAACCTTAAGAAGTTGAATGTGGAATGCCTTGTATGTATAGGCGGCGACGGAACGTTGTCGATAGCCGACAGGCTCTTCAGGGACGGCCTTCCCGTCGTCGGCATCCCGAAGACGATAGATAACGACCTGCTGGGCACAGATATCACCTTCGGCTTCGATACCGCCGTTTCTATCAACACCGAAGGCATCGACAGGCTGCACACGACGGCACAGTCGCACCACCGCGTCATGATCCTTGAGGTCATGGGTCGCTACGCCGGGTGGATCGCCCTGCACGCGGGCAGCGCAGGCGGCGGCGATATTATTCTCATCCCGGAGATACCGTACGACATCGATATCGTGGCTAAGAAGGTCCTGCAAAGAAGCAAACTCGGCAAGAGATTCACGATTGTGGTCGTCTCCGAAGGGGCCAAGCCCAAGGGTGGGGACATTGTGGTGCGAAGGGTGGTCAAAGAGAGCACCGACCCAATTCGCCTTGGCGGCATCGGATTCGTTCTGGGATCCCAGATCGAGAAAGCCACGGGCCTGGAGACGCGCGCTGTTGTCATGGGGCACCTGCAGAGGGGTGGCACGCCGACGTCCTTCGACAGGGTGCTGGCGACAAGGCTCGGCACCAGGGCCGTCGATATGGTGAAAGATAAGAAGTACGGCTATATGGTGGGGATTCAGAACGGCTCGCTCGTCGATGTACCGTTGAAGGAAGTTGCCAGGGGCAGGAAGCTCGTTCCGCTGGATGACCCGCTGATAAAAGCGGCCCGGTCGGTAGGTACCTGTTTCGGCGACCGGTTATAAGCGAATGATTTATATACGGTCGTTCTATAAGCTGTAAATCTCTTCCCCGAAGGTATGAATCCAGTTCTTGTGCAGTATCTCCAACGCCGCCTCTGTCTTATCAACTCCAAGGATTACGATGGGCTGCCAGTCCTCGCCGCGGCCCAGGAACGGGTAGAAATAGTGAACGTTTATCTTGGCATTCTTGAGTGGCTTGAGCACGGCGCGCATTCCTCCGGGGTGGTCCGGGATCTCGAAAGCGATGACCTCGTCGATATGGGTCTTGTAGCCGTTGCTCTTGAGGACGTTGGCTGTTTTCACTGGGTCGTCGGTGACGAACCTGACAGTGCTGCTCTTTGATGTGTCGGCCACGGAGATTGCTCTTATGTTTATGCCCTCATCGCCCAGGCACTCGCTTATGCCCAGAAAAGTGCCGGGCACGTTGTCCAGTGTTATTGATATTTGTTTTACCATCTTCCGACCCCCTGATACCCCGATATTTCAACCGTCGTGTAGGGGCAATTCATGAATTGCCCCTACGATTAAATCGAATTATATCCCGCGTTGATCGCCTTTTCGTTGACGGCGATGAGCTTGGTTTTATTCTTCAGGCCGATCTTAAGACCCTCGATGATTCCTTCCAGCGACACGATGCCGCTCTTCTTGATGTAAGCGCCCAGCATGACCATGTTGGCCGATTTGGCGCTGCCCAGCTCCTTGGCGATGGCGTCCGCGGCGACACGAACGACTTCTACGTCATCGCGCGACGTATTATCCTGTATCAGCGACGAGTTAAGGAAGAGCACGCCGCCCGCTTTTATCTGGTTCTGAAACCTGGTCAGCGAGGGGCGGTTCATGGCGATGACGAAATCCGGAGACGACGCTATAGGCGACGCGATCTCCTCATTTGATATAGCCACGGTGCAGTTGGCCGTGCCGCCGCGCACCTCGGCGCCGTAGGACGGCAGGTAGGTCACATGCCTGCCTTCGGCCATGGCCGCCTGCGCCAGCGTCAGCCCCATGGAGATGACGCCTTGGCCGCCGAAACCTGATATCAGCGTCTTAACCAGCATCCTGCTTACCCGTCCTGTCGAGAATTATGCCGAGAGGGAACTCCTTGGACATGACCTCATCGATCCACTTCCAGCTCTCGGCGGGGCTCATCTTCCAGTTGGTGGGACAGGGAGAGAGTATCTCCACCATAGAAAAGCCCTGGCCGTCGAGCTGGGTCTGGAACGCCTTGCGTATTGCCTTCTTGACCTTCTTTATGTTCGCCGGTGTGCTCACGGCGACGCGCTCGATGTAGGCCGCGCCCTTCACCAGCGCCAGCATCTCGCTCATCTTTACGGGATATCCTTCGAGCCTGCCCTCGCGGCCAAGGGGCGTCGTCGTCGTCTTCTGCCCCGACAGCGTGGTCGGGGCCATCTGTCCGCCCGTCATGCCGTAAACAGCGTTGTTGATGAAAATGGCGGTGATGTTCTCGCCGCGGTTGGCCGCATGTATCGTCTCAGCCGTTCCGATGGCCGCCAGGTCGCCGTCGCCCTGGTAGGTGAAAACGAACGTCTCCGGGCTGGCCCGTTTCAACCCTGTGGCGACAGCCGCGCCGCGTCCGTGCGCCGACTCCGCCATATCGATATCGAGATAGTTATAGGTGAACACAGCGCATCCCGGAGGCGGTATGCCGACGGCCTTGTCCCGCAGGTTCATCTCATCGATGATCTCGGCGATGATGCGGTGCACAACGGAATGCCCGCAGCCGGGACAGTAATGAAATACCGCCTTCTTAAGCGACGCCGGGCGCGAATACACCTTATTCATTTCTTACCCTTAAGTCCCTTCTGGTAGTAGACTCGCGCGATGGCGCGCTGCAACTCGGCGGGCGTGGGTATCACGCCGCCGGTGCGCCCGTAGAACGAGACTTCGGCAGAACCGTTCAGAGCCAGCTTCACATCCTCCAGCATCTGCCCCATGTTCATCTCTATATCAAGGAAATGCTTCTTCTTTTTAGCCAGCGAAGCGATGGCTTCGGACGGGAACGGCCACAGCGTTATCGGGCGCAGCATGCCCACCTTGAGCCCCTCTTTACGGGCGTTTTTTATCGCGCCCCTGGCTATGCGCGCGGCTATGCCGAAGGCGATTACGACGAGCTTCGCATCGTCGATCATAAAGGCGTCGTACGCTACCTCGTCGCGCTTTATTATCTCGTAGCGCCGGAACAGGCTCCAGTTGAGTTCTTCAAGCGACGCCGGGTTCGATGTAAATGTTTTTACGATACGGCTGGGACGGCCTTTGGCCCCGCGCAGGGCGTCCTCGCGCACCGGCAGATCCTTTGACGCCTCATACTTGAATTCCACGGGCTCCATCATCTGGCCCAGCACCCCGTCGCCCAGTATCATAACCGGCACCCTGTACTTGTCGGCGAGATCGAACGCTTTATGCGTCATGTCCGCCAGCTCCTGCACTGATGAAGGGCCGAGCACTATAGTGCGGTAATCGCCGTGCCCGCCGCCGCGCGTAGCCTGATGGTAGTCCGACTGCGCCGCCGCTATGCTGCCAAGGCCCGGCCCGCCGCGCGACATGTTGACGATGACCGCGGGCAGCTCGCAGGCCGCCAGGTAGGAGATGCCCTCCTGCTTCAGGCTGATGCCAGGGCTTGAGGATGAGGTCATGGTCCGCACCCCGGCCAGGCTGGCGCCGAAGACCATATTTATAGCGGCAAGCTCGCTCTCGGCCTGGATGAAGGTGCAGCCCTTCTTACGGCCGAGATGCGCCGCCATGTACTCGGTGAGCTCGTTCTGCGGCGTGATGGGATAGCCAAAGTAGCACTGGCAGCCGGCCCTTATCGCCGCCTCGCCTATGGCGCTGTTGCCGTCCATGAGCACTTTAGTCACGGTATACCTCTATCGCCGCCTCGGGACAGACCAGGGCGCATATAGCGCAGCCGCTGCATTCGCCGCCCTTTACACACGCCGCGAATCTGTAGCCGTTGGCGTTCAGTTCATCAGAGAGGCTGATAATGTCCTTAGGGCAGAACAGTACGCAAAGCTCGCAGCCCTTGCAGTATTCCCGGTCTATCTCTATATAGCCTTTCATAATTAGATGTCTATTGTATAGTTAAAGCCGCCCGTGATGCAAGCTCTCGCACGGGTAGGGAGTAGTAGCGTGTAGGGGCGGAAAATCTTTCGCCCCTACCCTATAACCAACGTCTGGGGGATTATCTCAGGGGGTTCGGTAAATATCCCCGCGGCATGCCGAAAATATAAGATCCACTAATACAACGAGCGGGCGAGATAACCTCGCCCCTACACCATCATCCTAAAATTGGATAGCAAAGGGGGTTGGATATTTACTTCAAAAAGCTTACTATTATCAATATCGATGATTATGCTAAAATTGGGAAACAGATTGATGAGCCATGAACGTTAACGCTCCGCGCCCCGCTGAACTGCATATCGAGACCCTGAAATGGGGGAAGATTACGTGGGTTAACGTAGAGAAGCCCTCCGGCAGGGACATGCATTACCTTGCCAAGAATTATCTCTTCCACCCGTTGGAGTTGGAGGACTGCCTGTCCCGGACGGAGCGTCCCAAGATAGACGAACATGAAAATTACCTCTTCATAGTGGTGCACTTCCCGGTCTACGATAAGAAAACTCTGGTTACCGTTCCCAGCCAGGTTTCGATATTCATTGCCGCCGACCTGCTGGTGACCGTGCACACGGGCGCCCTCAAACCCCTATCTCACCTGTTTAACGATTGTCAGAAGAACGAACCGGCACGGGATGAAAACATGTCGCGCAGCACGGGATATCTTCTCTATCGCATACTGGACCGACTTGTCGACTACTGCTTTCCTATCGTCCGCAAGATAATAAGCAACGCGGAGGAACTCGAGGAAAAGCTGTTCAGCAACCCCGACAAGGATTCGGTGCGCGAGATATCTATACTTCGCCGCGACATCATGTCAACCCGGCGCATCATCCGCCCGCAGCGCACCATCCTTAAATCGCTGGAGATAAAGGACTATACCTTCCTGAAAGAGGACCTGGACGTTTATTTCGGCGACATCGGAGACCATATCGGCAAGATAACCGAGACCCTGGATGAATACGACGAGGTGGTGGAAGGGCTCAACGCCACCAGCGATTCCCTGTTCTCCCATCGCACGAACCAGGTGATAAAGATACTCACTCTGCTGGGAACTATCATCCTGCCCATGCTGGTAATACAGGGGCTCTACAGCATGAACGTGCCACTGCCCCTGCAGGATAGCCCGTGGGCTTTCCTCATAATAATACTTGTCACGATAACGGTATCGGCTTCTATGATAATTTACTTCCGCTATCGGCACTGGATATAGCCTTATCGAAAGTCTTGAGGAAAAACTCGTTGGAATCCAAATACTCTCACCGCTTCATAATAGTCAGCGCCGTCTTCATCACCTGTCTTATTACGGCGAACATAATAGCAGTTAAGATTATCCAGTTCGGTGGAATCTTCCTTCCCGCCGCAATCATCGTCTTCCCTGTAAGCTACATATTCGGCGACATCCTCACCGAGGTATACGGCTACCGAATGGCGAGAAAGGTAATCTGGCTCGGATTCTTCTGCAATGCCATTGCGGTGCTTTTCATCTGGCTTGGAGGTTTGCTCCCCTCAGCGCCCTTCTGGGAAAACCAGCAAGCGTACAACACGATACTTGGATTCGTGCCGAGAATAGTCGCTGCCTCCTTCGTTGCATACCTTGTCGGCGAATTTGCCAACTCATTCGTACTGGCCAAGCTTAAGATAGCGACAAAGGGGCGCTGGCTCTGGACGCGAACCATAGGCTCTACCATAGTAGGGCAGGGACTCGATTCGGTAGTGTTTATCGTTGTCGCTTTCGTCGGCACCGCATCGTTCGATCCGATGCTCATCCTGTACCACTGGCTGATAAAGACAGCATATGAAGCATTGGCGACACCGTTCACATATTGGATCGTGGGTTACCTGAAGAGAAAAGAAAATATTGACACATACGACTATAAGACCAACTTCAATCCGTTTCTGGTGTTCCCTTTCAGCCTGCTGACCAGGCGCAAAGCTAGCGAACAATAGGTAGGGGCGCTCCTTCCTGGGAAGGACTGCGCCCTTCTATCGGGCAGGGCAAGCCCTGCCCCTACCCGTCAACCAACGTATGGGGGATTAACAGGGGGTTCGGAGAATAGCTCCACCCGACAATAAGAGGAAGTTGTATAAACCTTATGGAACTTGAGATACTTGGAGCCCATAACTGCGAATCAGAGAGCGCCAGACTCACCTGCCTGCTGGTCGACGGCGTCCTCGCCATCGATGCCGGCGGCCTGACATCGGCGCTTTCTATCGAGGAGCAGCATCGCCTCAAGGCCGTTCTCATCACGCACCACCACTTCGACCACGTCCGGGACCTGGCCACGCTCGGCATGAACTTCTGGACGGCCGGACCGCTGCCTGTATACGGACTGGAGTCTTCTCTGCAAACTATCTTGAGCAACATCCTCAATGGCGTAATGTACCCGGACTTCACGTCCAGGCCCTCCCCCGATAAGCCCGCGTTCAAATTCCACCCCATCGCGCCTGGCAAGGCCTTCTCGATAGGCGGCTATTCGATCACGCCTTTCCTGGCGAACCACGGCGTCCCGGTGGCGGGATACCAGATCGCCGGCGTTGATGGAAAGAGCTTTGTGTACACCGGCGACACGCATAGGCTCGCTGAGTCGACATGGCAGAGCCTGTCACCCAGGCTCATCGTGACCGAGGTCACAGTGCCCGATATGTACGAGAGCATGGCCAGGGAATCGGGACATCTCACACCCAGACTTTTGAAAGAGGAATTGCTAGCCTTCAAGAGGATACACAGATATATACCGCCCGTAATCGCCGTCCACATCAGCCCGCACCTGGAGGACGAGATTCAAAAGGAGATATCCCGCGTCGCAGAGGAACTGGGCACCGAGATCACCTGCGGATACGAGGGTATGAGAGTTGTCATCTAATGAGCCGCGACCGAAGTTTATCGTCGACGCCAATGTGGGGAAGCTGGCACGGTGGCTGCGGATGCTGGGCTATGATACCATATTCGCAAGCGATATTGACGACGGAGAACTCGTAGACATCGGTTTAAAAGAAGGGCGTGTGTTGCTGACCAAAGATACTCAGCTTATGCTCAGGCGAGCCGTCGCCAGCGGCAAGGTAAAAGCACTGCTTACCACGGAGGACGATCCGAAGAAACAGATGCGTATGGTGATAGCGGAGATGAAGCTGGACAGGGAACGCGAGTTCACGCTCTGTCTGGAGTGCAACGTGCCGCTCGCGCCGAGGAGCAAGGACGAGGTGCGCGACCTGGTTCCGCCATACGTTTTTAAAACGCAGTCCCAGTATTACCAGTGTCCAGGCTGCGGCAGGATATACTGGCGTGGAACCCACTGGGAACATATGAGTAAAGTTCTAGGAATACTGATGGAGGATGAAGCATGAGAAAGGCAGCATTTGTATATGATAAGCTGATGTCGGCGCACGTCCTTCGCGATGACCACGTTTTCAAGCCCAGCCGCCTTCAGCTTACCTATGAGCTGCTCAACAGTTACGGCGCGTTCGACGGCTCTAAACCGGTGAAGCCCAGGACGGCCGAGGAAACCGACCTGATACTTTTCCATAATCCCGATTACGTGTCCGCCGTCCTCGACATCGGCAACGGCGTCGACCGCAGGGACGCGCTGCTTGAATACAATATCAGCCACTACGGCGACAACCCTCCCTACAACGGGATGTATGAGGCGTCTGCGCTTGTGGTGGGAGCATCCCTGACCGCCGCGGACCTCGTGATCAGAGGCAAAGCCGATGTGGCCTTCAATATCTCCGGCGGACTGCACCATGCCATGCCGTCGCGCGCCTCCGGGTTCTGTACTTTCAACGACGCCGCCATAACCATAAAACACCTGGTCAACCGGGGCTATCGCGTGGCCTACGTCGACATCGATGCGCATCACGGCGACGGCGTGCAGCATGCCTTCTATGACAGCAACGAGGTTCTCACCATATCGATGCACGAATCTGGAAGATACCTTTTTCCGGGCACAGGCGAAACGGATGAAATCGGACGAAACCTGGGCAAGGGATACAGCGTCAACCTGCCTCTTTTCCCGAAGACGGACGACGATATCTATCTCTGGGCTTTCAGGGAGATCGTGCCGCCCCTTATAAAGGCGTTCAAGCCGGACGTGCTCGTGACGCAACTCGGCTGCGACACCTACTATATGGACCCCCTGACCGACTTCATGCTCACGACCGACGGGTATACCAGCCTGGTCAGGGAACTGGGGCAACTGTCGAACAAGTGGGTGGCGCTGGGTGGTGGCGGCTATGATATGGACGCGGTCATCAGGCTGTGGACGCTGGCCTACGGCGTCATGCTCGAGCGCGAGTGGCCGGACGAGATACCGGCGGATTTCCGCGATAAGTACGGGATCAAGAAACTGCGCGATGGCGACAAGCCCCATGTCGACGAGGATATGTTAACGATGGCTCGCCAGTTCGCCAAACTTGGCGTGGATGATATCAAACACAACGTCTTCCCCATCCACGGACTGAAATAGCACTTAGGGCGAGATGACCTCGCCCCTACATCTGGATTGCCCGATCAAGTCGGGCAATGACACGGGGTAAAAAGAGGTGCCCCGATTCATCGGGGCCGGTCTTTCCATGATATTTGAGATATATAGAAGGATTAGGGGTGTCCCGTAGGGGCAGACCTGCGTGTCTGCCCATTGTGGGCGACCACGAGGGTCGCCCCTACCTGGTGACCAACGTATGGGGGACTAACAGGGGGTTCGGATAATCGACCGCCTCATGCTTCGACAATGAGAGATGCTATTCATCCTAATCACACTAATTCTCCACAATCAATTTTAGGACCCGCTTTCTAAAGTGCTGCAGTCATGCAGGGCAATGTTATATAATTAGCGGCGGCATATTTCAAGAGGAGTCAGTATGGAACAAACGAAATTAGCCCTTGATGGAATAAAGATACTGAACATGTGCTGGATAGGCCCCGGCGCTTTCTGCACTGAGATGCTGAGCGACCTGGGCGCCGATGTTATCAGGGTTTCCGACGTCAACCAGGCTGAGGGAGCTCTGGCCATGATGGTGTTTAATCAGTGGCCCGGCCTGCGCAATTGCCGCACATTCAGCGTAAACCTCAAGAGCAACGCCGGCAAAGAGGTCTTCATGGACATGGTCAGGAGCGCTGACGTTATTATGGAGGGCTTCCGTCCGGGCGTGGTCAAGCGCCTGGGCATTGATTACGACACGCTCAAAGGGATCAATCCGCGAATCGTGTACGTGTCGCTGTCAGGCTATGGGCAGGACGGCCCCTACCGCGACCTGGTCGGGCACGAACTGAACTACATATCCATCAGCGGTTTGTTAAGCCTTACCGGGCCTAAGGGCGGTAAGCCCTCTATTCCGGGCACGGTTGTCGCCGACTGGTCCGGGGGCATGTCGGCTGGCATCAGCATCCTGGCGGCGCTGCTGGCGCGGGAGCGGAGCGGGCAGGGTCAGTTCCTGGACGTCTCAATTACAGACGCGATAACGGAAGTGACATCGGTACAGAGCAACCCTTATTTGTACAAGCACGATGTTGTCCCGCGCAGAGGCGAGACCATCTGGAACGGGAAGTATCCCTGGTACTTTGTCTACGAGACGAAGGATGAGAAATACGTCGCCATCGCCACGCTGGAGCCGAAGTTCTTTGCAACACTATGCAAACTGCTCGACTGCGAGGAATTCATACCCTATCAGTTCGATGAGGGCGCCAAGCGGGACGAGATGTTTGAATTCTTTGAAGCTAAATTTAAGTCCAGGAACCGCGATGAATGGGTGCAACTGCTGATGTATCAGGAGACGTGCTTCACGCCGGTGCTCGACATCGACGAGTTGGAATCCGACCCGCAGCTGGTCGCGCGGCGCATGATCCTGGAATCAGAGCACCCTGTTGTGGGCCGTCTCAAACAGATCGGCTCGATGCACAAGCTGTCCGACTCCCCGGTGGAGGTGAGGAACTGGGCCACCAGCTTCGGGCAGCATACGGATGAGATCCTGCATGAAATAGGCTACAGCGACGATCAAATCAAGGAATTGCGGCAGACCGGCGCTGTTGGTTAGACCGCCGAGAGATTTCAAGAGAGGTGCCCCGATTCATCGTGGCTGGTCCTTCCATGATATTGAGTTATATGGAAGGATTGGGGTGTCCTGTACGGGCAGGCCTTGTGCCTGCCCGCTGTGGGCGACCACGAGGGTCGCCCCTCCCCTGTGACCAACGTATGGGGGACAGACAGGGGGTTCGGGCAAAATTGTCTTAAATCCCTACCTCTGCCCGTACTTTTCGTGGAAAACAATCTCGCTTAATTCCTTGCGGCCGGGACCTCTAGGCTGTTCATCGGGATAGCCCATAGGGATAAGCTCGACAACTCGAACGTTGGCCGGCATCTGAAGTATCTGCTCCGCCTTCTTTGCGTCGAAATAACCTATGTTCACGGTGCCCAGCCCCAGCGCATGCGCCATCAGCGTGAGGTTCTGCGCCGCCAGCGCGGCGTCGAACATGAACCAGTCCCCCTTGTCCGTGACGGCCTCCCCCTTCTTGATGCCGGCCCGGCCCGTCTCGGCGCAGAGCGCCAGCACCACGGGGACGGTGCGTATAGCCTCGGCGGCGGGGTTTGTGGACGACAACGTCTCGGCCAGCTTCAGCTTAGTCTCGCGATCCCTGACCACTATCCATCGCGCGCACTGCGTGTTGGCCCAGGACGGCGCCCAGCGCGCGGCTTCCAGTATCGTCTCCAGGTCTTTATCGTTGATGGCATCCGGTTTGTATTTGCGAACGCTGCGCCTTCCTTTTATCGCTTCCATCAATTCCATAAATCACCTTCCTCTGATAGAATCACCATCAGATTATAACCAATTCGAATCCGATTTTTAAACCCGCCAAAGCAGTATCAATATTACTTGTGTATTGCGTCCCGCCTGAATTGGCCGTATAATTGCTCAATCCATCGACGGTCGCGGATGGGAACAGGAGAGAGACATGGTGAAACAGGTAGAAAAAAGCGGCAAGGTATATCACGTTTGCGAGTTCTGTAACTGCGCCTACACCGAAGAAGAATATGCGAATCAGTGCCAGGAGTGGTGCAGCGAGTATCACCGCTGCAATATGAAGATAATGAAACACCGCATCGACCTTGAAAAAATCGACCAGGAGGAAGAGTCCTAGCCGCTAATCCCCACTTCGACCCTAGCTCGATACTGCGTATAATTCCCCCGTTTCCTTCAATTAGCGCTGTTGCGCCACCTTATCGTCATTGCGAGAAGTACTTCCATATAGCTCTATCATGGAAGGACGCCGTGGCAATCTCTTTTCTTGCGGTACGGGAAAAGCGTGAGGTTGCTTCGTCCGTCCACAGAGTGAGTTTCGCGGAAGGACTCGCAATGACAGGACGTGAATGACGGAACGCGCGAGGCGATCGAAAAATCGCTCATGTCTTGAGATGTACAATCCCATCGGATATACTTTATACGGTTTGTCCAATCGACCGCATAGGGTCAATTCAAGCATAGTCTTTTAGTTCAATTCCGCGAGGAGGATCAATGGTTAACAAGGTTGAAATAATCGCCAGCGACGCCGGCGGCACCATGACCGACATGATCGTCGTGGACAGCGAGGGCAGCTTCTCCATAGGCAAGGCCGCGACCACGCCGCACGACCAATCTCTGGGTTTCTTTGAATCTTTAAGCGATGCCTTCGAATACTGGGGCGTCGATTTTAATAAAGAAGCGGCTCAAATACTTCCCGCCGTCGATGCCGTCGTATACGCGGGCACGGCTATGCTCAACGCCCTTCTCACCGAGACCGGCAGGAAGATAGGCGTGGTAACGCAACGGGGGGATGAGGATGTATTTCTGCACGAGCGCAGCCGCCAGACCTGGGCCGGATACTCTTACCAGGACGTTTTGCACCACGTAACGCATCGCCACAACCGCCCGCTGGTCTCGCGCCGCATGACCAAGGGCGTCACCGGCCGCATCAATATGTTCGGTTTTGAGGCCATATCGCTGTACGAGGACGACGTGCGTAAGGCCGTGACCGAGCTGCTGGACGAGGGCGCCGAGGGCATCGCTGTGTGCCTCTGGTTCTCTTACATGAATCCGGCACACGAGTTGCGCGTGAGCGAGATCGTCGCCGAGATACTGAAGGAACGCGGCGTCGACATTCCGATATATCTTTCGCACAAGATCGCGCCCATCATGCGCGAGCAGAGCCGCCTGAATACGGTGGCGCTGCATGCACTGGCTGTGGACCCGGGGCGCGAGCAGTTATTCAAGATCGAGACGATGCTCAAGGGCAAGGGTTATAAGAATCCGCTCCAGATAGTGCTGTCGCACGGCGGCGTGGCCAACATCCGCTACCCCAGGCTGCACGAGGCCTGTTTCTCCGGGCCCATCGGCGGCCTGCTCGGGGCGCGCTACCTGGCGAACACGCTGGGCATCGATAACTGGGTCTGCTCCGACATGGGCGGCACAAGCTTCGATGTGGGGCTGATACGGCACGGCGAGCCGATAATGGACCGAGAGGTGGTCATCACGCGCCGGCTGTTCAATATCCCGACGCTGGTCATGGATTCGATAGGCGCGGGCACCGGCATGTATGTAACCATCGATCCCATCACCCGGCGAATAACCCTGGGCCCGGACAGCGCCGGAGCCGACCCCGGCCCGGTGTGTTACAACATGGGCAACGAGACGCCCACGGTAATGGACTGCTGCCTTATCATGGGTATCCTTAATCCCGATAATTATCTAGGCGGCAAGATGAAGCTGGACAAGCAGCACGCCCTGGATCGCATCAAAGCGACGTGCTCCGATGTCCTGGGCGTCGACCCGTACTATCTCGCCGAGGGCGTTTATAAACTGATTAACAGCGCCATGAAGGAGCATATACGCATGGTGCTGCTGACGCGCGGCTACTCCCCCGCCGACTACTGCCTGCTTAACTACGGCGGCGCGGGCCCCATGCACCTGGCCGGATACAGCGAAGGCATGCCCTTCAAGGGCGTGGCCACCGTTCCCTGGGCCGCGGCCTTCTCCTCCTTCGGCGCCGCCTGCGTCGATCTGGGCCATCGCTATCAGAAATCGACGGGCGCGCTGATACCGTACGGCGCCGATGACGGCTGGAAGATGATGATGGCCGGTATTATCAACGCCGGCTGGGATGAATTGGAGAAGGAGGCCGCCGCCGACCTGGCCGCCGAGGGTCTGCCCTGGGACAAGGCGAAACTTCAAACGATCGCCTATATGTGTTACCGCGGCCAGATGGAGGATATCGAGGTGCCCTCGCCGACGCCGCGGCTCAACAGCCCCAAGGATGTGGACGACCTCATCGCCGCGTTCGAGAGGATATACGAGAAGGTTTACGCCGGCGTGGCCAAACACGAGCGCGCCGGCTATCAGATAACGGAGCTGGGGCTGACGGTGACCGTGCCCAAGATAAAACCGAAGCTGGTGAAACGACCTCTGGAGGGGAAGGTGCCGTCGAGCGACGCTGTCAAAGGGAAACGAGAGGTTTATATCGACGGGAAGTGGCAGTCGGCCACTATCTACGATATGGATAAATTAAAACCGGGCAACGAGATCGACGGCGCGGCCGTGATCGAAGCCCCGGCAACCACGTTCTTCGTTCCGCCGGGCCGTCACGTGCGCATGGATGAATGGTCCATCTTGTGGCTGACGTAGAACCGACTTGTAGGGGCGAGGTCGCCTCGCCCGCTATGGATTCCGATTTTCGCCGGAATGACAAATCGATAAAGAGAGGTACAGGAGAGAAGTCTCTCCTGACGGGGTTTTAGGGGTGTCCCCTATTTTCTTAAATATCCCCCAAGACTGGGGGATATCAGGGGGTTGAACGTTATTTCGACACTCGAGGAGAGATAGATGCAGACGACGAACAAGGGAATAGGTGAGAAGGGCGCGACCCTTATTAATATGTTGAACGAGGGCGACCGGCTGTACAAAGAGACCGGCTGCTATCATGGCATCGAAAAGCCGAATTTAATGAAGGACGATCCCATCCGCTACGAGATCTTCCACTCGCGGGTAATGTCTGCGTTGATCTCGGGGCGCGAGACCACACGCATGATCTCAGGCTCGCCCTTCGTGCGCGAGGTGGCCGAGCTGTGCATCGGGCTGTACACGCCGGAGGGCGACAGCGTGGCGCAGTCGACGGGCATCCAGGTGCACGTGCGCTGCATGGGCGAGAACATCAAGTGGATGATCAGGAACAACTGGGAGGGAGAGGTCGGCATCGCCGACGGCGACCTGTTCCTCTGCAACGACAGCGTCATGGGCGCCATGCACCCCGCCGATGTTTATGATATTCTACCGATATTTGTCGACGGCGAGCTCGTCGCCTGGGTCTCGACCGTTATCATGGAGGTCGATATCGGCGCGGTGAGCCCGGGCTGCATGCCCACGGCTAACGTTGAGAGATCGACCGACGGCCTGCGCTGGTGCGGCGAGAAGATCGGCTCCAACGACAGGCTGAGGCGCGACTTCGAGGTCAAGATCGAGATGAGCCTCGATATGCCGGATATCTTCCTGCTCGACCGCAAGGGCGCCATCGCCGCCAACATCCGCGTGCGCGAGGAGATAAAGAGCCTCATCAAAGAGTTCGGCGTCGACTATTTCAAACGGGCCATGCGCGAGCTCATCGAGGAGGAGCGGCGCAATCAGATCGCGCGCATCAAGCAGAGGACGGTGCCCGGCCGCTACCGCGACGTCGTCCCGCTGGAATATTACATGAAAGACCAGCCGGTGACCTGGGTTCCCGCGCGCAAGGATTTCATGCGCCTGGTGCCCATCGAGATGAACATCACGCCGGAGGGTAAGCTGATACTTGATTTCGATGGCGCCGGAGAGTGGGGCTGGCATCCCTTCAACGCCTATCCGGCATCGATATGGGGCGCCTTCTCGGTGACGCTGGTGCAGACGCTGTGCTACGACGGGCGTGCCAACCTCGGGTCGCTCCTTCCCTGCGAGATCAACGCGCCTCTCAATACGATAATGAACCCGGCCGAGCTGCGGCGGCTGGCGACATCGACGCTGTGGGCCCCGCTGCTCGATATCTTCGGGCTGTGGTACGGTATGCTCAGCTCGGCCTACTATTTCCGCGGCTTCCGCGAGGAGATGTTCAACCTGCGGTCTTCTGCGGGATGGCAGATGTACGGCTACGACCAGTACGGCATCAAGCGCCCGCTGATGCTCTCGCCGCTGGGCAACTTCGGGCCGGGCGCCACCGGCGTGTGCGACGGGGTGGAGAACTCGGGATGGGTTGCTACGCCGGAGACGGACATGGGCAACGCCGAGATATGGGAGATGTTCGTGCCCTACCTTGAGGGCGCGCGGCGCTACGAGCCGTACTCTATAGGCTACGGAAAGTTCCGCTCCGGGATGGCGATCTCCCAGGTCTATATCATGAACGGCAGCAGCCAGGCTATAGGCTCCGGGGCCGTGGGCTGCTCGCACGACCGCCTGATCCCCAACCTGGGCATGTTCGGCGGCTATCCCGGCGGCAAGCGGAGCACATTCTTCGCGCGCTATGACGATATCAAGGATGTCATCGCCAGGCGGCAGCCGCTGCTTCAAGAATTCGGCCATCCCAAGGAGTTCGGCAAGGACTTCCCCGGCGAGATGCGAAAGGTGGACTATACGCTGCCGCCGATGGAGATAAAGGACTGGGACTGTCTCATAACGATAAACGGCGCCGCCGGCGGGCTGGGAGACCCTATCGAGAGGAAGCCCGAGTCGGTGAAGGCCGACCTGGACAACTTCCTGGCCACGCAGGAGATCGCAAAGAACATGTACTGCGTTTCGGCGGGCTTCGACGAAACTTCGAAAGAATGGAGTATCGACGATAAGGCAACGCAGAGGCTGCGCAAGTCGAAGCGGCAGCAGCGCCTCAAGCGCGGCGTCCCGGTAAAAGAATGGTGGCAACAGCAGAGGCAGCGGGTGCTTGCGCGCGACCTCGATCCGATGCTCATCGAGATGTACCAGAGCAGTATGAAGATGAGCCCCGGATTCACGCGGGAGTTCAAGGATTTCTGGGCGCTGCCGGAAGATTACGGTATGTGAGGTTTATGATGTCATACGAGATAAACGATCTGAAAGAGATGTTCGACGGGACGCTTCCCTGGTACAAGGTCAAGGAGATAATGAGCCGTCCCAAGGATGACGACCGTTTCGATAAGTACATCCAGATACTGCAGGAGCGGGTCTCATGGCCGGAGCGTATACTGATGCCGCTGGGAGAGCACCTGTACATAGTGCAGAAAGGCGGCGAGCGCATCGTCAAGTGCGATTGCGGGCACGAGTTTGGCGACTGGCGTAAAAACTGGAAGCTGGAGAGCCTGATATATTCCCGCGACGATGCCAAAAAGCTGGGCGAGATCTACCCCGGCATACGCTGCCCCGACCCCAAACTGAACGAGGTGCGCGAATACTATTGCCCCGGCTGCGCCGCACTGCTCAAAGTCGAGAGCGTCCCCGTGGGATATCCAATCATCTTCGACGCCCTGCCCGATATCGACGCCTTCTACCGCGAGTGGCTGGGGCGGCCGCTTCCGGACGAGAAGAAGTTCGAATTCAAGGACCTGAGTCCGGAGGTGACTAAGGGGTGGGGAAGAGAGTAGCATCATATTAAAAGTCGACTTCAAGAGGCGCGTCGTATCACGACGCGCCTCTCTTTTTTTAAGTAATTTTAACCTTCATTGATTGACCTTTTTACAACTACAGGCTATACTGTCCACAATTGGAGTGCTGCTCTATAACCCCAAAAGGCAATTGATATGAAGAGGCTGTTGGTTGTTTTACTGCTAGCCGCTATTATAGTAGGTTCTTGCATCGCGGTATTTACCGGCAGTCCTCTACAGGTATCAGCAGATGATCCCGTCATCACCTTCCCCGATCCCGGCCTTGATGCAGCGATTCGGACAACCATAAACAAGTCGACAGGCGATATATATCAATCGGATTTGGATGGGCTTACATATTTAGATGCCCAAGTTATGAATATCAGTGATTTGACCGGCCTTGAACACTGCACTAACCTGAGCACCCTCTACCTTTCTAACAATCAGATAAACAATATCAGTACGCTGTCAAGCCTCTATAGTTTACAGGAGCTATCCCTTAATAATAATCAGATAGGCAATATCAGTATGCTGTCAGGATTAATTAATCTGCATCAACTTTTTATTGATAGTACCAATATAAGCGATATCAGCCCTCTATCAGGCCTTACTAACCTGCAGTGGCTGTGTGCTGAAGAGAATCAAATTGCCGATATCTCTTCCTTGTCAGGTCTAACTAACCTCCAAAAGCTATATCTCGGGAGCAACCAGGTAAGCAACCTATCTGTGCTATCGAGCTTAACTAACCTGCAATGGCTTTACCTTGGGGATAACGGACTGACCAATATAAGCTCACTCCCGGTGATTACCAATCTGCAATTCCTCGACCTTGGGAACAATCAAATAAGTAATATAAGTGCGCTGTCAGATTTCACCAGCCTGCAGGGGCTTTACCTTGGGAATAATCAACTGAGCGATATCATAATGATATCGAGTCTTAGCAACCTGCAAGATCTTTCACTTGGAAACAACCAGATAGACAATATCTCTGCGCTATCAGGGCTTAATAGTCTGCAGACCCTTAATATCAATGACAATCAGATAAGCGATGTCAATGCTCTGTCCGGTCTTAGCAATATGCAATACCTTGACTTTCAGGATAACCAGATAGGCAATATCAGCGCGCTGTCCGGGCTCACCGACCTGCAAACCCTTCTGCTTTCCGATAATAATATAAGCGACATATCTGCATTATCCGGTTTCGCCAGTCTGCAAACCCTGTTTCTTAACAACAATGATATAAACAATATAAGTCCGCTCTCAGGCCTCGTTAGTATTCACGGTCTCGAGCTCAGAGCGAATCAAATAGTGGATATCCAGCCCTTGGTGAACAATAGCGGACTTGACTCCGGCGACTATGTTGTACTTGGAGCCAACCCGCTAAGCGCCGCCTCAATAAATACATACATTCCTGCCCTTAAGGATCGAGGCGTTACTGTTTATTACTCGCCTCAAACGTTGAATATCACCAACGCTTCAGCGAATATGTCCGGTTTCAGCATCTATGACCCCGCGGAGAAAATAAACAATCCCTGTGCCGGAGAGGATACATATGTCTATATTGAAATAAACGAGGAAGGGTCCAGGCTCAACGGCTCCTCAATATCGTCGGCGGATGGGATAGTTACCGAAAGCCTGTTCTATCTGGATAACGAGAGCATTGCAATGCATGATTCGGAGGAATTCCCTGACCATGGTTTCCAAGTAGTGGTTAACCCTTACCTAACCTATAACGTTTCAATAGATGATTTCGAGGGCGAGGTCGACCTGGCTCAAGTGGAGCTGACACTGCAAAGTGGCACAATCAGTAGCATGTTTGTTTTTCTTGCTATTGGAGACGGTGTTGCCCACAATATAACTATAACCGCAGCGGTAAATGGCAGCGACATACAGAGCACAACACCGATAACTGTAGAGGCTAGAGCTCCGATCTCGGAGGCATGGGTGGACGATGACTTTGATGCCTCAACTCCAGGCTGGGGCTGCGACCATTTTGCAAGTATCCAGGACGGCATAGATGCCGTGTCCGGCTCAACGGTGCACGTGGCGGAGGGAATATACTATGAGAATATTGTGCTTAAGGATGGGGTTGAGCTGCTCGGCGCGGATATGAACTCAACAATCATAGATGGAATGCAGAACGGCTCCGTTGTTACGGCGATCAATTGCGGTAATACCACAAAGCTTGAGGGATTTACCTTAACCAACGGCAGCGGTACTGATGAATCGTTTTATAGATTAGGTGGAGGGATGTACAACTATAACGCCTCACCTACAATCACCAACTGCATCTTCAGGGATAACTCGGTAGGTCACAAGACTTACGTGAATGGTGGAGGAATGTACAATGACGCCTCCTCACCCACGATTACGAACTGTATTTTTCAGAACAATGTCGCAGGCTCTGTTTGTTTTAGCAATGGTGGAGGGATGTACAATAACGTCTCCTCACCCACAATTACGAACTGTATTTTTCAGAACAATGCCGCAAGCTCTGATTATTGTGAAAGCTATGGCGGAGGAATGGCTAACGATAAGTCCTCGCCCATAATTACGAACTGTGTTTTCTGGGGCAATTCGGCCAACGACGGCGGCGGCGGTGTAATACATAATAGTGGCTCCTCGCCCACAATTACTAACTGTATCCTGTGGTATGATTCGCCCAATGAAATTGCTAATTACGGCACAGGTGCACCTATTGTTACCTACAGCAATGTGCAGGGCGGCTACTCTGGAACAGGCAACATCAACTCCGACCCTCTCTTCATGGACGCGGCAACGGGCGACTTCCATCTGAGCACAGGCTCGCCGTGCATCGACGCCGGCAGCAACTCTGCGCCGTCCCTTCCGAGTCTGGACTATGAAGGCGATCCGCGCATCCTGCCGGTATGGGGCACTGTGGACATGGGGGCGGATGAATATATACATCCCGCGCCTTCCTGCGACTCATGGGACGTCCAATACAGGATAGTGGGCGGACAGATAACCATGAATTATTCGGCCGCCGGGATTACACCTGTTAAGAAGATAGTCCCGCTCTCTGAGGAACACGGCGGATATATGACCTTCAAGTTCTGCAAGGAAGCTAATAATGGCGGCAGGCTTGTCGTCATTCCTCAGGACAGCTGGTACATGGAGAATATCACGGTTGAGAATGTTATGACCGGCATTGATATGAATCTCTCAATAAGGCTTGATAGCGACGCATCGGGTATTCTGTACGTCGATGATAACATCGGTGATGTGGATGTCTCTTCCGATAGCGTTTCCGGCAGGACGCCCGTTCAGATAGACACAATCGGCGATGGAACGATGGACGTCGCAGGCTCCATGCTCATCCCTATGACGCTGGTCGGCGACTTCAACACCTCTGTTGGACAAAGCGGAGAACTGCCCTTCGGCATGACCTTTACAACGGGCAATACCACCAACGTTGCACACATACCTATTAATCCAAAAATGGACGGAGCTACCATGTCAAGCGAGGGCGTGCCGTTTGCGGAAGAAGGTGGTGTTGCCCCTTACGCAGGGACAAACGGCACCATCACCGCCACGGGAACCGGCGACTGTCTGGGAATAAGGTTGGTGGGGATCCGTATCGACTTCCAGTTTGAGATGAAGCTGGAGCTTGAGCCTGTACCTCCGAGCGACTTCTATGGCGATGCTGACCAGGATGGTGCGCTCTCCATCGGGGATTACTCTTACCTCAGACTAATGCTCTTCAATAAACAGCCCTTCAACCCTGGCGGTGACGTAGATCAAGACGGTACGCTTTCTATCGGGGATTACTCTTACCTCAGACTAATGCTCTTTAACAAACAACCTATAGTGAACAAGTATGAATCCTCCTATGACTTCCTACACGGCGTGGGCTCCAACAAGTGGGCCAAGAGCAAAACGATTGATTCAGTCTCTCCTGTCGACCACTTCGATAACGAATCCGGATGGACCGAAGCCGGCGACACGGAATACAACAACATCGCCACCACCAACGGCAACGTATATACTATCACAGGAACGCCCGGTCTCTACTCCGCGCTACAATGTAAGTTCACACTGTATGAGAACCCGGGTGCAATAACCAGCATAGGGGTTACGCTCAACGGCTCGGCGGAGACAGACGGCGATGCTCTTCAGCTATGGGCTTGGAACTTCGATTCCGGCTCATGGCGGCAGATCGGCAGCGACTTTTCTATGACTACAAATATCGAATCTTACACGGCGTGGACAGCCTGGGGTAAGGTGTACGCGGATTATATCGACGGCGACGGCTATATGTATATACTGGCGAACTTGAATAATGCCGACCAAGACATGAATGTGGATTACATCAAGCTAAGCGCGGTATGGTAGCAACCAACACGGGGATACATCGCGACACGCCCTATACGGATTAACAGCTAATGCCCGTCCTTCTGTTCTCCCTGGTCCTTAAGGAAGCGCTCAATGTCCTGCAGCAACTCGTCGCTGGGATGCTCGGGCAGCTGGTCCTCCCCGGCGGTCTGCTCGGCAAGACGCTGGAAATAGTCGATGAGCCCGCTGGCCTCATCCCCGAAAGAGTCCTTCAACTGATTTATCTTATCCTCTATCTGCTTATCGGAATCTTGCGCCCACTTGTCCATGTCGGCAAGGTCGATCTCCAGGTCCGAAATCTGGGTCAGCACTTCAAGCACGGCCTTGGAGGAACGCGGATTGGCGACGTGGGTGGTATAAATTGGAATCTCGCCCAGCAGGCAGATGCCTTCGATGTTCCTGTGCTTGGCCGCTCCCAGGAGCAGGCCGTTCATGCCGCTTATGCTCCCCTCTTTAAGTTGGTTGACATTGTACAGTGCCAGTTCAGCGAGTAACTCGCTGCTGGTCACGGCGGCCGAGACCTTTGGTTTCTTAGTGTGATGGATATGTGTCGGGGCGGCGGCAAAGGTATGCACCCGCTTTACCTCGAACTTCTCGGCGATATCTAGGACGAAGTTGGCCAGCAGGTAGCCGTTGGCGGCTGGCTGTGCCTCTCCCGTGAAGATGATCCAATCCCTGGATCCTTTGCCCTCTGCGAAGTAGAATTTGTTTTCCGGGAACTGGAACTCCTTAACCACGCTGTTCTGAACAAATACGCCGTTCAGATCGAAGAACTCCTCCGGCGAGATGAAACCGAGCTCTTCAGCATTCAGCTTCTCGATGAGATACTTGGCCGCGATTATGGCCACGCCACCCATGCCGGGCCAGGCCGCGATGAGGTACGGATCCCGAAGCTTCGGCTCTTTGAAATATATGATCTCTTCCATCTCTGGCACGTTAATGCTCCATTACAAGAATTCTGACCAGGGGAGCCTCAACCCCCTGTATCCCCCATACGTTGGCAATCAGGTAAGGGCTTGATTAATCAAGCCCCTACGGCCCCACAATCCCGGCCCCGATATATCGGGGCACCTCTTTATATCGATGTGTAAGGCGATTGATCTATAATCCCCAGCTATTGGGTGCCGTGAAGATAATCGAGGGATACCTCTCTTATTATACGCTACAGCATTGAGAAATAGCTCATCTTTACCATAGCGAAGTTCTTCTGCACCTTGTCCCTGCCCTGTATTATCGATCCCAGCTCGGTGCTGTGGCCGGGCAGTACGTACTCGATATCAAGCTCCATCAGCCGCTCGATGCTCTGCTTTAATTCCTGTCCGTCGCCGCCGAAATCCGTCCGTCCAACGCCGCCATAGAAGAGCAGGTCGCCCGTGATGACCAGTCGTTTCTCCGGCCAGTATAGCGAGAGCGACCCCGGTGTATGCCCCGGCGTGTTTATCACCCGGAGCGTAAGCTGTTTCCCCAGGTTCAACTCTCCGTCGACCAGATAGAACGACGGCTCGAAAAAGACCGACTCCCTGGCCTTCTGGGACATATATTCGAAAACCGATGCCAGGTATTCCGTCTCCTTTTCGTGCAGCGTGACCAGCGTTTCGTCGGGAACACCCGCCTTCTTTCTGCTCAGTTGCACAAGTGCGCGGCTGGCCTGGAAGTGGTCCCAGTGGCCGTGGGTGTTTATTATCAATCCGATATCCTCGGGCTTGATCCCGTCCTTGCCCATGCCCTTGAGTAGCGTGTCCAGACAGGGCTCCTTCATCTCGTTCATAACGTGTCCGGGGTCGATCAGCACATGCGGACGGTCGCCTTCCAGCGCGCCGGTGAAGACGTAGGTGTTGCAGTTGTTGCCCTTGCCCTGCCATATGTAGCAATGTAGGTTGTCGAACAGTTTCATAAATCAGCTAATCTCGCAACAAGGTTTTGCCTAAAGGTAATTTCCCGAACCCCCTGCTAGTCCCCCATACGTTGGGGGACTTAAAAAATCGGGGGTATCCCCCGATTTCCCTCGGCAGGAGCTTCTCCTGCATCTCTTACAGTGCCATAGATGTTCAGTTCGACTTATCGTCTGATTCCATCAGGGGAAACGAACCTCTTTGTCATCACACTAAAGAATAGTATAATTGATATGCGTTAATTTAGCCAAGTTGCAGAGGATGAAATGGGAGAGATGAAGAGCGCCTACGATAGGGCCATGGAGAGGGCCGGCAAGCTGGGGAAACTTTCCCCGGATGAGATGAAGAAGCAGGAGGATGAAAGACTCCTCACCATCGGCAAGGCCATTGCGGACAAGTATCTTACCCATGGCTCTACTCAGATCCTTAAGGACGACATCGAGAAATTGCGTGCCGAGGACAGGTCTCTAGTCGGCAAAGGGGCGCGGCTGGGGCTGGCTGGATCGCTAAGCTTCGACAAAGGCGTGACGATGGAGTCGGTCGACCGTGTCGCTGAGGGATTGACGGCGCTGGCGGCCGATAAGAAGGGTGCTATCGACGAATCAATCGACGGCGTAAAAAAGCTGCTTGAGGAGATGGAGGCCGCGCTCGACACTACATACAGCAAAGAGTACAGCCATCTGGAGAGCGAGAGGCGCGTGCTGCTGCAGGGGGTGGGGATATCGGGCAGCGCGGTGGCTGGTGTTAACGTCGAAGGCAGTGCCGCCTGGCGGAAGATCGAGGAAGCGCTGCGCGAGCAATACAACGCGAAGCTGGAGCCGCTCAAGCAGAAGCTGGCGGAAGCGGTCGCATAGCTGAATCGCGGCGTTGACAAGGGATAACAGCCTGACTTAAGATGCAACAGGTTTGTGCTTAAAAATAATTCGGAGGAGAGTTGACTTATGGTAATGGCACTGGAAGGTATCAAGATAATTGACCTGACCCGACTGGGACCGGGCCCGTTCTGCGTTATGCTGCTGGCTGACATGGGCGCCGATGTGATAAAGGTCGAGGCCGCCGGCGGGCGCGCCTCAATGACCATCGAGACCATGGAGGACGAGACCGCGGAGCGGCGGCGCGTGTTCAACGCCGAGGGGCGCAACAAGCGCGCCATCGGGCTTAACCTGAAGACGGAAGAGGCCAGGCAGGTTCTCTATAAGATGGTCAAGGACGCCGATGTCGTCGTTGAGGAGTTCCGCCCCGGCGTGCTGCAGCGCCTCGGCTGCGATTACGACACGTTGAGCAAGATAAATCCGCGCATAATCCTGTGTTCGATCACGGGCTTCGGGCAGGACGGGCCGTACGCACAGCTTCCCGGCCACGACCTGAACTATATTTCGATAGGTGGAGCGCAGGGCATGATCGGCCCGCGCAACGGCCCGCCGGTAATGACGCTGAACCTCATCGGCGATTATTCCGGCGGCAGCTTTCAGGCGGCGCTCGGCATCTGCATGGCGCTGCTGGCGCGCGAGCGCACCGGCAAGGGGCAGCACGTGGATATCTCCATGACCGACGGCGTCGTCTCACTGATGCACGGCGAGGCGGCGGGCTACTTCGATACCGGCCGAGTCCCCACCCGCGGCGACATGCTGGTCATCGGCGGCGCCCCGTTCTACGGCGTGTATGAGACCAAGGACGGCAAATACATCACCATCGGCGCGCTTGAGCCGTGGTTCTGGAGCAACCTGTGCGAGCTCATCGACCGCAAGGACCTGCTGGCCTCCGAGTGGGACTGGAACAGGTGGGCCGAAATCACCGAGGACTTCAAGAAGATTTTCAAGACCAAGACGCAGAAGGAGTGGGTCGAGCTGCTGCGCACGAAGGACGTCTGCGTCGCTCCGGTCTATACGCTCGACGAAACCTTCCAGGACCCGCAGATACTGCACCGCAATATGGTCATAGAGATGGACCATCCCAAGATAGGCAAGGTGAAGCAGGTGGGCATCGGCATCAAGATGTCCGATACGCCGGGCAAGGTGAAGAGCCTGGCGCCCAAGCCGGGCGAGCACACAAATGCGATTCTGAACGACTTGGGATATTCCAAAGAGGAGATCGCAAAGCTGAGGGAATCGGGCGCCGTAGCCTAGCTTTAGCGTGACAGTTCGCTGAGCGCCAGGGCCACCGCTCCCAGCGGCCCGGCGTCATATCCCAGCGATGAGACTTCAACGCGGACCGCCTTCGCCGAAAGCTCGAAGGCGCGCTCGCGTACCGTTTTCCTGGCCGGTTCGAGCAGCATATCGCCCATGCGTGAGACCCCGCCCGAGATGACCACGAGCTGCGGATTAAAGATATTGATAAGGTTGGACAGCCCTACCCCGACGTAGAAGCCAAGCTGCTCAATGAGCTTTTTAGCCAGTTCATCGCCGTCCTGAGCCGCAAGGAAGATGCCCTTGGCGGTGACCCTGCCGTCGCTTCCCTTGGCGTACCTGGGAATAGTCGTTTGAATTCCTTCCGCCATCTTCGCTTTAGCCTCGCGCTCCAGCGCCGAGCCCGATGCAAGCGTCTCCCAGCAGCCTCTGTTGCCGCAACCGCACAGCGGGCCGTTGACGTCTATTGTCATGTGACCGATCTCTCCGGCGGCGCCGGAGGTCCCCCGATATACCTGACCGTTCGTCACGATGCCGCCGCCGATGCCGGTGCCCAGGGTCACGCAGATGAAATGGTCGCATCCCGCCGCTATGCCGAACTTGTGTTCAGCCAGCGCAGCCACGGTAGCGTCATTATCAACAAAGGTCTTTATGCCGAGTTCTCGTTCGAGAATGTCTTTGAGCTTGATGTTACGCCAGCCTGGCAAATTGGGTGAAGTCGTGATAAGGCCGGTTTCAACATCGATTATGCCGGCGGCGCCTATGCCCACGGCCGCGATCTTGCTGCCGGAGGAGACGGCCTTCACGGCGTCGACGATGCGCTTGATGACGGCGTTTGGGCCCTCGCTGGCGCGCGTCTCTTTGAGTTCGCGCTTTATAATATTGCCGCAGTCGTCGGCAAGCACGGCATCAATCTTGGTGCCGCCTATGTCCACGCCCACGTTCAGCTTCTCTTTCATGATAACGCTAAGGATAAAACATAATCTGCGGAAGGTCAATCGAGTAGGGGCGAGGTCTTCTCGCCCGCCATGGATTCCGGCTTTCTCCGGAATGACGGTTGGGTATTCCCGTAGGGGCACAGTCCTTCCATGATATTAAAGTATATGGAAGGATGCCCCTACGCTATCAATTTATCGCCATACTGCTTACGGAGCTTCGACAACTTCGGTTCGATAACGGCGCGGCAATAGGGCTGTGAGCCGTGATGTGCATAGTAATCCTGATGATAGTCCTCCGCCGGATAGAATGCGTCGAGTGGAACGATTTCGGTGACGATCGGACTGCTCAAAATCTTCGACGAATCGAGCTCTCGAACCTTTTCCTCGGCGATGCTTTTCTGTTCGTCGCTGTGATAGAAAATCGCCGAGCGATACTGCGTGCCGACGTCGTTGCCCTGGCGGTTCAGCGTCGTCGGGTCGTGAATCGAGAAAAAGACGTCGAGGATATCCCGATACGAAACGACCTTCGGATCGAATGTGACCTGGACCGCCTCGGCTTGACCCGTCCCCCCGCTGCACACCTGCTCATAGCTCGGGTTTTGCACCGCCCCTCCCGTATAGCCGGACACGACGCGCTCGACGCCCTTGAGCTCCTTGAAGGCGGCCTCCAGGCACCAGAAGCAGCCGCCGGCGAGGGTGGCTGTTTCGTTAGCTTGCGATTTGGCGTTGCTGTTGCCGATGTCTCTCTCCTACTTCAGGTTGTAGACGAAGTTGGCCGCCTCTTCGCGCTCGGTCCAGCCCTTCTTGCGGTAGAATGAGCGCCGGTATGACTCGCGCGACCTGCTGTTCAGCAGCAGCAGCCTGGAACAGCCGCGCTTTTTGGCCTCTTCCTTCGCCGTCTCCAGCAGCTTTGTGCCTATGGCGTTGCCGCGATAAGATTCGTCGATGAACAGCTCGGAGAGGTAGCCCTCCGGCCCGTCGAGAAAGAGGTAGGGCAGCCAGTGCGCCCCTAAGTAGCCGACGATTCCGCCGTCAGCGTTCTCCGCCACATAGATGGAGTGGCTCTTGTCGGCATGGCAAAGCTTGATGTGCTTCGCGATGTTGACAGCAGTCATATTGTAAGGCGTATGAGTCGTGTAAACGGACATGTCGGCCTTCTTAAGCAGTTCGGCGATGCCTTTCGCATCTTCAATATCAGCTTTTCTGATTTTTACACTCATCGATTTCCTTTTCCAGATTAGTCGATTCTATAGTTTGTATCCGATCTTCCTGAGGAACTCCTTGCGTTTGGACTTATCACCTTCGGTCTCGGCCTTTCTGGCGCTGTATCCGTCGATTACGCCCAGGATACCCCGCCCCTGCTCGCTCTCAGCCACGATCACCTGGGTCGGGTTGGCGGTGGCGCAGAAGACATGGCAGACCTCCGGAACCACCTTCACGGTGTTCAGTACGTTCAGGGGGAAGTAGCCTTCGCCGAGCATAATGATGAAGGAGTGTCCGGCGCCCAGCAGCAGGGCGTTCTTCTTTGCCATTTTTATCAGTTCCTTTTCGGTTCCCGAGGCGCGCACCAGCGTGGGGCCGCTGGCCTCGCAGAACGCCAGGCCGAACTTGATGCCCGGCACGGCCTGCACCAGCGCCTCGTGTATATCCTCAACACTCTTGATGAAGTGCGTCTGTCCCAGGATAAAATTCATACCCTCCGGTTTGTCGATCTGAACAAGCTTAAACTCCATATAGCACCTCTCATTGATATGATTGAACGATTATATATTACCACTCCAGCCGGACAGCCGGGTCCAGAGCCACCACGCCGCATAGGCCTTGAGGTTGGCGTTGAGCGGCTGGCTGTGCGCCGAGGAGCACTGATACCAGTCGACTCCTTCCTGATGCGAGTTCTGCCACTCGACGGCCCAGTTGCCGCCGTCGTAGTCGCAGCTGTCGGTGACGTATCTGTCGCCGAAGTAGTTGCCGTCCGGGTCGTAGCTCTCTATATCCTCGAAGTCATATAATATCTTGTTGTTCGCTACGCAGTAGTCCATGATCTGCTGGTTTCGAATGTGCAGGTTGCCCTCAAGCCCGGTGCCGTCGGTGTGGCCCGTCATGTAAACAAAATGGACACTTGGATAATCATCCTCAAGTCCGCTCATGAGACCGAGATAGGTATCGATATCATCGGATGAGGCCCCGCTCACCTGTCCGCACCATGACCACATGACCACGTTCGTAGACGGGTGAGAATCGAGATAGCTTCTCGTGGTCGACTCCCACGCCGTGAAGCTCGGGTTGCCCAAATCGCTGGCGGACCCCAGCCCGCCGTCCTTGAGCTGCAGAGCGCTGCCCGAGCCGTCTCCGTTCCACGCGTACAATTCCCCGGCGAACCCTTCGAGGCCTGACATCCCCGTGGTTATCTGGCTGCCGTGCGATGTGTGGCCGTATGCGATACCCAGGATGTTCTTGGCTTGCGTTATCCAGTCCGGAGATATCTTGCTGATATCGGTGCAGTTATGGTCGATGATTATCGGCGAAGGATACTGTTGAGTTGCCGGCGGTATGATGAAAGTTGTGCTATACGGGGTGACGGTCGGCGTGCTCGTCTGTACGGTCGCGGTCGGCGTCGCTTCTTCGATTACATTCCCACCGTCGTTTTTACATGCAGCGATGGATGCAACGCTTATCACGATGATTGCTAAGGCTATTGCGGATAGGATTTTTTTCATGTAGTATCCCTTCGATGTGAACGACTATTCTATATTGTCATTGCCCGACTTGATCGGGCAATCCAGGGAGGGCGAGGTCTCCTCGCCCCTACATCATTTCTGCTGGCTTTTCAGCTTCCCTTCCGCCTCCAGCTTCTTGTATCCCTGCCAGGAGGGGCACCAGCTGCCGTGAACGGGGGAATTCATGACTTTGTAAAGCTTCCCGTCCTTATGCTCCCTGGCATAGTTGCACAGGTGGCATCGTTCACAGACATGACCCATGGTCCTGTGTATGGCATTCATGACACTTCCCTCCTTTATGCAGGTCGCTATGATTGGTGAGGTTATATCATTACATAATTTAAGTCAAGGGGCTGTTGCTCACACCCAAATCCTGATTTAATGCATGCAAGCCGCTGAGGAGGACTCACCTTTTCGTCATCAACCCCCTGCTATCCCCCAATCTTGGGGGATATTAAAAAATAGGGGACACCCCTAGAACCCCGGCAGGAGAAAACCCTCCTGCACCTCTTTCACGGGAGCCCTCTTAACCCTCTTCTTTCGACTCATCGTTACCTAACAAAGCTTTGAGGTTCTCGAAAGGCTTGTACGTTGAGCGCGACTGTCCGCCTGCGCCCGTTTGCGGAGGCACATAGCCGTGGGCCTGCAGCGACCTTGTGTGGGCGTTGTCATGGCAGTAGATGCAGAGCAGCTCCCAGTTGCTGCCGTCCTGGGGATTATTGGTGTGATCGTTGTCCTTGTGATGTACCGTTAGCTCCTTGAGCTGCTTGCCGGAGAACTCGCGGCCGCAGTGAGAGCAGATGTGGGGCAGTATCTTGAGGGCCTGGCCGCGATAGCTCTGGTCCCACTTCACGCGCTCGCGCCGCACCTGCGCTTCGAGCCGGTTCATTTTGTCGGAGTCTTTTTTAGCGGGCGACATATGGCAAGATTCCTACTTCCCCGCTTCCTTCTGCGCTCTTCGAATCGCCTTGAGAAGCTCATCGTCATTCGTCCGGGCGGGCGGCGTGTGAGCGTCCTTCCTGGATTCCTTCTCCACCTCGGCCTCGTGCGCGTCCTTCATCTCGTGGAGAACTTTGACGGAGTAAGTTTCGGGGTCGCTGTCGATTAACTTGTGGTGCTCTTTGCACAGAAGTATCGAATTATAGTAAGTGATACGCTGGGGGAAAGCATCGACGTATCGCGGGTCGTTCGGCGTCTCGCCCACTATGTAGCACTCATCCCCGGTCGCGGTGAGCCTGCCGTCGACGTAGGTAAGGAGCTTGGTGTTACACCTTCTACCGCCGTAATCGTAAGAGCAGCGGCTGCCGGCCCTCGTCCAGAGTAGTTTTCTATCGCGGTCTGATATGTTCATTTATTTGTTCAACCCCCTGAATCCCCCATTCTTGGGGGAACTTAAAAGGAATTAGGGGACACCCCTAACACCCCGTCAGGAGAGCTTTCTCTCCTGTACCTCTCTTTTTAAATTACATAGCGTCCTGCTCGCTCAGGTCGGTGGCGCGCTGTATCTGCGCCGCCAGGTCCGGAGGCAGCCCCTCTATATCGACGCTGAGGAAACCTCGCACTATAGTCGATACCGCCTGATCGCGGGAAAGGCCGCGCGCCATGAAATATTCTATCTCCTCCTCGGCGATCTTGCCAACGGCCGCCTCGTGCGACAGATCGACTCCGGACACCGTGCCCTCGAGCTCGGGTATGGCATGGATTTTACCGCTATCGCCTAAGATAAGGCCGCGGCACTCCAGATGACCCTTGCACTCGGCCGCCTGCCCGGATAAGAAGCCGCGCGCGATAATCGTTCCGCCCATGCTTATAGTGCGCGATATAATCTCGGCCCGGGTCTGCTCGGCCTGCAGCAGCACGCGCGAGCCGACGTCGAGGTGGCTGCCCTCATGCGCCACCAGCACGCTGTTGAAGCGGGCGCGGGCGTTCTTGCCCTTGCACCAGGCGGTGGGATACATCTGCATGGTGCGCACCGGCTTGAGACAGATGTAGTTGCTCATATAGACGGCGCCCTCCTCAAGCGTTACGCCGGTGCGGGGACGGATGGCCATCTTGGGCGCCCAGTTGTGGATCATGGTGAAGCTGAGCTTTCCGCCCTTCTTAACATAGAACTCGGAGACGCCAATGTGCATGCCCTCGTCCTCGACGGGAGCTACGGTGCAGCCGGTGATGATATTAAGCTCGGCTCCTTCTTCAACGATAACGATATTATGCACGTTCTGCGCCAGCCCGTGCTTGGCGATGTATAAACATGACTGCACCGGATATGTGGCCTTGACGCCCGGCGCGATGTGGACATAGTAACCGTTGAAGGGATGGGCATTGGCGTGCCTGGTGAACTCGTCCGCCTCCGGATTGATCAGCTTCCACCAGTAGTCCTTGAGCCAGGGGTGCGCCTCCAGGGCCATATTCGTGCCCAGCACTTCGACTCCGTCCTGTTCGGTCGTGCTGTGCACCACGGAGTGATCCACCTGTATGAAGGTGCCGGCCCGCGATTTGGCGTCATCCACCATGACCCCGACCTCCCCCATGCGTCCCTTGGCCTCCGCCGAGAGCTTCGCCGGGTCTTTCTGATAGGGTAGTTCCTCTGATTCAAAGACATAGCTGCCGAGATCGACCTTTGTCTCCGGTGCGGGGACGGCCGCCGCTTTGTTATCTTTATCGCTCTTGCTGTTCTTTGCTACTTCTGACATGCTGCACACCCCTCATAGCCGTGACTTTTGATGCTGCTCAGTATCTCGCGCGGATTGCCGCGGCACCAGATGCCGCCGTTGAGTAATACGCAGGCGCGGTCCGGCTCCACATAATCGAGTATATGTCCCGTATGCGTGATGATAAGCCCCGAGCTGGTCCTGCTGCGCAGCTGGTCCTTGTGCAGCAGCTCGTTTATCATCTGTCCGATGAGGACGATGTTCACAAGGTCGACGCCGGAATCAGGCTCGTCGAGCAGAACAAACTCCGGGTCCTGCGCCAGCAATTGCAGCAGCTCCGACCGCTTGACCTCGCCGCCGGAGAAGCCGTAGTTAACCTCGCGATCGAGGAACTCCGTCATGTTCGATTTCTGCGCCAGATCTTCCACCGATGGCGCATCCTTCTTATCGCCGATGCAGGCCTTGACCATGTCTTTCAGCTTAACGCCGCGGACAACGGGCGGGCGCTGGAACAGCAGGCCGATGCCCTTCTTCGAACGCTCATCAACCGGCATACGGGTTATGTCCTCGCCTTTGAAGACGATCCGTCCTCCGGTTATCTGATATCGCGGGAACCCCATCAGCGCCATGAGCAGCGTTGTCTTTCCGCCGCCGTTGGGCCCGAACAGCACAAGGGTCTCGCCGATATCGATGGTGAAGCTGATATCTTCTATTATCTGTTTATCGCCTACTTTTACGCCGAGATTCTGGACTTCAAGCATAGCGCACCTCCGAAGGACACTATTTTATATCGCCTGCGATATGAATACAATGATATTTGTCACATTATAGCCTATGTGAGGCGGAAGCGAATATACTATATAATATCGATGTTAATAGAGCAGGTTATTTTATGATTGAGAAGAATCAAGCAGCGACAAGAAGGGTTTACCTCGATTACGCGGCCACGACGCCGATGCACCCGGACGTGGTGCAGGCCATGATACCGTATATGAGCGGCATGTTCGGCAACCCGTCCAGCGGGCACTCCTTCGGGCAGGAGGCCAGGGCGGCGGTTGAGGACGCGCGCGTGCAGGTAGCGCTGCTGCTCGGATGCACCAATGACGAGATAGTCTTCACCAGCGGCGGCACGGAGTCCGACAACCTGGCGATCAAAGGGATAGCTTATGCCAACCGCGATAAAGGTAACCATATAATCACAACGTCGATCGAGCACCCGGCCGTCCTCGAACCTTGCCGTTTCCTGCAAGCTCAGGGCTTCGATATCACCTACCTGCCCGTCGATAAATACGGCCTCGTCGATGCGAAGGCTGTTGAGAAGGCGATTACTAAGAAAACGATCCTTATTTCCGTGATGTACGCCAATAACGAGGTCGGCACGATCGAGCCTATAATCGAAATAGGACAAATCGCAAAATCGAGGAGTATCTGTTTCCATACCGACGCGGTGCAGGCGGTGGGCCACGTGTCCATGAACGTCGATGAATTGAGTGTCGACCTGCTTTCGGTGTCGGCGCACAAGCTCTCCGGCCCCAAGGGCGTAGGCGCACTGTACGTTCGGGAAGGGACAAAGATAACGTCATTCCTGCACGGCGGCGAGCAGGAGCATGCGCTGCGCGCCAGCACCGAGAACGTCACCGGCATCGTTGGACTGGGCAAGGCGGCTGAGATAGCGCAGGGCGAACTCGCGAAGGAGCAGAAGCGGCTTTCCCGGCTCAGGGACAGGCTGATAAAAGGCCTCTTTGACGGAATCGACGGGGTGCGGCTCAACGGCCATCCTAAACTGAGGCTGCCCAACAACGTTAACGTCAACTTCGAGCACGTCGAGGGGTCGGCTGTGGCCTCGCACCTTGATATGGCCGGGGTCGCGGTGTCAACAGCGTCGGCCTGCCAGACCGGGCACAAGGGGCCTTCGCACGTGCTCATGGCCATGGGCTACACGGAGGACGAGGCGCGCAACTCCGTGCGCTTCAGCCTGGGACGCGAGAGCACCGCGAGCGATATCGACTATGTCCTGGAGATATTGCCTCCGATAATCAAGAAGCTGCACAAGGCATCGCGTAAATAATATAGACTCGAGGATTGGAATAATGACTGAACTGCCAGAGATAGGCAAGATATCGCCCGAGATATTCAGCGAGTTGATTTTCCCGCGGCTGGGCGCCAAAAGCGATAAGGTGCTGGTGGGGCCGCAGCACGGCGTCGATGTCGGCATCGTTGAAATCGGGAACAAGGCGGTGTCGCTGACCACGGATCCGGTGTTCATCGTGCCGGAGTATGGATGGGAGCGCGCGGCCTGGTTCGCCATACATATCCTGGCCTCGGATTCGGCGACCAGCGGGCTCAAGCTGGCGTACATGTCGATCGACCTTAACCTGCCGATGGAGATCACAAGGGAACAGCTCACGATAATGTGGGATACCATGCACCGCGAGTGCAGGAAGATCGGCATCACCATCGTCACCGGACATACCGGCCGTTACGAGAACTGCCACTACCCCATGGTCGGCGGGGCCACGGTAATCGGAGTCGGCGGCAAGAACGAATATGTAACGCCTAAGCTGGCTCGTGCCGGCGACAAGATAATAATCACCAAAGGCCCGGCCATCGAGGCCGTCGGCATACTGGCCACGATGTTCCCCAAGCTAATCGAAAAGGAGTTCGGCAAGGCCTTCAGTAAAAAGGCGGAGAAGATATTCTACAAGATGTCCGTTGTCGAGGACGCGATGACGGCTATAGACATCGGCGTCAGGGATAAAGGCGTGACCGCCATGCACGATGCTACCGAGTGCGGCATCTGGGGCGGCCTGCACGAGTTCGCCCAGGCGGCGGGGCTCGGCGTCAGGGTCGAGAAAGAGAAAATCGTCGTCGAGGATTGCGTAATGGAGATATGCTCCTATTTCGGCATCGACCCGTACGCCTCGATAAGCGAGGGCACTCTCATCGCCGCCTGCAAGCCGAACAAGGCTCAAACTGTCGTAAACGCCTTAACTCGCAAGGGAATAAAATCGTCGATCGTAGGTGAGCTGACCGACCCGAAGCAGGGCATGGTTCTGGTTGAGAAGGGCAGGGCGAAGAAGCTGAAGCATCCTATAGTCGACCCGTTCTGGAAGGCTTTCTTCGACGCGCTTGAGAAGTACGGGGGCAAAGGGTGATATGTCGCGGGTAGTTGTTGGGATGAGTGGCGGGGTGGATTCGTCCGTGGCCGCCGCGCTGCTTAAAGAACAGGGATATGATGTCGTCGGGCTGACTATCCGTGTCAAGCCTGCCGGCGGCTCGGACGACGACGTTCGAGTGGCGCAGACTGTGGCGAAGAAGCTGGGGATAGCGCATCACACTGTCGATTGCCGTAAACTGTTCGATAGAGAGGTCGTTGATCACTTCTGCGCAGAGTACGGCCGCGGCCGTACTCCGAACCCGTGCGTCAGGTGCAACGAGCGCGTCAAATTCGCCGTCCTCTTCGACAAGGTGCGGGAGATAAACGCCGACTTCGTCGCTACCGGCCACTACGCCCGCATCGAAAAAGACGAAAGGTCAAAGAAGTATCACCTGAAGAAGGGGCGCGACAGGGTCAAGGACCAGTCGTATTTTCTTTATTTCCTGCGCCGGGATGTCCTGGAGCGCATCCTTCTGCCGCTGGGGGGAATGAAGAAGGAGGACACGCGCATCCTGGCCAGGGCGTTCGGCCTCGCTTCCGCCGGAAGGGAGGAGAGCCGCGACGTGTGTTTCGTCGCCGGCGGGGACTACCGGGGATTCGTGGGAGCGCGCATGCCCCAGGCGGACGAGACGGGCCCAATACTGGACAGGGACGGGAATATCCTCGGCACGCATCGCGGCATACTGTCTTATACCATCGGGCAACGGAAAGGCATGGGTATTTCAGCGGGGGAACCGTTGTACGTGACCGGTATCGATGTTAAGCGCAACGCAATAATCGTCGGCAACAAATCAGATGTGTACGGCAACGAGCTTGTAGCGTCGAACCTGAACTGGATCGAGTCCGACGCGCCGAAGAGGCCGATAAATCTCAAGGCTAAGATACGCTACCGCCATCGTGAAGGAGAGGCTGTCGTCACTCCGATGCCAAACGGCGAGGTAATCGTGAAATTCGCACGGCCGCAGATGGCGATAACGCCGGGGCAGGCAGTCGTCTTTTATCGCGGTTCTGTCGTCATGGGGGGAGGCACCATCGAGCGGGCGGGCGGCGCGTAGGGGCGATTCACGAATCGCCCTTTGTCATTGCGAGTCCTTCCGCGAAACTCGCTCTGTGGAAGGACGAAGCAATCTCGTGGCGCGCCAGGTCGTAAAAACGATGAGATTGCCACGTCGTCCTTCCACATACCACAATATCATAGAAGGATTCCTCGCAATGACAGTAGTGGATACCGGGGGATAACAGGGGGTTGACCTTGATACTATGCTACATATGGTCTAAAATGATAGCCTGACTTTGCAAGGAAGGTTATAAGATGAAGCGCATCGCTAAAAATGTAACTGAGGTGGTAGGGAATACGCCCCTTGTCAAGATATGGGAGACAGAGCGGGACATAAAGGCCGAAGTCGCGGCCAAGCTGGAGTATTTCAATCCCCTCTCCAGCGTTAAGGACAGAATAGCCAGGGCTATGATCGAGGCCGGCGAGCGTGACGGCTTGATCAAGAGGAATACGACTATAGTGGAGCCGACCAGCGGCAATACCGGCATCGCGC
This sequence comes from Dehalococcoidia bacterium, assembly GCA_041649635.1. NCBI lineage: Bacteria > Bacillati > Chloroflexota > Dehalococcoidia > Dehalococcoidia bacterium. The sequence continues at coordinate 165,377 of JBAZMV010000004.1, forward strand.
TGGCCGCCATATGCGCCGCTAAAGGCTATAAGCTTATAATAGTCATGCCCGAAACAATGTCGCGCGAACGCCGCAGGCTGCTTCAGGCCCTGGGCGCCAATCTTGTACTGACTCCCGGAGAGCAGGGCATGAGCGGCGCCATCGAGGAGGCAAACAGGATAACCGGAAGATCCCCGAATTGCTACATGCCGAACCAGTTCACAAATCCGGCTAATCCGCGAGTGCACCGAGAGACCACCGCCGAGGAGATATGGCGCGATACGGACGGCGAGGTTGATATAATCGTCGCCGGCGTTGGAACGGGGGGAACGATCACGGGCGTCGGCGAGGTGCTGAAGCAGCGCAGGGAGCACCTAAAGGTGATCGCGGTGGAGCCGGCTGGCTCGCCCGTGCTCAGCGGAGGGACCGCCGGCCTGCACGGCATTCAGGGCATCGGCGCCGGATTTGTGCCCGCCGTTCTCAACCGTAATATTATCGACGAAGTAATCGCCGTGAAAGAGGAAGACGCGATAGAGACGGCTCGCCGCCTGGCGCGTGAAGAAGGCATACTGGCCGGCATATCGTCGGGGGCGGCGGCATGGGCCGCGCGGCAGGTAGCAAGCAGGCTGAAGAACAAGGGCAGGCTAATAGTGGTGATACTGCCCGACGGCGGCGAACGCTATATGAGCACGACGCTGTATCAAATCGACGAAGCTGAAAAGCGTGGTTAGTTTGTTCAGGGAAGATTTAAAGACCATATTCGCAAAGGACCCGGCGGCCAGGAACGCCATCGAGGTGCTTTTCTGCTACCCCGGCCTGCATGCGATATGGAACCACCGCGTGGCGCATTTCCTGTGGCGCAATCACATGCGGCTGCTCGCCCGGCTGATATCGCATACCGCCCGTTTCTTTACGGGCATCGAGATACATCCGGGGGCGACCATAGGCAGGAGGTTCTTCATAGACCACGGCATGGGTGTGGTCATAGGCGAAACTTCCGAGATCGGCGATGACGTCCTGCTCTATCAGGGCGTGGTGCTCGGCGGTACTACGCACGATAAGAAGAAGCGCCACCCGACACTGGGCAACGGCGTCGTCGTGGGAGCCGGGGCCATACTGCTGGGCGATATAGTTATCGGGGATGAGGCCCGAGTTGGGGCCGGCTCGGTTGTCGTCACATCAGTCGACTCTAAAACGACGGTCGTCGGCGTGCCCGCGCGCGTCGTTCGCAGGGGGCGGCCGGAGGAGGCGCTGGAGCACGACAGGGAGGCGATAAAGGTCATGCTCGCGGAGCAGGAAGGCATGCTGGACAGGTTGGCCCGCATCGAGGGGATGCTGAATATTAAGAACGACGATAAGGATAAGGTCGGTAGCGACGACCACATGGCAAGAGGATAAATGGTAGGGGCGAGGTTGTCTCGCCCTATGGATTTCGGTCTTCACCGGAATGACGGGTACGAATTGAGGACGATATGTAGGGGCTTGATTAATCAAGCCCGCAATTAATGGAGCCTAGCGAAGGAGCAATAGATGGCCAAGACTATAGCTGAGATCAACGAAAAGATAAAGAAAGGCCAGGCGGTCGTGGTCAACGCCGAGGAGATCATCGACCTGGTTGCAAAGAAGGGCGTCGAAAAGGCGGCTCGCGAGGTGGACGTTGTAACCACCGGCACCTTCGGCCCGATGTGCAGCTCCAGCGCTTATTTCAACCTGGGTCATACCAAACCCCGCATCAAGCTCGGCGGCGGCAAGGTATATCTGAACGACGTTCCTGCTTACACCGGAGTTGCCGCCGTCGATATCATCCTCGGCGCCACTGCCATGCCCGACGACGACCCGCGCAACAAGGTGCATCCCGGCGCCTTCAATTACGGCGGCGGCCATGTCATCGAGGCGCTTGTGGCGGGCAAGGACGTAAGGCTTTCAGCCGTGACCTACGGCACCGACTGCTACCCGCGCAAGAAACTGGAGAGCCGGGTTAAGCTCAAGGATATGAATGAGGCCGTGCTCTTCAACATGAGGAACGCCTATCAGAACTATAACGTGGCGGTGAACCTGTCGGACAAGACTATCTACACCTATCTAGGCGTGCTCAAGCCGAACATGGGCAACGCCAACTATTGCTCGGCGGGACAGCTTTCGCCGCTGCTCAACGACCCGTTCTACAAGACCATCGGCATCGGCACCAGGATATTCCTGGGCGGCGGAGTCGGCTACGTGGCCTGGCAGGGCACGCAGCATAGCCCGGCCGCGCTCAGGGGAGATAACGGCGTGCCTAAGAGGGGGGCGGGGACGCTGGCCGTCATCGGCGACCTCAAGGGTATGAGTCCTAGGTGGCTGGTGGGCACCAGCATGCTGGGCTACGGTCCGACCATGACCGTGGGCATCGGGGTGCCGATACCGATACTTAATGAGGAGATACTGCGCTATACAGCGGTGAAGGATGACGAAATCTACGCCGCAATAGTGGATTATAGCGGCGCTTACCCGCAGCGCAATCCGGACATCGTGGGCGAGGTAAGCTACGGCCAACTCAAGAGCGGGCTTATCGTAGTGCAAAACAAGAAGGTGCCCACCGCCTCGCTTTCCAGCTACCCCCGCGCGCTGGAGATAGCTAACACGCTAAAGGAGTGGATTGCCAAAGGGCAGTTCCTGCTCACGGATGCGGTGGCTCCGCTGCCCGGCGCCGATTCCGGGCTCTCGGCGAAACCGTTCAACGAACGTCCCATCGAGGAGTAGGGGCGAGGAGACCTCGCCCGTTACGGTTTCCGGTTTTTACCGGAATGACGGAGACGCCACGTAGGGGCGAAAAATTTTTCGCCCCTACACAAATCCTCCTAAATCCCCCTTTACGAAAGGGGGACTAAGGGGGGTTGAAATGCAGGGGGTTCAACGAAACTTAAACGTCGACCTTTAAAAAAGAGATGCAGGAGAAGCTCCTGCCGGGGGAAATCGGGGGTGTCCCCCGAATCCCTCACCTCCCCCAAGATTGGGGGATACAGGGGGCTGAATATAATTATGGGTCGACTCAATTGACGATAAACAAGCGGTCGAGTTGGATAAACCGACCCTATGCGAGGTTGAGAGATGGTTATTAAGAGAAGAGTGGTGCTTCATTTCCCCGCGCGGCGGGTAGACCAGCCGGTGATCTATAAGCTGGTCAAGGATTATGACCTTGTGCTCAACGTGCTCAAGGCATCTATCATGCCCAACGAGGAAGGGCGAATGGTGCTCGAGCTGTCAGGTGCTCGGGACAACTACGATAAAGGAATAAAGTTCCTCCAGACCGCGGGGGTGAAGATACAGTCGCTGGGTCAGGACGTTATACGGAACGATAATCGCTGCACCCACTGCGGAGCCTGTATAGCCGTGTGCCCCAGCGGCGCGCTGTCCCTTGACCACAAAACCAGGATGGTCAAGTTCGATCCGGCGGAATGCACCGCTTGCGAGCTCTGCGTGCTGGCCTGCCCGCCCCGGGCCATGGAGGTCTACCTTTAGTGGGCCAGCTGCGCATCTACCACAACTGGGTCAAGTATTCCGACCTGGTTTCATTTCGGGTCGCGGATAAGGAAAGCGATGTTCAGATAAGCGCTATGGGCGACTTCCGTGTGGAGGCGCAGGCGGAGATTAAAAGATGCCGCTCCGAGCTTGAGCGCTACATAGAGCAGAACCTGGAGTTCCTGGTCACGCTGGACCCGATAGACGTCTCCGAAGACGCTCCCTCGATCGTAGCGATAATGGCAAGCGCCGCGAAAAAGGCCGGTGTGGGACCCATGGCCGCCGTAGCCGGGGCTATAGCCGAGGACATCGGCCATGTGCTGATGAAGCGCTCGGCCGAGGTAATCGTTGAGAACGGCGGCGATATCTTTATCCACATCAGGAAACCGAGGAGAATCGGCATCTTTGCCGGAAACAGCCCGCTAAGCGGTAAGCTGGCCATCGATATAGAACCGGACGATATACCGCTCGGAGTATGCACCTCGTCGGGAACAGTGGGCCACTCACTGAACTTTGGAGTAGCCGATGCCGTTGTCGTCATCTCGCCTTCGACCGCCCTGGCCGACGCCGCAGCTACCGCCGTGTCAAACATCGTCCAGTCGGCGGATGATATCCCGGCAGCGATAGATCTGGCTCAATCGATCGATGGTGTCACCGGCGTCGTGATTATAGTCGGGGACAAGCTCGGTGTGTGGGGGCAGGTTAAGCTCTCCAAGGTGGATTGACATGTCGGCTGAAAAACATATCGTAGTCTTCATAACAACTGAGACGCAGGCTCAAGGACAGGAGATTGCCGACGCGCTACTAGCCGATAAGCTAGCGGCCTGCGTTAATATCGTGCCGGAGGTTCATTCCAGGTTCTGGTGGCAGGGCAAGATCGACTCCGCGGATGAATCGCTGCTCATCGTAAAGACAAAGGCGTCTCTGCTCGATGATGTCGTCGCGTTGGTTAAAAGCAGGCACAGCTACTCCGTGCCCGAGATAATCGCCCTGCCCATCATCGGCGGTAATAAGGATTATCTCGATTGGATAGATGAATCGACTTGTAAATAGACGGGCTTGATTAATCAAGCCCCTACATTTATCTACGACGTTAAATACCCGTTTTCAAACCCGTTATTCCACCCGCCTGCGCACCATCATTGTGGCGAAGATGACCATCACCACCGCGATGCCGCCCAGGACGGCAAAGGAAGGCCAGAGATCGCTCCAGTTGTATCCCTCCAGGAACAGGCTGCGCACACCTACGATGGTATAGTCTACCGGGTTGAAATTCGTCACCGTCTGGAGCCAGCCCGGCAATAGCTCTTCCGGCATCATCATCGTGGAGAGAAACATCAGCGGCAGGGTAAGAAGATTCGTCGTCGCCATCAATGTTTCCTGCCTCTTTACCAGGAGCGCCACCCCGTTGGAGAAAGCGGAGATGCCCAACCCCAGCAGGGCTATGAGCAGCAGCGCCAGCAGCGCCCCGCCCGCGCCCGTTGCGATATCCACACCCATGATCACCCCGATGATCAGGATGATGGCGGCCTGAACCAGTAGAACAACCACGGTTGCGATGACGCGGCCCAGTATGATGGAGACGCGTGTCACCGGTGTAGCCGACATCCTGGACAGAATGCCCGTGTCTATGTCCATTATCGTGCCCATGCCGGAGAACACCGCGCTGAAGAGACCAGTCATCACCAGCACGGCCGGGGTGAAGAACTGCAGGTAGCTGGTGCCTCCTGCGAACATCGCGCTGCCCACGGATTTGAATATCTCGGGGAAGAGCAGAAGGAACAGTATCGGCTGGGCCATGCTCATGAACAGGAAAACCGGCATGCGGAGGCGCGTCCTGATATCGCGCAGCGATATGTACCAGGTATCTTTAAGAGCGTTCATCTTACTCTCCTCCGATTACTCATGCGGTGCATTTGAGCAAAGGTGGTGCGCGTGCCCTCCTGGGCGCGTATGGTGCGTCCGGTATATTTCAGGAACACGTCGTCCAGCGACGGCCGCGATATGGACATGGTCCTGACCGCGATCCCCTGCGCGTCCAGAACCTGCATGATTCCGGGCGCGGCAGAGCCGCCGTCTTTCACGTAGACCGCCAGATCGCCGTCCGCGGGCTTGGTCCCGATAACAAAAGGCTTGCCCGTCAGGACTTCCTCCGCACGTTTTACCAGTTCCTTGCATGCCTCAGGGTCATCGCCCGCGGGAGAAATCGACACAACGTCGCCGCCGATGGAGCGCTTGAGCTCGTCGGATGTGCCCATGGTGATTATCTTGCCCAGGTCGATGATGGCGATGCGGCCGGCCAGTTTGTCGGCCTCCTCCATGTAGTGCGTGGTCAGAAATATCGTCATGCCCAGCTTCTGCACCAGCTTTTGGATGTACTCCCAGATATGCGCCCTGGTCTGGGGATCGAGCCCTGTGGTCGGCTCATCCAGGAACAGTATCTGGGGGCGATGTATAAGCCCCATGGCCAGATCCAGCCTCTTGCGCATGCCGCCGGAATAGGTTGAGACCATCTTGTTCCCGTACTCGGTCAGGCCGACGATTTCGAGTATGTTCTTCACGCGCCGCTTTATCGTGGCATTATCCAGACGGTAGAAATGGCCGTACAGCGTCAGGTTCTCGCGACCGGTAGCGTGCTCGTCCACGCCGACGTCCTGCGCGGAATACCCGATGCGTTTGCGCACCTCGGCCGGGTGCCTGGCTACGTCGAATCCGGCCACCATGGCCTTCCCCGAAGTGATCGGCAGCAGCGTGTTCAGCATCTTGATGGTGGTGGTCTTGCCCGCACCGTTGGGACCCAGGAAGGCGAATATCTCGCCGGCCTTGACCTCGAAGTCGATGCCGTCAACGGCCTTGGTATTGCCCTTATATACTTTGGTCAGCTTGCGCGTCACGATGACGCTTTTCTCTCCAGTCATATCGTTTGCTCCCGTCATAACCTTCATCGATTCAAAACTATTTCCACATTGGAAATATAATCACATAGATCAAACCGTTTTCATAGATGTCGTTATCTTGCGAAGGAGTGTCAGCAGGATAGCCCTCTCCTCCGGCGTCAAACAGACCAGCACCTTTTTTATCCCCTGCGCCTGCATATCCTTCATAGCTTCATGCAGCCGGCGCCCGTCATCGGTCAGCGTCACCCTGACAACCCTCCCGTCAGCGGTATCGGGCAGCCTTTGCAGGATGCCTATACTTTCACCTGCATCCACCATCCGCGACGTCGTAGAAAACGGCAGCGAGAGGATTTTGCTCATCTCCCCCATGGTCGGATTGGCACCCCGATACAGAACGCCCCCCATGCGGCTGAAAGCCAACGGATCCATTTCAGGATGGAAGCTCTCCCCACTCTTCAGTCTTTTGAACCGGGTCATTAGACTGAGCATCTCCGGGGTAGGGGCCGGTCTGGCACCGGCAAGCATTTCGTCCAGGTATTCTATAAACTGACCTACCTCGGAAGAGGAAAGCTGCTCGTTCATATTCTTTGCCATCGCGATTCCGATAAAGATATTTCCAAAATGGAAATATATCATTGATTCGATGTATTGTCAAGCGCCGGTTTTGTATATGTAGCAGGGTCAGGTTCGTCCTGCCCGGATAATAAAGGGCGCAGCAAGCGGCGCCCCTACGTCGTAAATGTTTTGCTGAAAAAGAACGCGACTCTTTCCGCCAGTTTCGGCTCGTATCCGCACCAGAAGTGGTCCGCACCCACGACAAGTTCCTGCTCCGAGTTTTCGTCGAGCTCACTGCAGAAGGAAATGAAGCGATCGGTGGGGGTGAAGTCGTCGTAGCTCCCCGAGGCCAGGAGCAGCGGTTTTTCGCAGTCGGTGAGAAATGTGAAATCGAACATCTCAAGGGGCGGCGATATGGCCGCGATGGCCTTAACGCGTTCGTCGTTCCAGCAGGCGGGCAGCGAGAACGCGGCGCCCGCCGAGTAGCCGCACAGGCCTATGCGTCCCGCGTCGATCTCCTGTAACGTCGCGATGTACTCAATCGCTGATTTTGCGTCCTCCCCTTCGCCCCGCCCGTCGTCGTAGCGCCCCTGGCTGCGGCCCACGCCGCGGAAGTTGAACTTGAACGCCGCGACCGAGGCATCGACGAGCGCATTGCAAACGGCGTCGACGACGTTGTTGTCCATGCTGCCGCCGTAGAGCGGGTGCGGATGGCAGACGACGACGCATGGGAAAGGCCCGTCGCCGTTCGGCAGGTACAGGACACTTTCCAGCCTCAGGTCTCCGCTTTGGAATGTGATTCGTTGTTTTAGCATGGTTAAGAGCTAGTCAACCCCCTGCTGTCCCCCAATCTTGGCCCTTCCATGATAAGACTATTTAGAAGGATTCTGCGGAAGGGAAATTCTAAGGTTGAGGGGACACCCCTAATACCCCCCGTCAGGAGACTTTGTCTCCTTTACCTCATTACTCAGGCTGCCACTTCAGGTTCAATTCCCACTCCTGGCCCGGCTCTATTGCGATGTCCCAGCCCAGGATAAAGCAGCTTCCCTGGAAGGTGAGCTCAAAGCCGTCCTCGGAATTGGTCACGCACTCGATGGGATAGCGCCGGAGCTTCATCGACCTGTCGGCGGTCATCAATATGTCGATTCCGATGTGCGGGTCTGAGATGCGCAGTCGGTCGATGTTTGAAATATCGTCGGTTCTGGCGAGCGGCTTGCGTTCGCCATTTGCGGTGTAGGAGCAATGATTGCAGTGCGCGTCCTCGGTCAACGCCAGGTTCCACTCCGAGGCGAAGGTAGTTTGTATCGTCGCACCGGATGTGTTGGTCAGCAGGTATGTGACCTCCATCTCCTCCGAACCGGCAGTAAGCGATATCGTCTTCTCAACGCGAATTGTCAGTACCTCGTCACCATGTTTCACGTGACCGTCGCGTACCAAGTGCGTTGTAACGCAGTTCGATTTCTTCCGTGTTGAGCACTCGTATGTTTTCCCGACGAAGTCGCCGCATTCCTGATAGTCGCCGCGCAGCAGGCTGTCGACGGTCGTGTCGGCGGGCAGGAAGCGGTCGATGAGAGAGGCCCGCCTGTAATTGTCGTAGAACAGCAGCTTGTCCAGGTCCTCCTGTTTGCTTTTGATGATGTCGTGTATGTTCTTGACCCTGCCGTCGTCGGCCTGGCAATTACCTTCCCTGCGTATGCGCTCGGCCTCGATGAGGTCGCGGTGGTAGGCCTCGTCGCGCCGCGTCATCACGGCTCCGAGGTTGTGCTGCGGACGGCGCAGGTCCCATTCGAAGATGGAGCCGCCATCGTTGGGGTCGATATAAACGTTCTGCTTGTCACTCTCTATGAGAAGCTCTTCCTGAGCGTCGCTGTCGAAGTCTGTCGTCTCGTGGACGATGAAAGGCTTATTATCGAACAGGATTTCGTCGGCGGCGTTCTCGGCAGAGATCAAGTGGCGAAAAATGCCGTGACGTATGTGGCCGAAGTATATCCCGCCGAAGACGCCGTGCCAGTAGGGGCAATTGCACTGGGCGCGCCACAGCTCGTCCAGCCCGGCGTCGGATTCGCATAGCTCACGCGCTCGGTAGACCTTATCGTGAGCGCGCAGCATCTTCTTCTGCATCGAGTTAATCTCGGGGTATTTGGCCATGAAGCTGCGCCAGAAGCCGGCGTGCACGTATCTTAAAATATCGTCCTGATTCTCGGCCTCCAGGTCTTTCAGCAGGTGCCCGTAGTCGTAAGATACGGCGGGCGGCAGTGACCACTCCTGCATCTCGGAATACGAAGCGGTGGGCAGATATACCCTGCCGAGCGGCGGGTGCTGCTCCGCGTATTCGCCGAGGGGGATGGTGCGCAGCCAGTCGCTGTTCTCCTCGACGGCGGTGAAGAACTGCTCCATCCAGCCGTCCTCCCAGCAGTGCTTGTAGGTCCCGGGCCACAGCCCGAACTTCTCGCCGTCGTCGCCCATCATGATTATCCTGTCGCCGCCCTCCTCGGCCAGTGATTTCAGGTATTCGATAACGTCTTTTACCTGCCACCACGGTATGAGATAGCGCAGTTTCTTGCTGCTGGCGAATACCTTGACGGGGCGCCCTTCTTCCTCCGTAACGTAGTATCCGAGCATATCGCCGTCGTATAAGCCCACCGTCTTGAAGTGGTTGTCATCGACAACGGTCCACTTGATGCCGGCTTGCGCCAGCGTCTTGGGCAGCTGCGGCTCCCAGACACGCTCGGCGAGCCACATACCGGTCGGCTCGTGGCCGAATCGCTCTTCGACTGCCGCGCTGAGCCTGTTTATCTGTCCCAGCTTGTCGCTGTCCGGTATCATGGGCAGTATCGGCTCGTAGTAACCGCCGCTCATGATCTCGACCTGGCCTCTTTTTACCAGCGCCGCGATGCGGTCGATGAAGTCGGGTCGGTTCGCTATGAGCCAGTCGAGCAGACATCCGCTGTAATGCAGCGAAAGCCTGATGCCGGGGTGGTTTTCCAGAGCTTCGACTAGCGGCAGGTATGATTGGTTGTATGCTTTTTCGAAGACGTAGGAGAAGTTATCGCCCGGCTGGTGGTTGTGTATCGCTAATCCCAGATAGATTTTATGCATTCATTTGCCTTTTTGATTTATTACTAACCTTGTCGACAGGTTTATAGTATAAGCGATATTACAGGATGATACATCAGGACTGCGCGGTCGTCATCTTGGAATGGTTGTTGACATAGGCTTCGCGCCGCCTGTCAATCTCTCCTGAATATTGCCACTGCAGAGATTTATTTTTAATTTCGCGTTGAAGCTCCTGCGCCTGATCGAGTACGTCCTTGGGCAGCTTCTCTTTGATGGTTATGATGCATTCCATCAGCATCCTGACGCCGCGATCTATCATGTCTGGGTCCCAAACGGGCCGGCAGCCGGCGCCCCGGTACTGATCGCTGTGCAGTCCCTGGTCCAGCAGATTCCGCGCGTAACGGAATTGGGCGCTCTCGTCTTGAGTGCCGCTTATCGCGTCGATGGCGAGGTTTGTTAGCTGCCACTGTAGCTTGTGCAGATCGTTGTCCGTATCGTGCCAGTTCCGGTATGGTGCTCCCTTTGCCATTTCTTCCTCACTGGTGTGATACGAAGAAGGCAGCGGTTCTACCATTTCTATATGTTTAAACGCGATCATCAGGTCCGATATCGTGCACGTGCCAATAGCGCGGCTCTTATAGATATCGCTGAGAAGCTTGCCCAGGCCCGTGCCCTGGCATCCGTAAGCTTCTCCGTCGCTGCCGGTCAGCAGATATTCATGCCGTTTAGTGCGTTCGCCCAGCGCGTCGATGAAGCTGTTTACGTCTTGGTATGCTCCCTGCGTTAACTTGTGACTGAAAGCGCGTTCCCTGAAAAACACACAGAAATCCTTCAGTCCGTTGATGTTATAAATCTTGTCGCAAGGGGCATAGCCTAAATTACCGTTAATGGATATTTCGTCGACAATTATCCACCGGTAGCCAAGCTCGGCGATGATGTGAGCCACATCCTTGCTGTAGCACATCTCGGGGGGGAAGAAGCCGGAGGGCTTGTAGACATCGCCGAAGTATTTGCGGTTGACCTCGGTATTGAGCTTTATCTGGCGGACCATCTCGGAGCGCGGGATAAGAGGCAGAACGGGATGATACATTGCGCTGGCGGTCATCTCTATCTGTCCGCGTTCCGCAAGTCTTCTCAGCCCGCTGATGATATCTTGCAGCCCGTATCTGTCCAGTTGCTCCGTCAGTGAGGCGTTTATATTCAGCGTGATTCTGGTGCACTGATTATGGCTCAGTATCTCCACCAGCTTGCGGTAACACTCGCCGGCGGCCTTCCTGATGCCTTCCTCCGTCTGTGTCGGCGGTTGATAGATGTGCAGGAAATTAGCCCAATACATCCGTCCAGCCCTCCTTCTACTACGGTGTCATGAATATCTCATCAACGATTTTGTTGGATATATGACGCGCCGCCGCGACTTTGTAGTAGAATTCCCTTTTAATTTTGGGGCTGCAATTGCTCATACTGATAGCTTTATATGCGTTCAGGACAACTTCACGCTGCTTTGTTAAGCCTCTGTGTATCAGATTGGGATCCCACCAGGGTCTCCTGCTGGCCCACCAGAATTGATCGCTGTGCATCGCCGCGTCCAATAATGTCCGCGCGTTGTCCGCGTATTGTTTCGCCGTATTGTCTTTAGCCACCGCGACGGCTTTATTAACCATCGCCATGGCGATTTCCATATGTTCCCACAGGTATTGATGTATTCTGTTGTCCGGGCTATTCCATAACGGGTATGGGTTTCCCTCCTCGATATCCGAAAGCTCGGTGCTCCATGAAGACGTCCTGGGCTCTATGGTCTCGCCGCGAGGGAAGATATCGAGCAGTTCGCTTATGGTTACGGCCTTGATATCCTTGCCTTCGGTCACTTCCCTTAATTGCAGAAAACCGTCGTGCTGTCCTGCCGTTATCCTGGACTGATCATGTCCCGGACCAGATGCGGCTGGTGCTGTCGGCTTGCTTGCGAATTTATTCGGGGCGTCTGCGTCACGCTCGAGCGACTGATAAACCTTTGCCAGGAAAATCTTCTCCCACCCCTGTATATGATGACCGAAGGTTTCCGCGTCCATGGCTGTGACGACATATATATCGCCTTTGCCCTTTTGAGATTTCTGCACTTGCTTCAGATGCTCGATGAATCCGGGGGCATCTATGTTGTGGAAACTTATTTTATTGCTGAGTATGTTATCGCGGAAGAAAACGGCGACCTTGCTCCCTTTGACGTCGATTTGATGGATAACATTCGTTGGCCAAGGTACGGGACACGCGACGCCGCTAAGGATAATCCAATGATGCCCAGAATCGACTATAGGCTTCATTATTTCTTTGCTATAGCACATCTCGGGAGGGAAAAAGCCTTTGGGTTCATAAACTTTTTCCAAGAGATGTTTATTGGTCTTGTGGTTCTGGCTGATCTGTCGTTCCATCTCAGATTGAGGTATCAGCGGGAGGATGGGGTGATATATGCCTGAACCCGTGAACTCCACCTGGCCCCGCCGAGCCAATTCCTTGATACCCCTGAGAACGTCGTTGTATCCGTGGTCATACAGCATCTCTGTAAGCACGGCGTTTATGTTTATGGTGACCTTGGCATGAGGAAGATCGGTGAACAGTTCCACCAGCGGGCGGTAGGATTCAACGCAGACCTTTCGCAGCACCCAGTGCAGTTGAGTTGGCGGCTGGTAGAAGTGCAGCAATGGAGCCCAATAAATCAAACTAGACCTCCGAGTCGGATATGACAATTATATATAAAAGCAGCCCAATAATGCAAAAGCAGGAATCTTGTTATACCGATTTAGGTTCATTGGCATTATTAATCTAACCTATTAAATTTGGTAATACTACAAGAAAGACTGGATGCCGTCAAGTCTTGCGAGATAAATAACGATAAAGGACGAGGTTTTTTCCAAAAGCAGTTGCAAAATTATTTACGTTGGAGTATATTAATGATTCACTAGGGCTGAATATCATCCGTGTAACTTATTCTGACCCATATGTCTGTTAGCGCATGGTTTTAGGAATCCGCTTCTCCAAGCGTTAACGGCTGGATGATTAGCGACATTCTATCTGTGACGTATATTGTATCGGAAGAACTGTATTGCAGTTTACATTCTCTTAATATACGTCTGTTATCATGATAGACGGGCATGGGCTTGAAATGCTAAATTTCTATGGCAGTATCCAGCCGATGGCTTATGTGAAAAGGGTAGGGCCGCATCAGGCCGGAACCCGTTGGCATGGTGCTAAGAGTTTTTCAATAGAACGTTCAATACGCGGATACGAGTCGCGAGAGCCCGTCGCTGATATCAAGAGAGGTGCAGTATGATTCAGGGAAGAATAACGCCGCAAAATACGGAATTCGTCATACTTTGTTTTGAAGGCCCGGATCAGTACTCGCTGGCGGGAGGTCTGGGTGTTCGCGTTGCTAATCTTTCAGCGACACTGGCTAAGATGGGCTTCCAGACGCATCTGTTTTTTATCGGCGACCCGTCGCTTGATGCTGTCGAATACAGACAGAACGGAAAGCTGGTGCTTCATCGCATGTGCCAGTGGATCAGCAAATACCATCCAAACGGCGTCTATGAGGCGGAGGAGGCCAAGCTCTACGATTATAACGAGTCCATACCGCGCATCGTAAAAGACGAAATCGTTAAGCCCGCAGCGGCCAAAGGAAAGCTGGTGGTGGTTCTCAGCGAGGAGTGGCATACCGCCGAAGCACTGTGCCGCCTCAGTGATTACCTATATTACGATGGGCTCAGGGACAAGGCGATAATGTACTGGAATGCCAACAATCTCTTCTCTTTCCACCGCATCAACTGGGGTCGGTTGGGTTACGTGTCGACCATCACTACTGTCAGCCGTTATATGAAACATCTTATGTGGCGCATGGGTATGAATCCCATCGTGATACCGAACGGCATACCCAGGGACCTGTTGCGCAAGGTAGATGATGAGATGTCGACCAGGCTGCGTGAGGCTATAGGAGCCGATCTCGTATTATGCAAAGTGGCCCGATGGGACCCGGATAAACGGTGGGACAGCGCTGTGGAGACGACGGCGAGGCTTAAAGAAAGGGGAATCCACACCGTTCTTCTGGCCAGGGGGGGGATGGAGCCTTACGGGAAGGAAGTTTTGGGCAAGGCTCGTTCTCTGGGTCTGGTGATCGGTGAGGCTTATACCGATGATAATTCATTTGAAGGCTATGTTAATGCGCTGAGTAAGGCTTCATATGCCGATGTCATCGATATCAGATTCCACGTCCCGATAGACTTCCTGCGCATCGTATATCATGCGTGCGATGCCGTGCTGGCGAACAGCGGTCACGAGCCTTTTGGCATCGTAGGTTTGGAAGCCATGGCCGCGGGCGGCATCGCCTTTGCGGGATGCACGGGCGAAGACTACGCTATACCGTTCGTAAACTCCTTCGTACTTGAAACGCCCGATCCCATGGAAGCAGTAGGCTATCTTATGTATCTGAGAGACTATCCCGAGGAGGGCGTACGAATAAGGGAGGCGGCCAGGCGCACAGCGCGGTATTTTACGTGGGAGGCGGCGGTGCTCAATCTCGTACGTAAGTTGGAGAACCAGGCGCGCATCAAGGGAGTCCTGGGCGGTGTGCCTACACCCTCGGAGCCTCAGTTTGCCATATCAAAGCTGCCGCCGGAACTGGTGTCTACTGCGATGAAGCGGAATTATAACAGGTAGACTGAGGCTGATATGGCTCGTGATTTAGTAATGTATTGCGTGGCGCACCAGCCGAGGCGCCTTAAATTGCCGGCTCAGCCCATCCCCGCCAATGCCGATATCGAGGATATAGAGCGCTGTCTGTTCGATGAGGCGATGAACGAGCGTTACCTGCACAAGGTAGCTAACTGGTGCTACTATCCGGCCACGGAGATGTTTCTCGACCTCGTCGAGGGCGGGATGAAGATGTCCCTCGGTTTTTCCGTATCCATATTAAGGCAGTTGGAAAGCTGGGACCGGAACCTGTTCGAGATGTTTCAGAGGCTGGTGGCGCATCCCAATGTTGAGCTTGTCGATGTTGAGCCGTATCACAGCTTTTTACCGCTATGCGACCTGGAGGCATTCGTCAAGCGAATGACGAAGTCGCGCGACGAGTTGAAGAAGGTTTTTGGCAAGAGACCCGTGGTAACTGATACTACCGAGATGCTGATGTCCAGCGGAATTTATCAAGCCCTGAGCGAAGCGGGATTCAAAGGAGCGTTGCTCGACGGCCGCCCGTGGGTGATGGAGTGGCGGGAGCCTACTCATCTCTATCACATGGGCAGGGATATGGCGCTTCTGGCCAGGCATTACGACCTTAGCGACGACGTCGGCTATCGCTTTTCCAACAGAGGGTGGTCTGGTTTTCCATTGTACGCCGATTCCTATGCGCACTGGCTCAGGGAGACCTGGGGCGACTTTATTGTGCTGGCCTGGGATTACGAGACCTTCGGCGAGCATCACTCCCGCGACACGGGCATCTTCGAGTTCATGAGGCACTTGCCGGATGAAATGGCCAGAAGGGACATGCGGACGCTGACGCCGAGCGAGATAATCGACAAGTATAGTGACCGGAGCTATCATCTGCCGTTGCCGGCGTTCCCCTGCACCTGGGCCGGCACCGGAGGCATGGAGTTCTTTCTGGGTAACGCCGCTCAGCAGGCCGTGTTTCAGTTGATGCTGCTGGCTTATAACAAGGCTCTGCTTACAAAGAATAGAAAGATTATCGATATAGCTATATGGCTGCTGCAGTCGGACAACCTACATCTAATCCAGTGGTTCGGCAGGTACGGTGCGGAGGCTGAGGTTTCGGCCTATTTTACGCCACAGGAATGGTGGCGTCTGGGTCCTAACGGCATAGTATGGGAGATCCAGCAGGTATATAAGAATTTTATCGGTGCTCTGGACGCGTATCTATAGTTGGAGCAAGAGGTGGAAAGGAGGAAGCGCTGATATGACTAAGATACTAAAGGAACATGCCGAGAGGCGGCTGGCCAATGTGCCTGATAAGTATGTGTTCTGGTGCAATGACGGCTGTGTTATACACAGTATAAGAGAATTAAAGGAAGCCCTGGAGTTTATGAGCGATGAGACTTACGCTTATCATGCCAGTAAAGAGAAAAACGATTTCAGCAACTGGGTTAAGGACATAATCGGAGACGAAAAACTGGCAAGAGATTTATTCAAGTCATCCAATAAACGTCAGGCCGCTGATTACGTGAAAACCAGGGAGACGTTTCTGCTAGGTAAAATCTAGCGGGTTCGGATTATCTTTTACTTTCTTTCACAAACCACGAACACACCAAAATCGTAGACAGCTTTTACTGCAGAGGTTTCGTACCTCATCCTTTTCGTCGCGGCCTGTATTCTGCCACTTAGCACTTATACGTTGCGAATATTCCAGTCACTGCTTAGTCGCATCCGGTTTGGTGTCGCCAAAATAGACCTTCATGTGCGGCCAGGGTATCTCTATACCTTCATCATCGAAGGCCCTCTTTATTCTCTTTCTGATTTCTCCCATGACATCCCATTGCATAATCGGTTTGGTATCGCCGAGAATCTTTAGATCGATGCCGGAATCCCCCAGGTTGTCGACCCTTAGCACTTGGGGAGCCTTGATAATGGATGGCTTCCAGAGGGGCTCTTCAGCCATCTCCTTACATACGCGGTTTATCACTGCAATAGCATGGTCTAGATCGGTTCCATAGGATACGGAGATATTCAGGTTTACCCGTGACCATTCCTTGGTGAAGTTGGAGATAATTCCACTCTCTCCATTGGGTATAAAGTGGACGATCCCGTCCAGGTCTCTCATTACGGTGCGTCTCATGTTTATCTCTTCCACTACGCCGCTTATGCTGCCTATCCTGACTACATCGCCGACGTTATATTGGTTTTCCATGATGATGAACAGTCCTGCGATCAGGTCGCGGATGAGATACTGGGCGCCGAAACCGACAGCAACACCCACGATGCCGAATCCTGCTATGAGAGGTCCGATGTTGACACCCAGTTCAGACAGTATCATGAAGAGGGCTATAACCAGTATCAATATGCCGCTGGTAACCACGAAAACCTTGGAGAGGGTCTTTGTCCTCTTCGCCTGCTCCTCTTTGGCTTTGCTGCTCCATTTGCCTTTGCCCATCGTTATCTGCATGGCGTGAGGAATGGCTTTGCGTAATGCAAGATATAGTAATGTAGAGAAAACGATGATAAGCAGGATTCTCACGCCGTGATCTATAAACCAGTCCTTGCCATGAGTGGCAAACCAGTCGTCGGGCACGAGTTCTTTGGCCGCAAAATATAAGGCGGCGACGATGATTAACAGAATAACGGTCCATATAGAGTACGATTTTAGTTTGTGTTTAAGATTTTTTCTTTCCATTTTTTACCTCTAGCAGTTGTCTCTTAGATTATAACTCTATAATATCGCCAGAGTTCTCCAGCGAAAGAAAGATCAGCAGGTAGTCTCTAAGGTGCCTCGTTATAAGGAAGTTTTGCCTTACATGCTCCCTGCCGTTTTTACCGAGCCAGTTCGCGTATTCAGGATTAGCTAGAAGCTGTTTTATCGCGTAGGCTGTCCCAGGTATCCCGTGCGAGAGAAGCCCGGTGAATCGATTTCTCACTTGCAGCGGTATGCCGCCTACGGCCGATGCCACCACGGGCCGGGCTTTCCACAGGGCTTCGCTCACGGTTAGCCCGAAGCCTTCGCCCAGAGATTTCTGAACTATCACGGTCGATGCCCTCTGCAGCGCATTTATTTCGATATCGCTTCCCGGAGGAATCAGCAATACATGGATGTCCGGATTGTTTCCCGCTACTTCCCGCACCTCGGCCAGAACTTTATCCGATTCCGGGTCGTCCGTGGCGGTGCCGCCGCCCAGCACCAGCCTGCAATCTATGTTTTTCTTTACCATCTCAAAGGCGCGTATCAAGCCGACCGGATCCTTCAAATAGTCGTATCTTGATATCTGGGTAATTATCGGCTTGTCTCTCGGCACGCCGTATTTGGATAGAACCGAGTCCACGGTTTCAGCCGGCAGATCCCTGTTCTTGTCGCTCAGCGGGTCGATTGAAGGCGGGACGAGGAACTGCCTGATAGGCAATTCAGTGGAGAACGCTGGCGCCGAGAAAACGCTGGCGTCGTATTGTACTACCATTGGCAGCAGGAATTCCCACACCGCCGGATTCGGATGCGAGATGTCGATGTGGCATCTCCATATCCATTTCCCTCCTAATTCATTTTTGCGGGCGATAAGGCCTATCGGCTGCGGGTCGTGGATGTAAACGAAATCGCCGTTAATTTCCGTTTCCTGTATGTTTCTATCGGTCGTCTCCTGAAAATATGCGAAGTCAACAGGCGTAATTTTCTCCTGCCTGCCATGGAGCGCGTTGTGGAATCTCTTTGTCACCTGGAAAAATTCGTCGTTGCCCTTTATCACGTTCCAGCGCGCGTCCACGCCGAGCTGAGAGCACAGCGGTATCATGCGGCTGAGTATCTCCGCCACGCCGCCGCCGCTGAAGGTGGAGTTGATGTTCTGGATAACCTTGCCGGAGAGCTTGTCGGCGAGGTAGCGCAGTTCGTCGATGGCGCTCTTTCCGATGACAGGCTCGTATTCGGCGATGCTTATTTTATGCGTTTTTCGACCAGTTGTATTAGCGCTGATCGCAGTCCCTCCAAGCTATATGTATACGGGTCAAGCCTCGCGATATCCCTGCTGAGCTCGGTCTCGTCAAGGTTCTCTTCGAGCCACGTAGAGAAGTCGTTGGAGCCCTTACCGAGCCTCATCCTCGACTCGAAGACATGGTAATACAAAGAGTTCAAGCTTATCTTGCGCAATGTTTCGACGAATTCCCTGAGATCCTCTGCCTGATACGGCGTTGGCAGGATGACGCTTACCGACTTCATAAAATGGAACTCTTCCCCGTCCATGGCGCTTCTGCCTATACAGGAGGCATCAGACATATTCTCCTCGATTATGCCGATGATTCGATCCCTCAGCGCTCCCAAGGAGGTGAATTCAAAGGTATCGACGCTGGCAAGCTTCTCTCCCAGGATATCGTTGCCTAAGGCATCGCTCACCCAGACGGCGAAGTCGTTACTGGGCTCCGGCGTTAGATAATGGTGCTCTTCTAAGAAGTGGTGCGTGTGGTAGTAAATCACCGAATCAGGTACCGATCTCAGATTTTCCAGCAGCCCGCCCAGCGTTTTGGCTTTCAATCCGGTTAGCTCGGTGAGGTTCAGCCGGCTGTTGAACAAGAAGGGAGTTTTGGCCTTCTTCAACTGTTGTCCGTATACCGTAACCGTGTTGAGCATTAGTTTCTTGTTCGGAATAACCAGGAGATGCTCATCTGTCGTCGTTATACTGGTATTGCTCCAGTTTATCTCAACGACGTTTCCCGATTCGCCCGACTCCAGCGTGATATAGTCACCGGGTTTTATGCGCTCCGTCATGCCGATCTGAATCCTTGCGGCCGCGTTCGTCAGCGGCTCCCTGAAAGCAAGCGCAACGGCTATTATGACTACCGCCATGATAAGAAGAAGAGGGCTCAGCGGCACAACCCAGATAGTTAGAAGCATTATCAAGCAGAATATGGTTGCAGCGATCCTGATTGCGTTGATGGCAAAGACGGCTGCGGGATTAGGTGCTTTTATTCTTCTCGCGTACAGTCTTATCAATTTTTCACTTAAGCTGATGACGACCCACGACAGGTGTATGACAAATGCGGTGGATATGAGCTTACTGGCGATATCCTTAACATTGACGGGAGCTATCGATGACTGTATTGCTATATATACTCCTAACAGAAGGAACCAGTACAAGAAGGGCCCGTGGGTGACTTTCAGTACGATTCCTTTTCCCTCCCATCGCGACTTGGCCTGCCAGCGCTTGAGCCTGGCATACGTGATACTTCTCAGCCATAGACCGACGGAACAAGCAGCGAGAAATAGCAGTACCGGCTTCGCTATCTCTATCCAATTATCCTGTAGCCACTCCATCCGTCGAATCCCTTATTCTACCAATCCTTTTAACGCTAACCGATGTATAACTTCCCGATGAGCCCGTCTACCTCGTCCGTTAAATTGAGAAAATAATGCTCTGCGCTTTTAGTCTGAATCGATGTAGGGCCGTCTGAACAGTAAGTGATTCACTTTATCCACCGAATTCCAGCTTGGCCAGCTCAGTCACTATATCCGCGGCCCATTTGTAGATGTTATTCTCCTTGACTATTTCACGCATCTTTCGCATGCGTTTTTTCTGCTCGTCTTCCGGCATCTCTATCGCCGTTTTGATAGCGTCGGCCAGCTGATCGGTAGCGTAGGGATTTACAAGCAGTGCGTCGGAGAGTTCACGGGCGGCGCCGGTGAACTGGCTCAGAATAAGCACGCCGTCCTCATTGCAGCGGCTGGCAACGTATTCCTTAGCCACCAGGTTCATTCCGTCGTGAAGCGAACTAACTATACAGAAACCGGCCATTCTGCGCAAAGCCGTAAGAGTAATCTGATCTTCCAGGTTCTTGACATACACTATCGGCTTCCAGCGTCCCGTCGCATATTTCCAGTTGATAGCGGCTACCATAAAATCTATTTCTTCGTTAAGCTTCTGGTACGGACTTACCTTTACGCGGCTTTCCACTCCAGCCTGAATGAACACAACCTTGCCCTGGTACTGCGGATATTTCTCCAGAAAACGATCCAGCGCTTTCAACCTGTCCGGGATGCCTTTGGTGTAGTCGATCCTGTCCATACCTACTCCGATGATCTCGTCGTATATGCCCAGATCGTTCTTTAACGTCTCTATCTCGTTGCTCACTGCATCCGATGGGGCGTCCTCGCTCAGTTGCTCATAGTCCACGCTGATCGGGAACGGCAGCACCGCGGTTTTCTTGCCTCCGTATGTGATCTCATTCTGCTCTTTGTCTATTCGCGCCTCCAGCATCCTGTCCACAGTGTCCATGAAATTGAAGCAATCGTAGCGAATGTGAAAACCCATGATGTCATTGCTGAGGAGACCGGCCAGCACGTCTTCCTTCCAGGGGCATATCCGGAAGGCCTCCGGATTGGGCCACGGTATGTGCCAGAACTGTGCGGTGATAATGTTCGGGTTCCTTTCCTTCAGCATCTTCGGCAGCATGGCCAGATGGTAATCCTGGATAAAAACAAAGGCCTTTCTATCGCCCACCTCGTCTATTACGCTGTCGGCGAATCGTGCATTAACCTTAACGTAAGTGTTCCAGTCGGCCTCATCGAAGATCGGACGGGTATAGACTATGTGGCATAAAGGCCAGAGACCGTTATTGGCAAAGCCGTAGTAATAACCGTTCTGCTCCTCTTTTGAAAGCCATATTCTCTTAAGCGAATAGCGCGGCTTATCCGGCGGTACGCCAACCTTGTTCTGCTCGTCTACGACTTCCCTGTCGGCATTGCCGCTGCCGTGTGCGACCCAGGTTCCGCCGCACGCTTTCATAATAGGGTCCAGGGCGACGGTGAGCCCGCTGGCCGGCCTTTGTACCGTTATCCTTCGCTGCAAGTAATTGTGTATGTAGGGCTCCCGGTTAGAAACCACAATAAACAGGTAGCCTTCCAATTTCTGCTTTACCAGATCTTTGAGTTCTTCTTGTGTCCACATAAGCGCTTCTCCCAAACTTGGTATTCTTGTGAGAATAGGCTAATCGGGGTCGCCTCAACGGTATCATTACGTATGACTACATAGCGAGTGTTATCTACCATACATAATATGCGAGACCTTGTCAACCATCTTGCATGAATGGTCAAGTTGATTTAAACCGGTCGATTCTAAACTTGCGACAACCGGGCTGAATGGTTTTAGCCTACGGGCCCATGAAGCGTTGCAGCGGTTCGGTGCATCGTTGAGACAAACATATTTAATCATGACGCCATGTGTATTTTTTTCATCGATATGGTAACATACATCTAGTCATTTTTCGGGTGGAAAATATTGTATGGACAACGTAACGCCTAAACTTGAGTTGCCGCATAGCCTATCCGGGCTCAACGAGCTTGCATATAACCTGTGGTGGAGCTGGCATTCCGACGCCAGACAGCTGTTTCGCGAGCTGGATTATCAGATATGGAATCTCAGCTCCCATAATCCGGTGAAGCAGTTGCAGCAGATGAAGTATTACCGCAAGGAAGCGGCGGCCAAAGACCTCAAGTACACCGATCTATATGATTCGGTAATGGAGAGGTTTCATGCCGACATGGAGTCCGAAAAGAAGTGGTTCGCCCAGAAGTATCCCGAGCAAGCGAACAGGCCGATAGCATTCTTCTCTGCCGAGTTCGCCATTCACAATGCCCTGCCGATATATGCCGGAGGGCTCGGTGTCCTGGCCGGCGATATCTGCAAGGAGGCCAGTGATCTGGGCATTCCTCTGGTCGGCGTCGGGTTCATGTATCCCAGCGGATACTTTTCTCAGCGCATATCCGTTGACGGATGGCAGGAGGAGGATCACAGGCAGCTCAATTTCAGGGAAGCCCCTATCAGAGCAGTAAATGATTCGGAGGGGCGTCCGCTCAGGGCCAGTGTGCAATTGGGAGACAGGCAGGTCTCGATCGCCGTCTGGCATGTAGGCGTGGGGAGCGTGGATCTTTATCTTCTGGATACGGATGTGGAGGAGAATACCCCTTCCGATCGTTCCCTGGCCTCGCAACTCTATGTCTCCGACTGGGAGTGGCGCATTCAGCAGGAGATCGTGCTCGGGATCGGGGGCGTTCGTGTCTTAAGATTGCTGGGCAAGGAGCCTGTACTGTGGCATATTAATGAAGGGCATACTTCCTTCATGATAGCCGAGCGTATCAGGGAGGAGGTGGAGAGAGGGATGCCTTTCGATGAGGCGGTGAGAAAGATCAGGGCCTCCACTATCTTCACGACTCATACGCCGGTTCCAGCAGGCCATGACGTGTTTCCCGTTTACCTTGTCGATAAGTATCTGAACAACTACTGGGGGCTTTCTGGTATAGATAGAGATAAGATCCTTGAGTTAGGCAGGGAGGAAACTACGGGCGATCGCGCCTTTAACATGACGGCTTTCGCCATAAGAATGTCGCAGAGCACAAACGGTGTCAGCAAGCTTCACGGCGGCGTGGCCAGGAAGATGTGGCTTGACCTCTGGCCTGACTTGAGCGAGGATCAAGCGCCGATCTCATCCGTAACTAACGGTGTCCATATACCGACATGGCTGTCTCCGGAGATGGGCGAGCTGTTCGACATGTATTTCGCGGAGGACTGGGCTCAGAGGCAGGATGATCCGGATATGTGGCAGGACGTGTGGAAGATTCCCAACCGCGAGTTCTGGGAGACCAGGCTGGATCTTAAGAGGAAGCTTATGGGTGCTATGCGGGCACGCGCGCAGAAGCGGTGGGCCATCGGCGGCGCGGAAGCGCAGCAGCTGCTGTCCATGGGTACGCTTTTTCACCCCGAGGTGCTGACAATAGGCTTTGTGCGCCGCTTCGCGACGTATAAGCGGCCCGATCTGCTCTTCAGGGACGTGGAACGTCTGATGTGCATGGTAACAGATCCCTGGAGGCCGATACAGATCATATTCGCCGGTAAGTCACATCCGGCGGACACTAACGCCAAACAGCTTCTACAGAGCGTTTACAAGCTGGCCACGGACAGGCGTTTTCACGGCCGCATCGCATTTGTTGAGGACTATGATATGCATATAGCGCACTACCTGGTTCAGGGCGTTGACATCTGGCTGAACGTTCCGCGCCGTCTTAAAGAAGCAAGCGGGACAAGCGGGATGAAGGCGGCGATAAACGGCACGCTTAACCTCAGCGTGCGCGACGGATGGTGGGAGGAGGGATACAACGGCAGGAACGGCTGGGCAGTTGACGGCGGCCCGGAGCGGGCATATTCGGAAGATGAGGATAACGCGGACGCGGAATCGATATACCGTCTCCTGGAGGAGGAGATAATACCGTTGTTCTACGCCAGGGATCGCACTATGCTGCCGCACAAGTGGATAGAGAAGTCAAAGGAATCGATTTGCTCAATCACACCGCAGTTTTCGGCCAGGCGCATGATGAAGGAATACGTCGATAATATCTATATACCCGTAATCAAGGCGCAGTCCGGTGCGTAGACACCGAATATGTGCTGTTATTAAGGTTGGTGCAAAATGAAGAATGTTATCGCCGTATTACTGACAGCCTTTATCGCTATCGGCTGCTGTGGCTGCAGCGCGCCTTACAGCGGGATACCGGCGCAACCGATACCCAACGACGATTTCTACCCGCTTGTGACCGGGGATATGCTGTTTATCCGCAATATCGATTTTCCAGACGGCTACAGCAATCAACTCGATTATCTGGCTGTTCCCGATAGTCCGTTCCTGGCTCCGAACGGTAGGAGCAACATGCATAACGATGCCTACATGACCGATGCGTATGAGGTCGCCGGGCCTCTCGGCATCGATGTCGAAGTCATTTCCATGTATCGAGGGTTGGCCGAGTGCGCCACGGTGACATTCGACAGCAAGGGGCGCATCTGGACGGTATGCGCCAACCTGAGCCTGCCCCAGCTTCTCCTGCTCGATGCTGATACCTTGAGCGAGCTGGCCGCCTACCCGCTGCCGCCGCGCTGGGAGCACTGGCAGGACGATCCGATAGGCCCGTACCAGGATACATCGGGAGGGGCTTACTTCTGCCTGGACGATCAAGATCGCGCCATCATCGGGACGAACAACCACAGCATTCAAATAATCGCCTATGACGAGGGCAAGCATGCGTTCTATCAGGTGTGCGAATATGATCTCGGGAGCTATGTAGTGCCCAAGGATTTGCCGGCTCGGGACAAGGTCGGCGCGGCGCTCCCGGACTGGGACGGCCTGCTCTG
This sequence comes from Dehalococcoidia bacterium, assembly GCA_041649635.1. Classification (NCBI taxonomy): domain Bacteria; kingdom Bacillati; phylum Chloroflexota; class Dehalococcoidia; species Dehalococcoidia bacterium. The sequence goes on from JBAZMV010000004.1 coordinate 190,224, forward strand.
GTTCGTGACGCGCTATGGTGTTGTCGGCACGATAGATATGGAGAGCGGCAGTATTCGTACCATCGAGCTTGAGGGAGAGGAGATACAAAACTCCTTCACAGTAGGCGAGGACGGCGTGTACATTATCTCGGATTACACCATGTATCGGTTCAGCGCCGATGCCGATGGATTACCCGTCGTCGACTGGAGTGTTGGATATGATCGCGGAACGCAGGTCAAGCTCGGCATGATCAACCAGGGTTCCGGCACAACACCGACGCTCATCGGCGACATGGTGGTCATAGCCGACAACGCTGATCCGAGGATGAATATTATATTTCTGAAGCGGTCAGACGGTTCGGAAGTATGCCGTATTCCGGTGTTCTCCGATAACGAGAGCTGCACGGAGAACTCGCTCATCGGGCTGGCGCGGGAAGGGCAGGACGGTATCGAATATTCCATTATCGTGGAGAACAACTACGGCTGGGAGAATATCTTCTCCGGCGTCGACGGGCGTTCTCCCGTAGGCGGCGTGGTGCGCGTCGATGCGTTGCCCGATGGCAGCGGCGGCTACGAATGCGTGGAGGTCTGGAGCAGCCCGGAGCGTTCGCCGACGTGCGTGCCCAAGATGTCGCTGGCTAGCGGGCTTATCTACCTGTACACCAAGGAGCCGCGCGACGACAGGCTGGACGCGTGGTACTTCACCGCCGTGGATTTCGAGAGCGGCGAAACCGTTTTCAAGGTTCTGACGGGCACCGGCCTGGGATACAACAACAACTACGCGCCGATAACGCTGGGCCCGCAGGGCGGCACGGCTTACATCGGCACTTTGAACGGGCTGGTCTCGATTCGGGATGCCGCTGAATAGAAGGTCGAGTTACCAGTGAGTTTTTTCTATATGGGGGCAACGTGATTCTGGACAGGTTTTCTTTAGCGGGTAAGATGGCGATAGTGACCGGTGCCGGGAGGGGTATAGGTAAGGGAATTGCAATTGGATTTGCCGAGGCGGGGGCCGACTTGATTTGCGTTGACATCACATCCGACCAGGCGGAGGCTACGGCAGGCGAAGCGCGGAAGATTGGCCGTCGGGCGCTGGCTCTGGAATGCGATGTGCGGGAAGGCGAGCAGATCGAGAGTGTAGTGGCACGGGCGAAGAAGGAGTTCGGTCGTATTGACATCCTGGTGAATAACGTCGGCGGCAGTAACTTCAAGCCAGCCTTGAAGACCGGTCAACGCGCATGGGAGGCCATAATGCACCTGAACCTCACAGCTACCTTCCTTTTTAGTAAAGCGGTGGCGCCGGTTATGCTGGAACAGAAGTCGGGGGCGATCGTTAATATATCTACTCGCGATTCCGTTATCCCGTGTCCGGGTATGGCGGCCTACGGCGCGTCCAAGGCTGGTGTTAATTCCTTGACTTTGACGCTGGCCTGGGAACTGGCGCCGTATGTACGAGTGAACGCTATCCTGCCCGGCGCAGTGTGGACGGAGGGCAGCGGCCCGGTGCTGGATGCAGTGAAGGACAGGATAATAGCAGGAACTCCGATGAAACGCTTGGGAAAACCGGAGGATATAGCGCTGGCTGCTCTCTATCTGGCATCTTCGGCATCGGACTGGGTGACAGGCAGGCTGTTCGAGATCGACGGCGGCATTGAGTTTGTCCATCTAACCGCTGGCGAGGTGTCGAATCAGTAGCGGATTGTATCCGACATGCGAATCCGGCGAAATTGCAGTCTGGAGAAGCGGCAACATCTTTAGATTCCATTTCAGCTATTATAGACGAGGTGTTTAATGGCAGATATTAATGAGATGCGCAAGAAGTTCGACGAATCGCCGTGCGCGACTCACCTCGGCATGAAGCTTGTCGAGCTGTCGAAGGGGTACGCCAGGGTCGGTATGGAGCTTAAGAAGGAGCATCTGAACTGGGAGAACATGATACACGGCGGCATCGTGGCTACGGTTCTCGACCAGGCCTTCGGCTGCGCCTGCAATACACTCGATAATATCCATGTCGCAGTCCAGATGAACATCCATTTCATGAAGGCCCCGGCAGTCGGCGAGACGATATACGCCGAGTCGAAAGTCCTGCACGCGGGCAAGCGCATGGGGACATCGGAGATGAAGGTCTGCGATTCGAAAGGCGTTGAGATCGCGCGGGCGACCGGCACAACGGTGTGCATCGGGCCTCGCACATAGGTCGATAAAGCTATATCAACCCCCTGTTATCCCCCAATCTTGGGGGATTTTTATTTTGTGATAGGGGACACCCCTAAAACCCCGGCAGGAGAAAACTCTCCTGCACCTCTTATCGAACGCCCCCTCGGCTGTATCGCTTCCCCCTCTTTAATCAAAGAGGGGGACAAGGGGGAGTTCGAAACATTCATATTTCGGTAATCGTGTAGGGGCGAATGGCCATTCGCCCGCAGCGGGCAGACACGCGGGTCTGCCCCTACTCAGAGGTTTTGATTCTTCTTTTTCTTTCCCTCGGATACGCCTATGAAAAACAGGATTATTCCAACGATAGCCAAGACAACACAGAGTGGTGACGCAATAAGACACCACGTCATTCCTTCATAATTATCGTCCATAGCTAAAGAATACGAAAAGAAGAAAAACAAATAGGCGGCTATAGAACCAACAAAGAACAGAATGATACCGATAACTTTCTTTCTATCTCCTGGATGAGTACCCCTCTCTGGTTTGTTCGCCATTACCTGTCCTCTTTGGGAGTTCCCTCTTCCAGGCTCTTCTGCTTCTTGGCTTGGTTTCTGCCTTTATAGTACATAGTTGATCCTATTAATACCAACGGCAAGCTTATCCAGAATACAGCGCCTGCAATCACAGCCAAAGGTAAATAGTCTGGGTTGCTATCAGAAGGTATACATACAAATATTGCACCGACAAAGAAGAAAATGCCTACTATCCCTATCCAAAATATAACTTTACCAGCGGTTTTCATATTGCCTTCGCCTGTAGTATTTGCTAATCCTAAACTAGGAGTTATCGCATGTCAACAATATCGTCGGGAGGTATTGCACACCTGTTATTCAGCGTATAATATATTCATATTTAGAAAGGGAGTGAGCACGCATGATCGTTGAGATGAAAAGAGGGGCTTCGCAGCAGGAAGTAGATCAGGTTGTTGAGAGGGCTCGCTCCTTTGGCTTTGACGTGCAGTTGAACCTGGGCACTGAGAAGGTGGTCGTCGCGGTTCTGGGCAGCGACACGGGCAAGGTGCAGACTGATGTCTTCGCCGTGCTGCCCGGCGTGCAGAGCGTTACCCGCGTCATGAAGCCGTACAAGCTGGTCTCGCGGGAGTTCCATCCCCGTCCCAGCAAGGTGAACGTGTCCGGGGTCGAGATAGGCGGCCAGCGCATAGTGGTCATGGCCGGGCCCTGCGCCGTGGAGAGCGAGTCGCTGCTGATACAGATTGCGGCGGCCGTGCAGGAGTGCGGCGGCCTCATCATGCGCGGAGGTGCCTTCAAGCCGCGCACCTCGCCGTTCAGCTTCCAGGGCCTGGGTGAAGAGGCACTCGAAATGCTTACCAAAGTCAAGCGTGAATTCGGCCTGCCCATCATAAGCGAGATCGTCGATGCGCATGATATAGAGCTCATGGTGAAGCATGTCGATATCATACAGGTCGGCGCTCGCAATATGCAGAACTTCTCGTTGCTCAAGGAGTTGAGCAAGCTGAAGCACCCCGTTCTGCTCAAGAGGGGTCTTTCCGCTACCGTTACCGAGTGGCTCACCGCCGCCGATTACCTCATGGCTGGCGGCAACCGCCGCGTGATACTGTGCGAGCGCGGCATCCGCACCTTCGAGGACAGCATACGGTTCTCCATGGACATCAGTTCGATACCGGTGGTAAAGAAGGCAAGCCACCTTCCAATAGTCGTCGACCCCAGCCACGCCGCTGGCCATTCGGCCTACGTGCCCAGTATCGCTAAAGCCGCCATCGCCGCCGGGGCCGACGGCCTGCTTATCGAAGTGCACCCCGATCCGGCGCAGGCGCTGGTCGATGGTTTGCAATCGCTCAACATACCGTCATTCAAGAAGCTGATGTCCGAGCTAAAGCCGATCGCCGAGGCGGTTGGACGTTCCATGTAGATAGTGGTAAAATAGCGCAGGCGAATCGTAGAGAGGAGGCGTAAAGTCGATGGTAAAAAGCGTAACTGTCGAACTTGATGTCGAGTTACTTGAGGCGCTGCAGAAGAAGGCAGCGAGTACATCGTGTTCTCTCTCTCAACTGGTGAACATGGCTGTAAGGGAATTCATCGTCGATGACGAGGAACTGGCTGCGGTAGGTGAGGGGCAGCCCGAGCCGGTGATCAGCTACAGCGAGGCGTTGCAGGAGCTGTCCTCTCCAACCAATTAGGTTGCTGGATCGCAAGCGATTTTGTATGAAATACACCCCGTGAAAAGGGGCCTTTTGTGACTATCTCCCCAAAACTTTTCCTTCTCTTTAACTCCCGATGTCACCTTGACGTTTTGACGTTAAAACGTTATAATGTCGCCGATAGCATGGGGGTGAATTTATGACATCAACTATGAAACGGTCGACAATTTATCTTGATCCCGATTTGCACAAGGCATTGCGGTTAAAGTCGGTGGAGACCTCCCGCTCCATATCCGACCTTGTTAACGAAGCGGTGCGAGTGACCCTTGTCGAGGATGCCGAGGACCTGTCGGCCTTCGATGAAAGGGTAAAAGAGCCTTTGATCAGCTACAGCGATATGGTGAAAAGGCTGAAGGAAGATGGCCGCATATAAGGTCTTCTTTCGTAAATCCGTCCGCAAGGATTTCGAGTCAATACCAAAGAAGGACTTGCAGAGGATCCTCAAGCGCATCGAGAAGCTCGGTGATGATCCGCGGCCGCACGGCTGCGAGAAACTGGCGGATAAAGACCGGTATCGGCTGCGTCAGGGGACATATCGTATCGTTTACTCGATCCAGGATGACGAGATCACTATCTGGGTAGTGAAGGTCAACCATAGAAAAGATGTCTACAGATAATAGATTAGGAGTGTCATCGTGGCTATCTCCAAAAAACTCAAGAAGCAGATGTCCGAGGGCGGGTGGATCAGGAAGATGTTCGAGGAGGGGATCGCCCTCAAGAAGAAATACGGCGAGGAGAACGTATTCGATTTCTCGCTGGGCAACCCCATCATCGAGCCGCCGCCGCAGTTCCACAAAGAGCTGCGCAGGTGGGCCGATAAGCCCCTCGCAGGAATGCACCGCTACATGCCCAACGCCGGCTACCCGGAGACGCGCGCCTCGGTGGCCAAATATCTCGCCTCGCAGACCGGGCTTCAATTCTCGTCGACCGACGTCATCATGACGTGCGGCGCCGCGGGCGGCCTCAACGTGGCGCTGAAAACCATCGCCGAGGCGGGCGATGAGGTTATCATCTTCGCTCCGTACTTCGTCGAGTACGTTTACTATATCGACAACGTGCAGGGCGTGCCCGTGATCGTTCCCACCGATAGCCGCTTCATTCCCGACCTCAAGGCGCTGGAGAAGAGCATCACGAAGAAAACCAAGGCCGTCATCATTAATTCGCCCAACAACCCCACGGGTGCGGTCTACGGCGGCGAGGTGCTCAAAGGCATCGGCGAGGTGCTGCGCAAGAAGGAAGCGGCGCTCGGCACGGAGATCTATCTCATCAGCGACGATATCTACCGCCGCCTGACGTACGACGGCGCGGACGGCCCGTATGTGTTCCCGTACCATCCGCGGTCGCTGGTGGTCACATCCTACTCCAAGGACCTGGCGCTGCCGGGCGAGCGCATCGGCTATATCGCGGTAAACCCCGCTTGCGACGGGAGGGATGAACTAGTTGGCGGGATGGTGTTCTGCAACCGCGTGCTGGGCTTTGTGAACGCGCCTGCGCTGATGCAGAACGTAGTGCGCGACCTGCAGGAAACCACTGTCGATATCGGCGAATATGTGAAGAAGCGCGATATGCTGTATAACGGCCTGACGAAGATGGGATACTCCATAGTGAAGCCACAGGGCGCGTTCTACATCTTTCCCAAATCTCCGGTTGAGGATGAGATGAAGTTTATCGACGCTCTGCTCAAGCAGAACGTGCTTGTTGTGCCGGGACGCGGCTTCGGCGCACCGGGTTACTTCCGCATTTCCTATTGCGTGGATGACCGCGTTATCGAGGGGGCTCTGCCGCGGTTCAAGAAGGCGGCGGAGGAGTTTGGGTTGGGGTAGTGGGGTGATTGGGTTGCACATTCTATTCTAATAAAGAACGCTGTGATTTAAGCCCATATCTTATAGGCTTGGTGTGTTTTTCCATTATACCCTCATTTACTAATCTCTGAAGCCACTGTTTCGCTTGACTTTTCGATACCTGCAAAGCAGTTGCCAATTGACTATCGGTCATGGGCATTTTCATTTTTATTACCAAGTCCCGTACCTTCGCAAATAGTTCATCGGCAGGTATCAATGGTGATTCTACAGATAGGGAGGTGGGGGGATTATTAACGGGAGATAAAATTTGTGATGCTTCATAGGAATTGGACTCCTCTTGAATTGAAAAACGGAGTTCACTTTGAAGGGAATCATGATTTCTAAAACTCGTCTTAGTCAATAGTAGTTCTGCTAAAGCCTCCGGCGTGTCAGGATTTGGCCAAGGCAATGCTCCCATACTTTGGAGGGCCTCCAGTCCCCGCCCAACTTTTCCATTTGAGCGAACGTAGATGGGGACGAGTCGGCGTTTTTGAAGTTGCTCGATCGCACCAGCCCAAGTACCACCTTGCTTGTACTCTGCACTGACAACAAGCGCGGCATCCGCGAGTGCGTAGATCAGCTTGTTGCGCTGCATAGCATGTCCTACATTGAACCCAGCTATAGGATCATAAGGCGATATTAGCACCAGTTGTCCATCCATCAAGAGGTCCCGGTTTTCGCGATTCAGGGCTGCTTGTTCCAAGCTGTCGGCCAATATCCCCACCACCTTGCCGGTACCTTCCAGAGCGCCGCGCATGGCGGCTTTATCAATTCCGCGGGCTCCTCCCGAGATAAGGGTACGTCTCGCTTTGGCAACAAGCTGTCCGATGCCTTCGGTATATTCGACCAGGGTATCATCTACATATCGTGAACCAACTACAGCTAATCCGCCTGTTTCAAGAATCGTCGCTTCTCCACAGCCGTAAAGAATAGGCGGCGCATCGTCTTTAAGGCGCGTCTTCAATTGCCTCGGATACTCGGCATCGGTGTGGCTCATTACCCATATTGCCCGTGTTTGCCAGTGCTCTATTACTTGGCTCAGGAGGAAACCGCGGTCCAGCAGTCGTTTGAGACGGTTGCTGTCAACAAGATGTTGACATTCTTTTAGCAATTCTTGCGAATCGGGGGTAAGCAGATCAGCCGGCTGCTGTTGCTTTTCTATCAGGAGCCGCTCCAGCCGATTGTATTCGCCCAGTGACAATAAATCGGGGGAAGGTTCACCACGCCCCGCAAGTAGCGGTGCTGTCAATAGCAAGATTGCTTGTGTGTTGGGGAGAATTGAGATCCTCATCTCTCGTGTCCTGTAAGCGCAAGTGCCAGAGGCCACACCTCGCTGCTGCCATGTGAGCGTAGCAACCATGCTGCAACAGTCAATGTCCAGCGCGAATCTACCATGTCATCTATGAGTAATACTGGTCCGTTTGGTAGATGTTCTATGGTGATAGCCAAAGACCCATCAATATTGTGTGCCTGCTGTGTACTGTTTGCCATTGTCTTTTGCTCCGGCCGATCAGCCGTTTTTTTTAGTACTGCCTCGAAGGGTAGACTCAAAGCTACAGCTAGCCGCCGTGCGAATTCTGGTACCAAATCAGGATGTCGAAGAGATGGGATGCTGGTAACCCAGGTAGGCGCGGGTTGTGGATTCCACTCCCGTACCAGACTTACACAGGCCTTTACCAATTCATTCGAAAAATGCCCGTCCCTGTACTTCCCCTGTCGTACCAAGTTACCCCACCCAGCGTCTCCCCAGATGCAAAGCACCTTGCCGGGCTGTGCCTGAATACCGGCGGCAATTCGTCCACTAAGATTATACTGCGGCATCCCGCCCGCTGGCCATTGCTTGCGTGGCTCAATCGGCAAAATAGTTCGGCGAAGAAATGCGACGGCTTCTCGAACTAGTACTGGCTCCGTCGTCGTCGGTAGTGGCGGCAATGATGGTGGGCGGATTGTTCCAAGCTTTCCATCCAATGCCTGAATTAGAAATTTCATATGTCCCGATTTCAAATTCACGTAGTCTTGGATCTGCCGTTGTTCTTCGTGTCGTAGCTCGGTCAACCGCTCCGCTCTTTGCCAAAACTCATCACTAAGGTTGGCTGCCGTCAGTTGCCATTTTGTGCCCTGCTTGGCGATAGGGGCGGGAGATTCCAACGAGAGGAGCTGAATAGTCTTCTCGATCCGGCCCTTGCTGAGATTGATTCTTGCCATAAGCTCTGGAACCGAAAGACCCCGTGGCGCTGCTTCTAATACTTCTAGCATACTACTGACCTCTTCTCTTGTTGGGAAAGCACTATTAATAAAATAGTCGTTGATGTCTGTTTCTTCCTCGCCGCTAAGAAGTACTCCATAAGCTGCGTCTAGTGCCCGGCCTGCTCGTCCGACCTGTTGGTAATATGCTACCACCGAACCGGGGGTTTGGTAATGGATTACGAAGGCCAGATCTGGCTTGTCGAATCCCATTCCCAGTGCCATTGTGGCTACTAGTGCTTTCACTCGGTTATCCAGCAAGGCTTGCTCGAGTTCAGCCCGCCTTTCGCCCGTCTCGCTTGTATAGGAGTTCACGTTCAAGCCACGCGACCGAAGCCATTCTGCTACTTGTACAGCGTCGCGAACTGTAAGGGTATAGATAATTCCGTGGCCTGGAAGGGTAGCCACCTGTGCAGCCAGCCAAGCCAGACGTTCTGATTGATTTGGCAGGCGTATTGTTTGTAGAACGAGCGATGGCCTATTCAGATCGCCACGCGAAACATACAGATTCGGCCCGAGCACCGTTCTTAAATCGTCCATCACACGGTTGTTCGCGGTAGCTGTTGTGGCCAGCAGTCGTAGATTCGCAGGCAATGTGCGCACTATTCGCTCCAACAAGCGATAGTGTGGTCGGAAATCGTGTCCCCAGTCCGAGATGCAATGTGCTTCGTCAATTACAAGCAAGGCGATCTGCCCTGCGATGCCCGCCAGCACTTCGGTGCGAAAGTGCTCGTTTGCCAACCGCTCAGGCGATATCAGCAAGATGTCAATCTCATTGCGTTGAATTGCTGTCTCGACGTTTGTCCACTCGTCCTGATTGTCGGAGTTTATAGTGACCGCTCGTACGCCCATCCGCTCTGCCGCTGCAATCTGGTTGCGCATCAATGCCAGCAACGGCGAAATGAGCAGAGTAGGTCCTGCTCCCCGTTCGCGCAACAGCTTGGTGGCGATGAAGTAGACAAAACTCTTGCCCCAGCCGGTTTTCTGTACCACTAGCAACCGTGTTTCTCGGCCCTCCACTACACGGCGGATAGCTTCTTCTTGGCCTTCCCGAAATTCGGCATCAGGGAGACCTGAACCAAGCTTAAGGAGTTTAATGGCTCTGTTTCTTTCAAATATCACTTACTGTCTCAGTAATACGCTGTGCGGCGTGTATAACGTTGTTTTTGATCTAATACGAGTATGAAAGCATTATATGCCTAGTAGACATTAGAGTCAAATGCCTTGATAAGCAAACGAGTCATAAATATGACTTAAATGGAGACCTAAAACGGAAGATTCTTACTTCCCTGCCAGCTGCGCTTTGAGTATGGCCTCCGCTTTATCGATGTTATCCGGCTTGAAGACCACGGTGGCCTTTGACTCAGCGCCGCGCTCGAAGTAGGCGTAGAAGTATTTGATATTGATACCGGCCGCGGACAGCGGTTTGATGACGCTGTTGAGGAGCCCGCCGGGGACGTCGGGGATGTTATAGGCCAGCAGTGCGTCGGTGCGCGCCGTGAAGCCAGCCTGCTTGAGGGAGGTCAGCCCTTTGTCCGCGTCGTCCACTATCATGCGCACTATGCCGAACTCCGCGGTCTCGCTGACGGAGAGGGCTAATATACTGACCTTGTCCTTTTCCAGGGCTTCGAGGATGGACTGCAGGTGCCCCGGCTGGTTCTCCGCGAATACTGATATCTGCTTTCTTCTCATTTGATTCCTCCACGGGCTTTATTTAATTCTGTCATTCTGAACAATAGGGCGAGGGCACCTCGCCCCTACAACGGGATTTAATGTAGGGGCGTATGGCCATACGCCCGTTGGACACCCCTAAAACCCCGTCCCCGATTCATCGGGGTACCTCTATTTGACCCTGTCATTGCGAGGAGTCCTTGTTAAAAATGACGACGCGGCAATCTCATCGTTCTTCTAGCGGAGTGTAAAAGAGATTGCTTCGCTCCGCTCGCAATGACGATTTATTTTTTAAGCTCACTGCGGTCGAACACGCGCTTGGCCTTGCCCTCGGTGCGGGTGATGGTGCGCGGCTCCACCAGCTTGATGCGCGGCGATATGTTCAGCACGCTCTCCATCTCGGCGCGCAGCTTCTTCTCCAGCGCCTCCATCTTGCCGACCTCGTCGGAGAAGACGTCCTCGGAGACCTCTACCCATATCTCGAGCTCGTCGGACTTGAAGCCTTCCTTGCGGTCGACAACGATCATGTATTGCGGCTCGACGCCCTCGACATCGAGGAGCACGCTCTCTATCTGTGACGGGAATACGTTTATGCCCTTGATTATCAGCATGTCGTCGCTGCGGCCCATGATCCGCGACATCCTCGCCATCGTCCTTCCGCACTTGCAGGTTTCCGTGTTCAGGCTGACCAGGTCCCTGGTGCGGAAGCGGATAACGGGCTGGGCCTCCTTGGTCAGCGTCGTTATCACCAGCTCGCCCATCTGGCCGGGAGGCATGTGCTCCCCCGTCTGCGGGTTGATGACCTCGGCCAGGAAGTGATCTTCCCAAATATGCATGCCGCACTTGTGCTCGCATTCCACCGATACGCCGGGCCCGATGACCTCGGTCAGGCCGTAGATGTTTATCGCGGAGATGCCCAGTTTCGTCTCGATCTCGTTGCGCAACTGCTCCGACCAGGGCTCGGCGCCGCACACGCCCAGGCGCAGCTTGGTTTCCTTGAAATCGAAGCCCATCTCCTTTGCCGTTTCATACAGGATTATTGCGTAAGAAGGAGTGCATGTTATTACGGTGGTTCCCAGGTCTTGTATCATCATCAGCTGTCGCTTGGTGTTTCCGGTACTTGACGGGATCACCATCGCGCCGAGGCGCTCGCCGCCGTAGTGGAAGCCAAGACCGCCGGTGAACAGGCCGTAGCCGTAGGCGTTCTGCATGACGTCGTCCTTGTGCATGCCGGCGGATGCCAGCGTGCGGGCCATGACCCCGGCCCACATATCAACGTCGCCCTGGGTATACGGCGCGATTATAGGCTTGCCCGTCGTGCCGCTCGATGAGTGGATGCGCACCACCTTTTCCATCGGGACTGCCGTCAGGCCGAAGGGATAGTTATCGCGGAAGTCCAGCTTGCTGGTGAAAGGCAGCTTCGTGATATCGGCCAGCGTCTTAATATCGTCGGGCGCTACGCCTTTATCCTTGAAGGCCTTTCGGTAGAACGGAACCTTCTCGTAGACCTCTTTCGCCTTAGTCTTTAGCCGGTCGAGCTGAAGCTTCTCCATCTCCGACCTTGGCATGGTCTCGATCTTTTCATCGCGCATCATTGCTTGTGCTCCTTTGCCTGTATAGCAGCTTCGGCCTCCGCTCTGGCCTTGAGGAAAGCTTCTATACTGGATTTCATGAATTTCTCCGGCAGCCTGCTCTTCATCGTCTCGGTCCATGCCGCGGCGGGCAGTTCAAGGAATGCCGAGAGGAAGCCGAGCATGGCCATGTTGACCGCGCGGGGGTTATTCACCTCGCCGGCTATCCTGTCGGCAGGCACCAGATAAATATTTTCGCAATATTGCGAAAGGATATTCTTTATCGTATCCCATTTGGGATAGGGTGTGTCGCCGGTGACGGCCGAAACCGGGGTCACGGTCGAATCGGCGACGATGGCGGCTCCCTTAGGGCTGAGATAGGAGGCCCAGCGCGCCGCCTCGATCTGCTCGAAGGCCAGCAGGTAGTCTACCCCGCCCTTCTTTATCATGGGCGAGTAAACTTTTTTGCCCCAGCGCACGTGGCTCACCACGCTGCCGCCGCGCTGCGCCATGCCCAGCGAGTCCGTCTTCTTCACATCGTATCCGTTGACCATGCCGATCTCGGCCATACCGTCGCTGGCAAGTATCACGCCGTAGCCCCCGACGCCTACCATGAGGACATTTATATCTTTCATCGCTTAGCCTCCGCGATGGCGTCGTTGGGGCATACCTGGGTGCAGACGCCGCAGCCGTTGCAGAAGCCGGGGTCGATGCAGGCCAGTCCGTCGGACACCGTTATCGCCGGGCAGCCGAGCTTCAGGCAATCAAGGCAGCCGCTGCAAACGTCGGAGTCCACCGCGAGCGGCGCGCCCTTCTTTTTCGTCGCCAGCGGGCACGCGCCGCGCACGATTATCACCGACGGAGCGTTATTTGCCGTGCATCGTTTTATCGTCGTCTCTATGGCCTTCATGTCGAAGGCGTCGACCACGTTGACGTCCTTGATGCCGATTCCCTTCACCAGAGATTCGATATCTACCGCCGTCGTCTTTTCTCCCTTGGCGGATATCCCGGTGCCTGGATGTCCCTGATGCCCGGTCATGGCCGTCGTATTGTTATCGAGTATGATCACAGTCGTCGTTCCCTGGTTATAAACAACGTCGATGAGCCCGGTGATGCCGGAGTGCATGAACGTCGAATCTCCGATCACGGCCACGACCTTGTTCGAGACTCCGGCCTTCTCCAGCCCCAGCGCCTGCCCGATGCTGGCCCCCATGCATGCGCACGTGTCCAGCGCGGCCAGCGGCGGGTACACGCCCAGCGTGTAGCACCCGATGTCGCTGGTGACTATGATGTCGTTCCTGGACAGCTCGATCCCCGATCCCTGGGTGCGCACCCCTAGTTGGCGCAAGGCGTACTCGGTGGCCACGTGGGGGCAGCCGGCGCACAGCTGCGGGCGGCGGGCGGGGAGTTTGACCGGTTGAGGTTCGGCTTTTTCGACGGTAGTCGTCGACTTCAGAATTCCGGCTTTAACAGCACCTGCCTCGACAACCTCCGGGTTCAGCTCGCCGATCACGGGTATGAAGCTCTTGCCCTCGACCGCTATGCCGAGCCGGCGCACCTCGTTCTCTATATAAGGGTCGATCTCCTCGACCACGATTAACTTCTCCACTTCCGCGGCGAACTTCCTGATCAGGTTCACCGGCAGCGGGTATAACGTCGTCAGCTTCAAATGCGAGGCGTCCTTGAAGACCTCGCGCGCGTACTGATATGCCACCCCGTTCGATATCACGCCGAGCTTCTTGTCGCCCGGTATGATCTCGTTGAAGGGGAACTGCTCCACGTAGTCCTGCAGTTTGGCGATGCGTTCCTCCATGGCCACGCGCCTGACGCGGGCGTTGGAGGGCACCATGACGAACTTCTCCGGCCAGCGCTTGAATGCGGCCTTGTTCAGGTCGGCTTTTCGTTCTCCGGTGACGTCGACGACCGCTTTGCAGTGCGAGATGCGCGTCGTTGAGCGGAACAGCACCGGCGTGTCGAACTGCTCGCTGATGTCGAAGGCGATACCCATGAGGTCGTAGGCCTCCTGGCTGTTCGTGGGCTCGATCATGGGCACCTTGGCGAAACGCGCGAAGTGGCGGTTGTCCTGCTCGCCCTGGGAGCTGTGCTCGCCCGGGTCGTCGCAGGAGATGACTACGAGCCCGCCGACGACGCCCGTGGTCGAGGCGGCGAAGAACGGGTCGGCGGCCACGTTCAAACCGACGTGCTTCATCGATACCAGAGTGCGCACCCCGGCGTAGGATGCCCCCATGCCCACCTCAAGCGCCACCTTCTCGTTTATAGCCCACTCGGCGTAAACGCCGTCCATCTTGGCTATGTTCTCCAGTATCTCGGTGCTGGGGGTGCCGGGGTAGGCCGTGGCCACCGCCATGCCGGCGTGGTATGCGCCGAGGGCTATAGCTTCGTTTCCCGATAATAATTGTTTCATGTTATATTGCGACCGTTCTATATTGTATCACTTTGATATCAGAATAGGGCAACCACGGGGGGATTGCCCCTACAAATTTACGCTACGCTCTTGCCCAGATATGCCTGCCGCACCCTGTCGTTGCCGAGCAATTCCTTGGCAGTCCCCTCGATGGTGATAGAGCCCCTCTCCATCACATACCCTCTGTCGGCTATCTTGAGCGCCGCGTTGGCGTCCTGCTCCACGAGCAGTATAGTCAGCCCCTCATCCCTGAGCCTGACGATCAGCTTGAGTATATCGCGCACCAGATTCGGGGCAAGGCCGAGGGACGGCTCATCGAGAATTATCATCCTGGGCGACGACATCAGGGCGCGGCCGATGGCCAGCATCTGCTGTTCGCCGCCGCTCAGGCTCCCCGCCTTCTGCTTGAGGCGTTCTTTGAGTATGGGAAACATCTTGTACACCGATTCCAGATTATCCTGGACCTCCTGACGCCGCATGAACCACCCGACGTACCCCAGGTTGCCGAAGCGCCTCCTCGAGCATTGCACGTAAGCGCCCATGGTCAGGTTATCCTTTACGGACATGGCGCTGAAGATGTGCCGGCCCTCGGGAATATATGCCAGGCCGAGATTCACTATTTTGTGGGAAGGCATCCGGGATATCTTTTTTTCGTCGAGCCGTATATCGCCGCTTTTGAGCGGAACGACGCCGGATATTGCGTTCAAGAGGCTGGTCTTGCCCGCGCCGTTGGACCCGATTATGGTCACGATCTCGCCGTCATGCACCGTCAGAGAAACCTCTCGGACCGCGGTGACCTGCCCATAGGCGACCGATGCGTTGTCAATCCTCAGCATCGTCAGTCTCCTCGCCGAGATAGGCGGCGATCACCTTTTTATCCTTCTGCACCTGGGCTGCGGTGCCCTCGGCTATCTTCATGCCGCTGTCCAGCACGATAATCCATTCCGCTATGCCCATGACAAGCGGCATATCGTGTTCCACCAGCACCACCGTTATTCCCATATCTCGAATACGCCTGATGAGTTCGCTAAGCTCACGTTTCTCCAACGCGTTGAGTCCGGCGCCGGGCTCGTCCAGCAGTATCAGCTTCGGTTCAGTGGCCAGCGCCCGGGCTATGGCCAGCAGCTTCTGCTGGCCCAGCGGCAGGCTCAAGGACTTTTGATCGGCGTGTTTCCCCAATCCCACCATATTGAGGTATTTCATGGCGTTGAGGTTGATCATCTCTTCTTCATGACGGGCTTTCGGCAGCCGCAGCGCCGCGGCGAAGAACCCGTACTTGCTGCGGGGGTGTTGTCCGGTCATTATGTTTTCCAGCACGGTCATATTGCCGAAGAGGTTGACGTGCTGGAAGGTGCGCGCGATGCCCAGCGCCGTTCTTTTATGTGCCGGGGCGTGGTGATGCAGCCTATTCTTGAAGAGCTTGTGCTGTTTCATCTGCGGCGGGACGGCTTTTGCGTACCAGGGGGCGTATCTTAGCGAATTGCCGTTGAATATAATATCGCCAGACGTCGGGCGGTATACGCCGGCGATAAGATTAAATAGTGAGGTTTTCCCCGCGCCGTTGGGGCCTATTATCGCGGTTATCCTGCCCGTCTCTATCGCGATATCGACATTATCGACGGCGACCAAGCCTCCGAAGGCCTTGATCAGGTTTTTGGTCTCAAGTATCGGCCCGCTCATGGCTCGGTCTTTCTCCATA
Source organism: Dehalococcoidia bacterium (assembly GCA_041649635.1). Taxonomy (NCBI): domain Bacteria; kingdom Bacillati; phylum Chloroflexota; class Dehalococcoidia; species Dehalococcoidia bacterium. Next base: position 206,050 of record JBAZMV010000004.1, read on the forward strand.
ATCGCGCAAGAGGCAATCGGCTGAGGAAGTATTTAACTTGTTCGGGGAAGTCTTTCTTCATCCTCTTCATTATGGCGGGCAGGTCGCGCCAGTTGATTTTCAGCCACATTGTGCCGGACTTGATGGCTACAAAGAGCCCTTCCGGCATCAGTATCATTACCAGCATCAATATCAGGCCGTAGATTATGATGTCCAACTGAGGGAACTTGTTAAAGCCAAGCAAGACTTCATCGCTCAGGAATCGTGTTGTTCCGGCGCCGAAGATGGCGCCCCATATACTGGCCAACCCTCCGATGACCGCCATGACGACGAGCTTCACTGAGGCCAGGAAGTCGAACGACTGCGGGCTTACATGCCTGAGGTGATGCGCGAAGAGACTGCCGGCAAGGGAGGCGTAGACTGCACTTAGCACAAAAATCTTGACTTTAAACTGGGTCACATTTATGCCCAGCGACTCGGCAGCGGCCTCGTTGCCGTGGATTGCCCGCAATGCTCTGCCGGTGCGTGACCTGACGATATTCTGGGAGAGAAAAAGAATGGCAAGACAGAAGAACCAGACGAGAAAATAACGCTTGAAGCTGGTGTCAAAAGAGAATCCGCCGATGGATAGATAGGGAATACCGGACATGCCGTCGGGGCCGCCGGTGAATTGAACCATCTGGTTGAAAAGGGTCCACATGATAAGGCCTATGCCCAGTGTGGCCATCGCCAGGTAGTTGCCGCGCAGCCTGAAGATGGGATAGCCTATTATGTAGGCAAATGTGCCGGTAGCTATGGCGGCTATTACCATAGCAAGCCAGGGATTCAGGCCGTGGGTCTTGCTAAGAACGGCCGAGAAATAAGCGCCCAGGCCATAAAAAGCAGCCTGGCCCAGTGATACCTGTCCCGTGTAACCCATGAGCATGCACAGTCCCACCGTGATCATGGTGCTGATGCCGACGAATATCATTATGCTGGTGTACTGGCCGAGGAACCATTTGAAGGGAACCAGCGCAAGAAATATTATCAGCGCAGCAACCGCGAGCCAGCTCCATTTTTTCTTTGCCCAGGCCAGTATCATGCCGCCCTCTCCGCTGCCGCCAGTTTCCCCGACCGTATCAGCAGTATCAGTAGCAGTACTACCAGCGCGATAACGTCTTTATAGGCAGAGGTGAACGGGCCCCAGTTAAAGCCGACGGCCAGGCTCTCGATGATGCCCAGCATTATGCCGCCGATAACTGTGGCGATCGGGCTCATGAATCCGCCTACGGCTGCGGCGACGAAGCCTTTAAGCCCCAGCATGACGCCCATGCCATAGCTGGCCATCGCCATTGGGGCTATCACTACTCCGCCGATGCCGCCTATGGCTGCGGCGATTATGAAGGCGATAAGCGCCATGGCTTTAGTATTGATGCCGACCAGGCTGGCAGCCTCAGGATTAACGGCGCAGGCCCGCAGCGCTTTCCCAACCATGGTGTGTGAAAGGAACAAATACAGCAGTATTGTTACCAGGAAGGTAATTCCGATTATCCAGAGTGCCTGTGGTTCTATGTAAGCGCCGAGGAATGAAATCGATCCGCGGCCAGTAAAAGGAGTGGGGCTAACGGCATTCACGCCGAACTGGTTGCCTGCGATACCCCTTATGAAGATCGCTGCCCCGATCGTGATGATAATAAGGCTTATTACAGATGCCCGCCGCGCCGTTCGTATCGCCAGGATATACATGAGGGCGCCGACGCCAGCCGCTATCAGTATCGCGATTATTAAGGCTAAGGGGACAGGTAGACCTGCTTCAACGGCCAGTACATATGATAGCATGCCGCCCAGCATGACAAACTCGCCCTGGGCGAAATTGATAATCTGTGTGACGGAATAGATAATGGTAAAACCAAGCCCTATCAGGGCGTAGATACTGCCCTGTGTCAGGCCGGACATGAGATATTGAACAAACTGATCAGCAGACATTTAAAAAGTTCCCAAAGCCACGCGGCAATAAAAAAGGGGGAAAGCTCAGCTTCCCCCCTCATAATATCAATAGTCTAGAGCACAGTCAATTTCTTACTGAGACACCGTCCATGTCCCATCGACTATCTCAATCAGTGCCAGTGAGCCCGGCTGCATGCCGAGGTGATCGGTCGCGGACATGGTGAAAATGCCGCTTATGCCGACGAAGTTCGATATCTGTTCAAGGTTGTCTCTGATGGCAGCTCTGGCATCGGCGAGGCTTAAGTCCTCATCCAAGTCCTCCAGAGCTTCAACTACCAGATACAGTGAATCGTAGGCGTGACCGCCGAAGGTGCTGATGCTTTCACCGGGATACTCAGCCAGGTACTCATCCCTGTACTCAGTGAGGACATCCTTCTGCGGGTCGCTTGCCGGAACCTCGTCTACAACGAGTAGCTTGCCGGCAGGGAAGATAACGCCGTTTGCGGCGTCTCCCGCTGCATCGATGAAGTCCTGGTTGGCGATTCCATGGCTGCAGAAGAGCGGTATTGTGAACTGAAGTGTCTGCATGTCTTTTGCCACTACGGCTGAGGCCTTGTCCGTATCCCAGCATATAACCGCCTCTGCGTCCGTACCCTTTATATGGGTGAGCTGGGATATCATGCTGGTGTCGTCCGATCCGAACGTCTGGTTGTCCACAAGCGTAATGCCATAGGTGGCTGCTTCAGATTCGAGGTATGTTTTGCCGCCCTGTCCGAATCCCGAGGTTGAAGTTATGATGGCGACCTTAGTGACGCCGATGCTCTGAAGATATACGTAAATTTCGGTGACTACCTGTTTGTCCGTTTGCGGGGTCTTGAATACCCAGTATCTTTCCGACACCGGCGATGTGATGCTGGCGCCTGCTGCGCAGGATACTAGAGGTATCTGAGCAGTGGTTACAATATCAATGATGGCCATGCTGTTTCCGGTGCCGGTCGGGCCGATGATGGCCAGCACTTCGTCCTCTTCGATAAGTTTAGTGGCCAGCGTGGCGCACTTGGTGGAATCGGTCTCGTCGTTGTAGATGATTACTTCAAGCGGATGCCCGTTTATACCGCCGGCATCGTTGATTTTATCAACGAGCATCTCAACGGTATACTCCTCAGGGACTCCCAGGTTGGACTGGGCGCCCGTAGTGGAGAACAGCGCGCCGATCTTATAGGCTTCTTGATCCTCATCAGTCCCGCCGCCGCAGCCGATAGCACACGTTGCAACCAGTGCTAACGCCATGACGACGAATAAGGATAATTTCAGATAATTTCGCATTTGACCTCGCTCCTTCTAATAAAATTTGCAGGCTTTGGCCTGCTTTAGAGCGCATTGAGGTGTCGCCGATTTTCCGCGCCCACAGGTAGAGAGTATAGCACAGAAGAAAATACGATGCAACGGCGCGGGTTTACGATGAGTATAGCGGCCTTTTTTATTGTCGCTCAGCTTCCAGGTCGAGCAGTTTCCTTTTGAGGCGAAGCCCGGCGCTGAAGCCGGTCAGCCCGCCGTCTGCGCCGATGACACGGTGGCAGGGCACGACGATTGGAAACGGGTTGCACTTCAGCGCCTGTCCCACGGCGCGAGCGGCTTTCGGCTTGCCGATGCGTTGTGCTATCCATGCGTAAGTTCGTGTCTCGCCGTACGGGATGGCGCGTGTCGCTTCCCACACCGCTCGCTGGAACGGTGTCGTATCGTCGAGGTCGAGCTTATCATTGAATATGATTCGCGCGCCGCGCGCGTACAGTTCCAGGCGTTGCGGCAGGTCGCTGAAGCTCTTGGCCGATTCGATAGCATTTGGGAATTGCCGTGCCGCGCTTTCTATCGCTGCTCGTCGGGATGCGTGAATCGAGATGCAGAGCAATCCTTTTTCGGAACCGACGACCAGTATCTGTCCGAGGGAAGTATCGACGATAGTGTAGATAATAGCGTTGGTGTTCATCACATCAATTATAACGCTTTCGAATTCTTTGAGATGTGCGTCCAGGTCGTGTCCGGTTTACTATTTTATGGCTGGTGATTCCTCTCTTTTCCATAACTACTCTATGTTAGTCTATAATTGCTGAGAATATCGGCTATATCGACAGTACATAACCTGATGTCGCGCAGGCGGAGCATGGCTGGCGGTACCTGGATGACGCGTCGAACGACAGTATATGGCGGTCGAATATCAACGCCGTTCTCGATGGTGACCCCGATTTGTGCGATGAGGTATCGGCAACTTCATCTTCCGCGGGCAGCGGTGTAAGGAGTATCGCGCCGATTGACTGAACGTCGTTCCTTAATTGTCGAATTTGTTAATTTATATGTAGGGGCACAGCATGCTGTGCCCCTACGTTTGTATCGGGTGTTAATAATGGTAGACCGTTATTTTTTATTCTTCTTGTAGTAGGGCGATTGCCGCAGCACGTACCACATGGCGATGGGGCGCACCAGCGGCACGATAAACCTTATCGGCCCCATCATCTTGGGCAGTTCTTTCAGGAATACCGGGAAGGGATGCTGCTGGTAGTTCAGCAGTTTCTGGCTTTCCGTTGTATCGAGCCAATCCGTGTAGGAGGCGTCTGAACCGAATGCTTCCTCCGGCAGGGTGCCTACGCCCATTGCCCCCATCATACCGCCGATGAAGTCGCCGTAGTATATCTGGCTTTCCTTTCCGCCGCCGATGAGGAGTGTCTTACCCCACACATCGTTCGAGGCCGCCGCGTTGGCCAGCGCCAGCCCGGCGTCTTCAGGGGCGAGGAACTCTATGCGCGTCTTGAAGGGAAAGGCGAACATCTTCGGTGTCACGCCGGCTATCGATATTGGCGGCACTACGGCGAAGCGCATGACGCACCAGTCGAGTCCCGATTCGGCGCAGAGCTTCTCGCACTCGATCTTGTGCTGCGTGTAATTGTCCGTCGCTTCCACGGGATCGGTCGCTTTCCGGGGCGGCTCCAGGTGCTGGGTGTTGCCAAAAACCGTGAATGATGAGGAGAATATTATCTTCGCTTTCGGCGAGACTTTCTTCATCGCCACTATGAGTCTCTGCGTCCCGCCCACGTTGATATCACGTGCCATTTCGGGCTTGGTGTCGGTCAGCGGGGGCAGGAGAAAAGCCAGGTGAATGACAACGTCGATGTCTTTAACGGCGGCGGCCAGGTCGTCGTCTTTCCTTATATCGCCCCAGAAGATTTCGACCTTGTCACGCAGCTTGCCGGCCTTTTTCTCGTTGTTTCCAGTCCTTACGTCGAAGCATCTTACCTGGTGGCCCTGTTCCAGCAGCCTCCTGGTAGCATTGCCGCCGAGATTGCCTAACGCGCCGGTGATAAGTACTTTCATCTTCAGCTCCTTTATCGTTTTAGGCGATATAATAAACTAAACAGTCTTTTTCTGCGATTTGTAATACGGAGATTTGCTCAGCACAAACTTCCTGATGAGCGGTCTGAGCATCTTAGACATTTGATACTTGTATCCCAGCGCCGAGGGCATTTCCGCGACGTACTGCTGAAAGGGAAAACGCTGGTATTTCAGCAGGCGCTGGCTTTCTTCGGTATCCATCCAGTCGGTGTAGAAAGGCTTGTTGGTGAAGGCCTCGTCGGGGGGCATCCCGATGCCGGCGCCGTCCATTAGCCCTGTGAGGTATTCCTTGTAAAGGAACTGTCCTTTCGGGCCGCCGCCGATAAGTAGTATCTTACCGAACGCTTCGTTGCAGTTCACGGCGTTGGCCACCGCCAGCCCGACATCTCTCGGGTGTACATACTCGATGCGGGTATTAAGCGGAACGTCGAACATCATCGGATCGACCTGTCCCATCAGCGGCACGGCTCCGAACCTCAGGATAGCCCACTGAAGGCCGGACTCCCGCACCATACGCTCACACTCCGCTTTGTGGTGTGTGTAGTTGTCGGTGGGGCATACCGGGTCGTCCCAGCGCCGCGGCGGTTTCATGTCATAGCACGGGCCGTAGACGCTGATCGATGATGAGAATATCAGCTTGGGCGGCGAGGAGAGAGCTTTTATCGCGTTGAGCAGATTCTGGGTGCCGCCCACGTTTATCTCTTTGGCCCAGTCGGGGTTCTTCTCGCTCGTGGGGGGGATGATATATGCCAGATGAACCACTACGTCGTGGTCCTTGACGGCGTTAGCGACATCGTCCGGACGGCGCAGGTCGCCCCAGACGATATTGACCTTGTCCTGAAAGCGCTTCGCCGCTTTGGCATTGGCCTTGGTCTTGATATCGAAGCAGGTTACTTGATGTCCCTGTTCGATTAATGATTCCAGCGTGTTTGAGCCGACATTTCCGAATGCGCCCGTAAGCAGTACTTTCATTATCTCACCCCTTCTGTTGTTTTTCCAGGAAAGCCTTGTAGTACGGCGACTGGTCCAGTATAGCCTTCCTTATCGTCTCCCGCTGCGATATTATATCACCCCTCTTGGCCCCAAGTGCGGCGATCCGGTATTTTATCCAGTCTTCCATGGTGTGCTGCTGATATTTGAGGAGTCGCTGGCTCTCGCCGGTATCCAGCCAATCGGTGTAGGAGGCATCTTTACCGAAGGCTTCCTTAGGCAGAGCATCTAGGCCGATGATCTCCATCTGACCGCTTATGAAATCGCCGTAGCATATCTGGCATTCTTTCCCGCCGCCGATTAGCAATATTTTGCCCCATATGTCTTTGGAACTTACGGCATTGGCCATAGCTGTGCCGGCATCCCTGGGGTCGAGAAACTCTGTTCGAGTCTCGAAGGGGAAGGCGAACATCTTTGAGGTTATGCTGGCTGCAGATGTAGGCGGCACAAGGCTGAAGCGCATAACGCACCAGTCGAGTCCGGATCCGGCGCACAGTTTCTCGCATTCAATCTTATGAAGTGTGTAGTTATCGGTGGCCTCCACGGGATCGGACACCTTCCTTGGCGGTTCAAGGTGTTGCGTGTTACCGAAGACGGTGAATGAAGAGGAGAAAATTATCTTGGAATTCGGCGAGACTTTTTTCATGGCTTCGATGAGCCTTTGTGTCCCGCCCACGTTGATGTCCCATGCCAGTTCCGCCTGCTCGTCGGTCACCGGCGGCAGAACAAACGCGAGGTGGATGACAACATCTGTGTCTTTCACTGCATCGACGAGTTCGCTACTATTCCTAATGTCTCCCCATAAAACTTCAACCTTATCAACTATTCTGCCGGCCTTTTTTTCATTGGCGACGGTATTAACATCGAAGCATCGCAACTGATGGCCCTGCTCCAGCAGTGCACTGGTAGCGTTGGTTCCGAGATTGCCGAATGCGCCGGTTATCAGCACTTTCATAAAACTATTTCTTTTCTTGGCTCTCAAGGAATGCCTTGTAGTACGGCGACTGGTCCAGCAGTTCCTGACGCAGCTTGGCCTGACTGGCCATAAGCTCGTCCGTTTTCGGGCCGAGCCAATCTAACCTGTCCTTGATGAAATCATCGAATGTGCGGTGCTGGTAATTAAGCAATGCCTGGCTCTCGTTGGTATCGATCCAGTCCGGGGTAGCCGGCAGGTTGCCGAAGGCCTCCTCCGGGAATTGGCCGATGCCCATCGCATCCAGGGAGCGTTGTATGTAATCGCGGTAACGGAACTGGTTTCTGGAGCCTCCGCCGATGAGCAGGATTTTGCCCCAAACCTTCTCCGACTTGACTGCGTTGGCGACGGCCAGGCCGGCATCCTTGGTATGAATGAATTCCATTCGGGAATCAAGCGCGATATAAAACAGCATTGGGTTGGGCGTAAACTGTATGCTGGCCACGTTGGCGAAACGCATGATGCACCAGTCGAGGCCGGATTCCTGCACCAGTTTCTCGCACTCAACCTTGGTGCGGGTGTAGTTGTTCGTGGGATTCACCGGATCGGTTACCCTGACCGGGGGCTCCCTGTCCTGAGTATAACCGAATACCGTGGTGGATGAAGCCAGGATTATCTTGGGTTGCGGCGACAGCTTCTTCGCCTCGTTGACAACGTTCTGTGTTCCGCCTACGTTCACCTCACGCGCGAGATCCGGATTGACCTCGCTGGCGATGGGGATTATAGCCGCCAGGTGCGCGACGACGTCTTGACCCTTTACCGCGGCCGCAACGTCGTCCGCGTTGCGTATATCGCCCCAGCACAAATCTGCCTTGCCCTCGAATTCCCTGGATTTTGCTTCACTCGCCTCAGTTTTAACATCGAAGCACCTCACTTTCTGGCCCTGTTCCAGAAGGCTTCTTACAACGTTGGTGCCTATGTTGCCGAATGCGCCGGTGACTAATACTTTCATTTAAGTTCTCCTGTCTCTCCCGTATCTTATTTTTGCATAGAGGAGGGTGCATGTAAGTACGGCCGCTATCGCGTTCCATACGATTATCGGAATGTCCTTAAGAAAAACGCCGTAGCAAAGCCAAAGCAGAATGCCGGCAAACAGCATGGTATTAAATACAATGCTTATGTCGTGGGCGCTCCTGGTTCTAAATACACGAACGAGTTGTGGGACGAAGCTGAAAGTTGTCAACGCTCCCGCGATATAACCTAACCAGACCAAAACCTCTCCTTGATAGAATTCATCAATTATATCACCAGGCGGTGGCGAAGTCCCTGCTCCTATTTACGCACTTACTAATAAACATCTGCTCCGCGCACAACATATCTACCAGCGCATCAAGCAGCCTGATATGAATCTAATTTACTGTCATGCGGGCCACAAATTTAACGGGACGATTTTGCTTTAATTGCGAGTAAACTTTACGCCAAGCGTCAATTGTTGTCAACCGCATTTATAGAGAAGGAGAAGAAATGAACGATTTCGCGGGGGAGCAAGCTATTTTTATGATGGAACAAAACAGGGTTGATTCACGAATCGCCTTTGTGGAAACAAACGCAATCGTGCCCCCGGATTATACGCCGGCTCGGCGCAGGAAGAAATCGGGGCGCAGCGGGTCCCAGCGTCCAACCAGCCTGTCGTAAACCGGGTCGGGAAAAGTCTGCTTGAATATCCTGTAGTAATATAGCTCCTCGACGGAGGCCAGCCACGGGGTAAGCTTGTCGTGGTTGAACTCCGCCAGCTCGGCCTCGGATATATGCTTCTCTGCCTGCTGGCGCATGATGTATGCCACGCCGGAGCCCTGCGCGAAGAACCTCTTCGTCTGGTATATGATGTGTTCCGGCAGGCATCCCTCGAACGCCTGGCGTAGTATCCACTTTCCGTTCTGCTCCTCGCCATGTATCTTGCATTGCAGTGGTATCTTAAGGCTGAAGTCCATCACTTTTGCATCTAGGAAAGGCGTGCGGCTCTCGTAGCCGTTGGCGGCGTTGAGCCGGTCCAGCCGCTGCAGGGCGGTATTGTGGGCTACATTGATGAGGTTGTCGATAATTTTGGCTATCTCCTCCCAGTTCTTACCCTTCTTATACTGTCCGTCATAGCCCGCGAAGAATTCGTCCGCTCCCTCTCCCGTTAGCACGCACCTGGCCTGCGGGCTCACGAACCTGCCGGCCAGGAAGTTGGCGATGGCCCCGTGCACGCAACTCTCCTCGTACATCTCCTGGTGGTGTATCGCCAGCGGCAGTATCTCGTTTATCTCGTCTTCGCCGAACATGAGGATGTTGTGCTTCACTCCCAGGTATTTACACACGTCTTTAGCCAGGGGCAGGTCTTGTCCCTGCTCCATGCTGACCGTGAAACACTCGATGTCCGGTTTTATCTCGTGCGCCATATAGGTGATAAGGCTGCTGTCCAGCCCGCCGCTTAACAGAATGCCCTTAACGGCGCCGTCCTTCATCCGCTTCTCCGTGGCCTCCATCAGCAGTTGCCTGACCACCTTCTTCGCCTGCTCGTAGTCCTCGAACTCCGGGGTCTCCACCGCTTCATGCCGATCGTATCTATGAAATCCCGTCTCGCTGGAATAGACGTATCCGGGAGGGAACTCCCTGACATCATCGGCGATGCCCACCAGCGCCTTGGCCTCCGAGGCAAAGCATAGATTACCATGCCTGTCGTGGCCGTAGTAGAGCGGCTTGATGCCGGCCCAGTCGCGGGCGAGTATCATCCTGCCGCCATCGGATATAGCGCAGGCGAAGTCGCCGTCGATTTTTGTGGCGAAACGTGTGCCGTATCTATCGTACAGGTCAAGCACTGCCCGGGCGTCGCTCTTATCCGCTTTTTCGTCGTTATATATTCGGCCGTCGAGTGCTACAAAGACGCCGCCGTCGCTTGCCGAGTGAGCGCCGTCCACGCCGCCGACGTTCAGCTCGTTGCAGCCGATGTTCACGCCGCTCTGCCTGCTGATGCGGGTATCATGCGGGCCCCTGTACTTAATACTGTTGAGCATTAACTCGAGCTTACCGTTATCATTCCCCTGAATTCCTGCTATTCCAGCCATTTTGAGTTACCATTCCTTCTTTTAAGTGTTTGGTCGCTTATCGCCACTGTTCCAGCTTCTTTATCGCATCGAATCCATCTACACAATACGCGTCCGCGCCTATCTGTTTTGCGAAATCCTCTGAAACCGCCGCTCCGCCGATGAGCACCTTGACGCTGTCCCTGACACCGGCGGCCTTCAGCGCCTCGATGACCTCGCCCATAGTCACCATCGTCGTCGTAAGCAGCGCGGAAAGGCCGAGATAGTCCGGCTTGTTCTCCCTGACGAATTCGACGATCTTCTCCGTCGGGATATCGATGCCGAGGTCATACACTTCGTAGCCGGCTCCTTTTAGCAGGATGGCTACGATGTTCTTGCCGATGTCGTGGATATCACCTTTAACCGTCACTATGGCGAATTTGCCCTTCGTTTCCACATGGGACGCTTCGAGGTGCGGCTTCAGGGTATCCATTGCGGCGCCCACCGCTTCGGCCGAGGCCAGCATGTCGGGCACAAAATACTCCTTGGTCGCGAACTTCTCCCCGACAACCTCCATGCCGGCGGTGAGCCCGTCCTTAATGATCTTATCCACGGGAATATCGGCCTCTATGGCGGACTGGGTCAGTTCCAGCACCGCGGGTTTCCCCACCATATCATCATCGATTCCGTCGTCTTCGCTGGTCTTTCTCCCCTGGATAACGTTCTCCTTTAGATCTTTTATTATTTCCTCGCTCATTATCCCTCCCTATTTGTAAGTGTTAAGCCTCGGCAGGATGCCGGGCACCTCGTCGAAAATTCTTTTTGTTGTTGCTTCATCTATATGCTCTACCGGCATCGCCAGCAAATCTTGAGTTCTCTTACAGGCCAGATTGAATACGCCGTCGTTATTGCCTTCTCCCTCAAAGGGATAGGGTTCGGAGAGCAGTCCGCCGCGCATCGCCTTGCGGATGTAGCTGATATAAAGCTTCTGCGGTGTCGCCGACACCTTCCTTATCTGCTCCAGCGTCTCTGTAACCTCTGCCTCATCGATCATCGGCTGCCTGAGGAAGAATTTCAGCATCTTGAAATGCGCGTCGTCCAGCACCGCCTGCGGCAGGCAGAACACCGAGTTGCAGTCGAGCAATCCGTAGGCGCAGTGCAGATACTGCGGCCCGCTTAGCATAACCAGTATGTCGGAGAACAGGCGCTCGACGGAAGACTGCTGTCCCGGCATCTTGGGGTCGCACACCCCGGATGTGGAGTAGTTCGGCAGCTTGTATAAGCGCGCCAGCTGTGTGCAGTCCACGTTGTACTGGCTGGTCTCCACCGCGCCGTAAGAGTCGCTAAGGGTGTCCATGCGGGCCCGCACCGGGACGCTGCCGTAGAGCACCGGAGTTCCCGGATTGACCAGCTGGCTCAGGGTTATCCCCGCCAGCACCTCGGCGTTGATCTGTGCCAGGATGCCCGCCTCCTTGATAGGCGCCGAGCTTCCGGCCTGTGGTGAAGAGGAGACTACTATGGGCAGCCCGCGCCTGCATATCTCGATGAGAGTATCGGTTGTGTCGTCTACGAACTGCAGCGGGCTCTTGACCAGGCAGGTTATGAAAGAGATAATCGGATTTTCCCTGAGAGCCTCTTTCCCCCCGGCGATGATCTCTGCCATCCTTACCACGTTGTCCATCTGGCTCAGGCTGGTCAGCCCGGCCATGACATGCTTGGTCATGTTGTTCAACGAGGCGAAGAACTTATTGACGTCCTTGTTCGCCTCTGTGATGTCCGTGTCCTGGATGTTCACGGTTCTAATATATCCGTCGACGGTTTCCAGCAGTCCGCAGACGTGCGCGGAATCGCACAGGTCGGCCACAGTTCCACGTCTTGGATGGAACTCCGGCACGACTATCTCCGTATTCGGGTCGGATTTCTTAGCATACGTCGCTGTTTTAACATCGAGCCAGATATTGGTCTCGGAGCCGGTTATGAGGAACACCCTGGGCTCGTCGCCGCGCATGATAATCGCATTGTCCGGGTTCCTCGCCCCCAGCTTCACTGTCTTCGGCGCGTCGTCGACGGCCTTGAGAACGAGCCGCTCCGGTATCCTTATCGACCAGGTCTCGTGGTCGGCGCTGTCGACGCTGGTTACCTCGGCGCCGCTGCCATGGAATATATTCGCGGCCTGTTTGTTGAAGCACAACAGTCCCGGATCGCGCAGTATCTCCATGGATGCATTGTGTATGCGCTCCACCTGCGCGGCGCTCAGCCTCTCCAGCGGCCTGTGGATCAGTGTTCCTTCTCTTGGCATTCTAACTTCCTCGATTCCATCCGGAGGCTTAGTTGTTTCCTGTGAAGTATCGAAGTCGGGTCTGGATATGTGTTTACACGATTATTCCACCAGCAGGCCCTTTCTGTGAGCCCTGATGTATTTTCTGCACCCCTGGTCGTTACCTGTAAGCATGTCGCCGACCCGCACCAGGCTCATCATCCTGGCGTCCAGCGGGTCGAGTATCGCCGCGTCCAGTCCGGCTCCTGCCGACATCAGCATGAACGACCGGTTTACCATGCCGCGGTTGGGCAGCCCGTACGATATGTTGCTCAAGCCCATCACCGTTTTGGCCGACGGGAACCGCGATTTTATCCGCTCGATGGTCTTCAGCGTGACCATTCCCTGCGATGTGTCCACTGATATGGGCAGCACCAGCGGATCGAAGTAGATGCGATCCTCGCTAACCCCCAGCCGGCCCATGTGCTCCATTATCGTCTCTGCGGCCTCCATGCGTTCCGCAACAGCGCGGGGGATGTTTCCTTCTTTCATGATCAGCGCTACTACTGTCGCATTCCATTCAACAACCAATCGCCCGATGCGCTCCAGCTTTTCAGGCTCGGCGTTCACCGAGTTTATCATAACCTTCTCGCCGCGGTATCTCTTGAGGGCGGCCTCGACCATGTCCGGGTCGTCGCTGTCGATACAAAGCGGCTTATCGACGGCCTCCTGCACCAGGTCGATGAGCCATTCCATGGCGGCTGTCCCGTCGCCCGTTCCGCTTACGCCGGCGTTCACGTCGATGTAGTCGGCTCCGGCGTCGGCCTGCTTCTGCGCCAGACCGGTCAGGAATTCTTTATCCCTGGAGGCGATGGCCTGTCCCACCGATTTGTTGGTTGCGTTTATCCTCTCACCTATGATCAGCATATATATTCAACCTCGTTTTTGTACCGGTTCGACCGAATTCGTATCGCAGGCCCGGTGAAACTCGAAACGTTATCGGTACTCAGTCTATTATTCCCGGCATATCCTTTAATACCTTCTGACGCACTCCGTCCGGCAATCGGTACCCCGGCGCGCCGAGTATCTTGTTGACCCTCTCCCTGGCGCGAACGGCTGTGTCCCGTCTTCCTGCGGCCTGCCATTCCTCAAGGTGCTCTCTGTCGCTCAAAGAAGGCTGGTAGTGCTCCTGCCGCATGTACTTGCGCGTATGCTTTGTCTGCACGAAATGACCGCCCGGGCCTATCTCTTTGATGAGGTCGAAGGCCAGAGTGTCGTCATTAACCGTTATGCCTTCCACAGCGCGCATCACCATGCCGATGATCTCGTCATCGGTAACATACTTTTCAAGGCTGACGCTCAATGCGAAATCCAGCAGCCCGGCGGCGTCGTGGATGTAATTCGCACCGCTGAGCGCGCACAATAGCGTCGTAAGCGCCGATTCGTAGCCGCACTGCGCGTCGACCATCTTGGAGTCGGACATGCCGGCGGTGGCGTAATACGGCAGCCTGTAGAACTGCGCCATCTGGGCGCTGGCGGCGTTGGATAGCCCCATCTCTACGGCTCCGGTGATGTACTTGAAGTCGCGGAAATCGCTTACGGATGCCACCGACCCGAATATCGCCGGTGCGCCCGGGTTCACCAGCTGGGTCAGGCACACCTCGGCCAGAGAGTCCGCCGTCTGTATAGCCACATTGCTCGCCAGCGTCACCGGAGATGTCGAGCCGCACAGCGGCTCGGCGGGAAGCGCGATCGGGATGCCTGCCCTGGCTACATCTACGATCATGTCTCCGTACTTGTCGTCTATCTTGAGCGGGCTGATGGCGCATAAGATTATCGATATAAATGGTTCCTGTCTGAGCTTCTGCGGCGATCCGGCGATGGTCTCCGCCATTCGAATGACCTGCTCGATTCCGTCGTGCGTGTACACGCCGCCCATGATATGCTTCGTCGTGTTGTCCAGCCCGGCGAAGAATCGATTGATGTCGACATCCTCGATCTTTACGTCGTCGGGATATGTGGGCAACAGGAAGAAGTGAATATTATCGAGATGATCGACGAGCTTGGCGATATCCTTCAGGTCTTTGAGTGTGGAGCGACGCCTGTCTCCGGTGGTACCATCGATGATGTTGAGGGCGGTGCCGCCGGTGCCGGCGTAGACGCGCGCATCGCCTAAATGTAGGTTGTGTTCAGGATCGCGGCCGTAAAGAATGATGTCGGATGGGGCTCTGCTCACAAGATCCATGACCATTTCACGCGGCATCTTTACAATGCGCTCCTCGACCTTAGCTCCGGCTTCCTTGAAGTATTTAAGGGCCTTATCCGAGTTTACCTGTACGCCCACCTCCTCGAATATCCTCATCACGGTGTCGTGGATACGGGCTATATCTTCTTCTTTAAGCGGCTTGTAACTGCCGCCGGTAAGTCCTTTTCTAGCCAAATTACCTCCTATTAGTACAGTCCTGATTGGTGCAAAACCGGCAGGGAGACACCCTGAGCCTGCGCTTTTCGGTCCAGCCTATGCCGATAATGCCGGATATGGATTTGCGTGGCGTCATCAAGCATTCGTCACTAAGGTTAACACCTGCAAGGCCCCCATCCAGATTCTTAAAAATAAGCTTCTGTTGTTTGATATCCCAATCGCAATATCCCGGGCTATACCGCATTGTTATCTCCGCCTCCGCCTTATTTGCGATGCGCTGAACCTCGTCCTGGAAACAGCCCGCCAACTGCTCGACCGCTTCGGAGCCTATAGAATCGAGTATCATGGCTTTTACCATGTACCCATCTTTTGTCAGCTTGGCCATTCGCTCCTCCAGCTTAGGTCCGATACTGCATATAAAAATCGCGGCCTGTTCGCAGGGGTACAGTACCCAGCTCAACACATCGCTTGTCACGGTCATTTTTGCACCGTTAACAAGGGTGACCCTGGGGCGGCGGATGCGCTGTACATCCATTATCTGATATGTGCAGGAGGGCTCGATCAGCCGGCGGGATTCTTCTATACTCTCTTCTATCAAAGCAACTATTGAAGGCCTCGGTTCATCGCTGTTCCGGTAGCCCAGGCGGCGACATATCTGTTTTTTATCTACACTTATATTGAGGGTGGCAACGGTTGCGTCCATGATATATCTCCTCACTCATCATCAAATCGAAAAACACAATTATTTGAAAGTCAGATAACTTCCAAACTGCCATCGAATGATTAACCTTCCTGCTTTCGGCCCTGATCTTTTCATCAGTTATAAAACAGCTAACGTTCGATAATCAATAAGATACCCTTACTGTTTTACATGAAGAATCGAATCCGCCTTGGTCCACAACGCCCTCTAAGACGCCGTTTCTTGCCTGCCGCACCGGCGCTCGCCGGCGGGAGGTTTTTTTACCGGAGCCACTGGAGTGGCTTTGCTTAGCGGGGTATTTATGGGAGGGAGGATTACTGAGGGATGGTAGGGGACGGCATTTGCGGGGCTTATTATTTGAGGTTGTTGCTGAGGGTGGATAGTTTACGAAGGATGCTTAGTACGGATCCAGTCATACCAACGGCAAAAAATTTACTCAGTGAAACATCACATTTATTATATAGTAAGGTATTTGACGTGTCAAGTTGAATACTGCCTGGAAACTCCAGAATGTCTGAATGTAAAAGGCTGTGCATTTCAGCTGGATTTATAGCTGCTTATTTTGTTTCAGTGTGCATACTTGTTTTGGCGAACGGTCGTTAATAAAAAGCAAGCCCGCAAAAAGCGGGCTTGCATAAACACGCTCTGTTTTTAGTTTCTATTTCATATATGTCGCGTTGAATTTCTCCATCTCTTTAGTCGGCTTCCACCACTTCTTGGCGCCCAGGTCCTCGGCAACTCTATTGGCTGCCAGGTATCCGGAGCCTCCAAGCACAAGACCGCCGGGATAAGAGGACACGCCGCCTACATACAGCCCTTGTATCGGAGTGCGGTGGTTGGAGCAATCAAGGTTAGGCCTCATCGAAGCCAGCTGGGTCGGGCGATAGTCTCCGTGCTTGATCGCGCCGCGCTTCATATTGGGGAAGCGTATCTCGATGTCCACGGGGGTCTCGGCCAGCTCGTTGATGATATTGTCCTTCGTGAAGTTGGGGGCAACCTTCTGCCACTTCTTCAGGACGGCTTCCTTGATTTCGGGGCCTCGCTTATCCCAGTTGCCGCAGTCGCCGTCTATGGCATAAGGCGCGTGCATCTGGAAGAAGGAAACCTCTCCGCCCCACGGGGCGCGGACCAGATGCGGATCCCAGAAGCTCTCGCACGTGGCGTGGCCGCCCATGAGCTTTGTATCCAGCTTGCCGCCGATTACGGTCTTGAAGTGAGCGAGAAGCTGATCCATGCTCTCGAAGCCGAAGATGGTCAGGAATGACTCGCTGGCCCAAGGTTCTTCAGCTTTGTAGACCGGCTGCTCATGTGTTGCCAGATGCAAGGTATAGAAGCTCCACTTATCATAGACCCATCCCTCTACGGCTTCCTTCAGCGTGCCGGGAAGGCTCTTGGGCTCTAAGAATTGCAGGAACGTCGTCTGCGGGTCCAGAGTCGAAACGACCGCCTTGGCCTTGATCGTGCGGCCCTCGAGCGTTTCCACGCCGACGGCCTTGCCGCCCTCCATGATTATCTTTGTTACTTCACACCTGTCAAGTATGGTACCGCCCGCCTGAACGATCTCGCGGCCCATGGCGCCTGCGAACTTATGCGAGCCGCCGAAGCAGTAGCATTTGTTCATGCCGCGGCACAGCAGCAAAGGTACAAACAGGCCGGTGCCTGTCTCGTTAGGATCGATACCCCACATGCAGGATATGTAAAGCAGGAAGGCGCGGATCCTGTCGTTCTCAAAGTTGCTGGTGATGATCTCCAGCGGGCTCATCTCGGCTATCTCCGCCAGTTCCTTGCCGATATCGGTCTGTTCCAGAAGCATCATCAGGTCCATGGTGGACATTGCGGGTATGTATGTCATCGGTGCGATAAGCTCATCGACCATGCGTCGATAGCTTCGCATAATCTTACCGAAAGTCACAGCGTCCTTGTGGGAATAGCGCATAAAGGAATCGCGTGTATCCTCGATCATGCGTGTAAGTAATAGCGATTGGCCGTCTTCAAAGACCATGGCAGCCTGCATGTTCGGTTTGACCCAGGACATGCCGTGAGTATCCAGATTAAAGTCTTTTATCACCGGCATATAATCGACCATCATGTGGTAGATTACATGGTCGTTGGAGTAGTAACACGGCCAGAGTATCTCGTCCGTGGACAGCCCGCCGCCAATCTCGTAGCGGCGCTCGATAACGATTACCTTTAATCCTGCCTTGGCAAGATAGGCGGCTGTCATGAGTCCGTTGGGGCCACCGCCGATGATGATGACATCGTAGGTGCTCTCGAATGGATATTCAGGTATCACATCACCGAGTAACAACTGGTGGTCAAATTTCTTATTTTCCATTGTACCTCCTTCTATATCTCCGCCTATCTTTCCTAATCAGGGACCTTTCCCTGTCTTGGCACCGCCGATATCTTGCCCTTCTCAGGGATGTAGTAAGGTGCCGGGTACCACCAGTCTCCGGGCTCGACGATCCCGTCTTCGATGAGCATGTGCATCAGATTATAGCCGCAGGCCATGAGGCAAAGGCCTCCGGGGTGCGCGGCCGACTGGTGCACCATATAAAGGGCATCGATTCCGGGGACGCGGTAGCGCGCCATCTCGGGTATGGGGCGCTCGTTCCACCACTGGTCGCGGCAGTGTCGCGCGCCGTACCAGCAGCCGCCGATCATTCCGGTATTGCGGAACTCCTGCTCCCACGGTGTAAGTACCAGGTGTTCCACCAGGTCGTCTTCCAGGTTCTCCACTACGCAGCTGAAGGCGTCGCGGAAATACTTCTTCAGCTTCTCATTGACGTGGTTGGGATGTTTCTCGTCGTTCATGCCGTCCGGACCGTCGGTATGATACTCGGGCGGAGGCACATAGAACTCGATGGAACTCTCCACAAAGAGGCCGGGCCTGGAGCACTGATTATGGAAAACGGGGTCCATAATCTTATTGCTGCCGGCCCAGAGCCATATGATCTCGTCATAGGGGACGGTCGGGTTGCCCTGTTTGCCCATGCAGTCCGCGACATGGTTATAATATAGTTCGCGAGAGTCCATGGGATAGGAAACGCCGGTCTGCTCGGCTTCCTTGTACTTTGCCCTGTAGCGAAGCTTGTTTTTGGTTATGAAATAGTTGCAGTATATAGGGCCGCCCTTGAGATTGATATCGTTGACCTTCTGAGATAGTGCCGGGTCAACGTTATCCGGTCCGATGAGCTCGTTGAATGTATGTTTTATTTCGGCGGCGCTGATAACGCACTTGTTAGCCCAGATGGTCTTACATTTAATTGCGGCGTCCTCTCTAACATGTACGCCGAGGGCGCGGCCATCCTTAATGATTATCTCATCTACCGGGCAGCAGGTGCGGAATACCGCCCCGTGTGCTATGGCGCAGCGGATCAGTGCGTGATAGTATCCATGCATACATCCCATGGGAACGACGCCCGTGGTGTAAAGTACGGAGGCGACCACGCTCTCAAAGGCGGGAATGGCCATGCCTTCCATGTGTCCGGCGGCGCCTGACATCCAGGCTATGTATGACTGGAACACCTTGAAGGGCTCGGTCTCCATCCATTCGTCCATCAGGTCGAACTGTGTCCATTCCATCAGATCCGGTGTGTATACCTGGGGCATGTGTTTCTTATAGACCTGCATGAATGGAATCGTTTCCGCTGTATTTTCAATATATGACGGATGGGGCGGGGTCCAGAAGGTAGCGCGAAGCAGCTCCCTCATGCAACCATTCATGGCGCCCGATAACAGCAGCCAGCCCTCCAGGTCTTTGCCTGAAGCCTGGGAAACTCCGCTCTTACATAACAGCCCCATGAACTTCCCGGACGAGAAATCTCCGCCGCTAAGCTTCTGTGCCGACCAGTCAAATCTCGCCCCGTATTTCCATAATTCAAGCTGTTCCCATCCCGGGGCCGCACCTC
This sequence comes from Dehalococcoidia bacterium, assembly GCA_041649635.1. Lineage (NCBI taxonomy): Bacteria > Bacillati > Chloroflexota > Dehalococcoidia > Dehalococcoidia bacterium. The sequence goes on from JBAZMV010000004.1 coordinate 225,597, forward strand.
CATATAATGCGACGGGATGCGGGCTGATGTTAATACCGGCTCTAACGTCGGTGTCTTCCTGCGCGCCGCCGCACTCCGGCCTTTCTTCAAGAACGCAGACGCTAAGGCCGCTTTTCGCGAGATAGGCCGCAGCTGTTGTGCCGTTGTGTCCGGCACCTACAATGACAACGTCATACCTTTCTTCCGTGGTCATAGACCCTCCTTTCTTGGGGATGCCATAAATTTTATATACCTGTCTCCGACTGGTCAAGAAAAGTTAATCGTTGCGTATTTTCGGAATTGGTGGGTAATTTCAAGACACTGGTAAACTATATAAGCTAATAATGCTTAAAATTAATTAATTTGAGGCCTGAAACAGTAGGTGTGTTGCATCTTTGATATTTATTGTTGTGGTTGTTATCGAGCGGTTGTTCGGGGACTTAGGCCTGTTCTTGGATTTTATTATGTTGAATTATAAATAATCATGAGTCTGCGTTGGCGCGTTAGGTTTTTTGGCTCTATTTAAATAGTATAGTAGCTTTCTTGCTGCGTAATTACACGTATTCCTTTTCAACTATATCTATCCATGTACGATACGGGAATTCGATTCCGGCTTTATGTGCAGGGATAGCATTACCTAATCCGATATTCGGGCGAAAGAAATTGTAGTAGACTAACCAGCTGTTCACAATTAAGTTTGCGCTTTCAATTTTCTTAATGCTTCTGAGGGTCTTATTCCTTTTTCGCAGAGGACCAAAGAAAATATCTATATAATTAGCCTTGGGGTGGATATTGCCCGTCGTTTGTACGTGCATCGCATCAGAGCCGAAGGCCAACTCAACTCCTTCCGTATATGTTCGCAGTCTGTTTGTGATGATCAATCCCGGTATTTCGCTGTTTCTTTCCATTGCACTACTGAAGGCTGATTTGATGTCTTTCGCGGTTCGAGTATGGGTTACATAGGAAGTTAATAAGAATCTGCTCCATGTATCCATGACATCCCATATAAAGGCGTTTTCCCCTTCGATTTGCAGTACCGTTTCATTAGTTATCCAGAATGGGCCGTGTCCCAGGAGTCCGCTCACTTTTTTAGTTTGTCTTTTTGAATATAGCTGTTCTGCAGTAACCGCCATTTTTGAAAATTTTATTATCCATTCATAGATGGTGGAGTTCGATATAGTACTGCCGAAGGTTTGCAGTAGATGCGTTCTGATCGCGTTCAGAGACATGCCTTCGTAAAACATGCCCAGCGCCGAGGCTATTTGGACCGAGGGGGTTCTCATATTGGGCGGGGAGTCGTTGTCGGCGAACTTGCGCTGGCAGTTCTTGCAGAATCTGCGTTGGATGTTATGATAGCTGCCATATTTGACAGTCTGATTTGAGCCGCAGTATTTGCATTTTATGCCTGAGGCCGATTTAGTCTGGTTTTTATGGCTTGACATTGACATGTGTGTCTCGTGATTCGTGTTTGTGTCGCGAAGAGAAGGATAATCTAATTATCCTTGGATGTCAACCACTAGCGAATACATACGTTGTAATATTAACTGGGCATATAGAGGAAAACCATTGACATCGGATGAATGGAGGGTTACAATTCCGCCCAATGATTAACGAGTTCTCTTTGAGAGGTGATCAGAAATGACGGAAGAGAAAAACCCGAAACCAAAAGGTCGCCCAGGAGATAGAATAATACACAAGAGCCGCAAGGCAGGTACGAGGCTTAGGCTTGTTCCTAGAATGCCTGCGATCCTTGTATTTACTAAGGACTTAGTGATACACACTCCCTTTCTTCAGATGTTTATCTTGTTAATATTTGTTTGGCTTGGTTTGTCTGTTGGAATATACTTTGCTGAGCATAATGCGGAAGGAACATCCATAATAACGTACGGTGATGCGCTTTATACTGCTCTTGCCGGCTTCTCTACATCCGGTATTGCCGCAATGCCGGTAACACCCTGGGGAAAGATATTTTGTGCTTTTATGATGGTAATCGGCAGCGCAATATTTTTCGGCGCAATAGTTGCCGCAATAACTGTGTACTTCATGCGTCCGCTTCAACGTCCCAAAAAGCAACTGATATCGACTATTGAATATAATCTGGAACAGCTTGAAGGACTTTCCATAGAAGAACTAGAGCTTCTTAAAGAGACAGCAGATAATCTCATTAATGTTCAAATTAAACAGAATAAAACTAAAACGAAGGAATCGGATAGCCAATAGCATTGCAGTATTTTTTTATAGGCATTATAATATGCCTCTTGGGAAAACAAAATCAGGAGATTAATCTGTGCCATTAGCCAAGTTTCTTGTACCTGTCAGCGGCGGCAAGGTGGATGATGATACCGTACGTCTCGCCTGTACCATAGCTCAAGCGACGAAGGGCAAAGTCTTTGTGATTTACGTGATAGAGGTGGCTCGTACTCTGCCGCTTGACGCAGAGTTGGAGGTCGATAATAAAAAGGCCGAGGAGCTACTGGCAAGGGCTGAGAAGATCGCGGAGACCATCGGATGCCCGGTGGAGACGGAGATACTTCAGGCCAGGGAAACCGGTCCCGCTATAGTGGATGAAGCGATAGAACGCGGTGCTGACGTGGTAATAATGGGCTTGAGATACGAGAAACGTTTTGGTGATTTTGACATGGGAAAAATCATTCCTTACATATTGCGCAATGCGCCGTGCCGTGTGCTGGTATGGCGAGAACAAATGGGTGAGGGCAGCTAGTGAAAGTAGTAATAATGGGATGCGGCAGAGTCGGCGGCATGCTTGCAGGTATGCTCGATGAGGCAGGACATCAGGTGACGGTCATCGATGTTGATTCTTGGAGTTTTCGATGGCTGCCCCGCTCCTTCAATGGGAAGGCATTGGTCGGCGATGGGACAGATGTTGAAACCTTGCGGACGGCCGGCATTGAAGAGGCCGATGCGTTTGTGACCACCACTCAGGGGGATAACCGCAACGTTATGGCCGCGCAGGCGGCGAAGCACATCTTTAAAGTGCCGAAGGTTGTCTGTCGTATTTATGACCCGTTACGTGAGGATATATACAAGTCGCTGGGACTGGAAACGACGAGTCCCACAAAGATCGGAGCGAATGTGCTTATGAATATAGTCCTCGGCAAAGGGGGTTAAATGTACATCATCGTAGTTGGCGGGGGGAAGGTCGGGTACTTTCTTTCGCTCGCATTGTTAGGCGAAGGCCATGAAGTGCTTATAATAGAGCAGGATCCTAACAAGTGCAAGGTAATCGCAGAGGATCTTGGCAGCGTTGTTATGCGCGGCGACGGATGCGAGGTGCGCACGCTTGAGGACGCCGGGGCAAACAGGGCTGATCTTATGGTTGCGGTTACCCACAGGGATGAGGTGAATCTGGTAGCGTGTCAGGTGGCCAAACACCGTTTTGGAGTCAAACGTACCATTTCCCGCATCAGCAACCCCAAAAACGAGGCTCTATTCAAACTGCTCGGCATTGACGTAACTGTGAGCAGTACCAATCTCATACTGGAACACATAGAAGAGAAATTACCCACGCATTCGATGTCCCATTTGCTGACGCTTGAGGATGGCAATCTCGAAATCGTAGAAGTGAACGTTCAGCCCGACTCCTTAGTCGTTGGAAAGAAGATAAGCGATATCGTTCTGCCGGCGAATAGCCTTATCTGTCTGATAATCAATTCTGTTAAAGGAGCGCAAGTTCCCGTGGGGAGTTCTACAATCGCGGCCGGAGACCACATCATCGCCGTGACGCAACCCGAGTATGAGGCGCAGTTGAGATCCGCGTTGACTGGATCAACAGGATAAATATGTCTAAGAAGATCGCATATCTGGGGCCGCCGGGAACATTTGCTGAAGAGGCGGCCCTTGTTTTTGACAAGACGGCACGGCTGGTGCCCTTCCCGAGTATCCGGGCGGTGGCTAATGCCGTCTCTTTGTCTGTCGCGGGGGTGGAAGAAGGCGTCGTGCCTATCGAGAACAGCATTGAGGGTTCCGTGACGGATACGCTTGACCTGCTTATTCACGGGTCCGGCGTGATGATAAAGTGTGAGCTGGTTCTGCCGATAAGGCATAACCTTACTGCTAAACCGGGCATTAATATCAACGATGTAAAGGTACTCTACTCCATACCGCAGGCTCTGGGTCAATGCCGCGATTTCGTAGCGCTTCATTTTCCAAAGGTGCCCGTGGTGGCGGCGCTGTCCACGGCGGCGGCGGTCGAGGAAATGATGGCTTCATCTCAGCCGGCGGCGGCTATAGGCACCGCCCGCGCCGCCGAGATATACGGCGCGACCATTCTGGCCAGCGGCATTCAGGATAAGGCCAGCAACGAGACGCGTTTCGTTATTCTTGCCAAGGAAGACCACGCGCCGACCGGCCATGATAAGACTTCTCTCTGTTTTACGTTTTCCGACGATCGCCCCGGGGTGCTGGTTGAGGTAATGCAGGTATTCTCGCAAAAGGGAATCAATCTGACAAAGGTTGAGTCGCGTCCTTCCAAGGAGATCCTGGGGCGGTATATCTTCCTTATCGACCTTGACGGACATCGGGAAGACGCCGTTGTTAAGAAAGCGCTGGATGAAGTCCGCACCAGGACTTCGATGCTGAAGATATTCGGTTCCTACCCTCGCTGCAATAAATGACGGGGGCTGTTTACCCCCCTGCTGCTTGTCTCCAAATAAGTCGACTGTTTTGTTATATTGTTATGCTGGAGCCGGTGTTATTTGAGAAAAAGACATCGCCCAGCTGCTGCGCCAGGAGCACGGATGCCTTGGTTCCTGTGCAATGGGATACGCCAACGCGCTGCACCCCCATCTCCAGCAGAGAGGCTGCGGTCATCAAAATCCGTTCTTCGCCGGCCTGAATCAGGTGGGTCCCTCCGATTACAGTATTGATCTCGTTCACCCCGGTTATTTGCTGCGCGTGGCGCAGTGTGTTTATCATACCGCGATGGGCGCAGCCGAGGATAACAACCAGTCCCGCATCCGTTTTGATGACAAGGGCCTGGTCGTCGGTGAAAGTGTCGGGGACAACGCCGGATTCGGTCTTCACGATGAAATGGGGCTCTATAGACTCGTATTCAGTGACCATCGGTATCTCCCCGGTGGTGACGATTTTGTCCGTGATCCAGACCGGCTCTTTGCTCAACCTGAAAGAAGCTCCCGCGGATTCAAGCTCTTTCCTTTCATACGGTATGCCGATATACGAGTCCGTTTGGCCGAAGCGGGCATTTTTGTTATCGAAAACGTCCGGGTGCGCGATGACCTCGATCTTTCTCCCCGCTTGAAGGAGAACGCCCTTCAGTCCCCCCGTGTGGTCGAAGTGTCCGTGGCTCAGCACTATCTTATTAATGGATGACAGGTCGACACCCAGTTGCCTGACGTTGTGCGGCACCGTGGAACTGGAGCCCGTGTCGACCAGTATTTTTATGTCCTTTGTTTCTACGAGGATGCTCAGTCCCCACTCCGCCAGTACACCGGGCATTCCGGCGGTGTTCTCGCTGAGCGTCAGTATTCGTATTGACACAATAGCCTCCCTGAATGGTGTTGAAGATAGCCAGGCCGATGTCGTTCTGCGAGCGGGCTTCTATGGTTGCGATAACTTTATCGTGTCGAAGGCTTATTGATATTTTCTACGTCCACTGCCAGGCTGTCCTCTTATCGGAGGTCTTCCGCGCGATTAGACCTTTCTCCGCCAGCGTTCCCAGTTCCTGTTCTGCGATGTTCAACGGGGTGCCGGTCTTAGCCGATATCCTTTGTGCCAGGTCTGACAGCGCGTTCGATCCGTTCCGTGAGTGGCCTGTCTGCTCGATAATATCGAATTTCAAAAGATTCCATATGAAATCGACGCTCACTTTGCGATGCAGATGTTCCATACACTCCGGATCTCCCTGCGCGGCCCTTTTTCGTATGTCGTCCATAGCGTATGTAATGGCCTGGTCATACTCGTTGCTGAACTCCATGACCTGAGCCGGGCTCATGTCCGGGGTGCGAGTTATCGGTTTATTGGCGTCATATTTGGCCCAATCGCGCGACAGGATTTGGAGGCCGTAATCCTCGGGGTTATCGTAGAGTTCGGTGCCGGGTAAAGGCGACAGGATGTGAAAGCCGTATTTGGCGCCGTATTTTTCGTCGAGCTCGTGGGCGAAATCCATGGACTGACGCGCCGTCTCAGGAGTCTCGCCCGGCAGACCAAATATGAAAGAGTTGAACACTTTTATGCCAGCTTCCGTAGCTATCCTGGTGCCGTTTCTTATAGTGTCCGGGGTCGTGCCCTTCTTTATCGTCTTCAATATCTCCGGATTGCCTGACTCGGCGCCGTAGAGCAGCCATTCGCAGCCGGCCTCTCTCATCAGGCTCAGCATTTTCAGATTGACCGTGTCGGCTCTGGCGAATACATTCCATGCTATCTTAATGTTTCGTTTTATGATGCCGTCACATATCGCTTTCGCGTGACGCTCGTTGAGGGTGAACGTGTCGTCGACGATGTTTATCTTTCTAAATCCGAACACCTTATTAATCTGCTCGATCTCGTCCAGCACCAGTTCTGGGTCGCGGAAGCGGACGCGGCGTCCGAACAGGCGGGGCCCGGAACAGAATATGCATTTGAACGGACAGCCCCTGCTGGTGATGACGGTGCAGGGGGCGTCGAGGGCCTTATATTTGGAGAGGGGCAGCAGTTCTCTGGCGGGGAGCGGAAGCTCGTTCAGGTCTTCGATGAGGGGGCGCGGCTCGGTTTTTACCACTGCGCCGTTGCTGCGGAATGCTATCCCCGGCACCTGATGGTAATCCCCGCCCTTCTCGATCGTTCTCACCAGCTCCACCAGGGTTCGGTCACCCTCTCCGGTGACTATAAGATCTATCCAGGGGGCTTTGAGCAGGGTTTCTTTGAGAGCGAACGTAGCGTGCGGACCGCCGAGCATTGTCACGATGTTCGGATCGTAATTCTTGCATACGTGCATGATGCGGGAAGCCGTGGGATAGTTCAGTGTGACGCAGGTGGCGCCTACTATATCCGGCTTGAACTGCTCAAGCTCCCTTCTCAGTTTCTCCGGCGTGTATTTTGAGACCAGATGATCCATTATCTGGACTTCGATACCTTCCTTCTGCAGGGCGGCTGCCAGGTAGGCCAGCGACAGCGGAGGGATAGGGTTCTCTTCCAGCGGATAAGGGGTGCTTAACAACAGGACACGCATATTTCGCCTCGATTATTAATTTTTAGCGCATCTATTATATCTTAAGTCGCGGTTTTAGCCAAACGCCCTTACATCTAGGATATAACAGATATGGAATATGTAAATTTGTATAAATTTATTTTAAAGCCCCTTGCCGGCGATGTATTTCACCAGGTCGGCGACGCGGCAACTGTAGCCCCACTCATTGTCGTACCATGAGACGACCTTGATCATATTATCCGCGATAACCATCGTTGACAGTGCGTCGACGATTGAACTGGCCGGGTTGCCCTTGAAGTCGACGCTCACCAGCGGCTCTTCACAGTATACCAGGATATTTTTAAGCGGGCCCTCGGCCGCCTTTTTCAGCGCGGCGTTCACGTCCTCCGCCTTGACGTTTTTCGACAGTTCGGCTACAAAGTCGACCACGGATACGGTCGTTGTCGGCACGCGGTAAGCCATGCCGTGAATCTTGCCCTTAAGCTCCGGCATTACCATAGTCACCGCTTTGGCCGCGCCGGTCGTGGTCGGGATGATGCTCATGCCCGCGGTGCGCGCCCGTCGCAGGTCCTTGTGAACCTGGTCGAGGATGCGCTGGTCGTTGGTGTAGGCATGAATCGTTGACATCAGGCCTTTCTCTATGCCGAACGTTTCATGGAGCACCTTAACTACCGGAGCGATGCAGTTGGTGGTACAGGAGGCGTTTGAAATAATCTTATGCTTGGCCGGGTCATACTGCTTCTCATTAACGCCCAGAACGATGGTGATGTCTTCTTCCTTGGCCGGAGCGGAGATTATCACTTTTTTGGCTCCGCCCTTCAGGTGGGCGGCTGCTTTGGGGCCGTCGGTGAAAAGGCCGGTGGATTCCACTACTACCTCGGCTCCGTATTTGGACCATTCTATCTTGGAAGGGTCTCTCTCGGAGATCACCTTTACAGCTTTGCCGTCGACGACTATGGCATCTTCTTTGGCTTCCACCGTGCCTTTGTATATCCCGTAATTGGAGTCGTATTTGAAAAGATGGGCGTTGGTTTTGGTGTCGGCGAGGTCGTTCACGGCGACTACTTCCAGGCTGCCCGCGTGGTTTTCAATAACTGCCTTCAGTACCTGCCTGCCGACCCGTCCGAATCCGTTGATACCTATCTTTGTTACCATTACACCCTCCTTTGATTTTGTCGATTTCTTTAAACAACTGATTAAGAATTGCTCAACTTCCTGTGTCTCCATTAGAGGGCAAACACATGGGTTCACCCCTGCTTCGATTCTTATCGCGATGGTTCTTTACTACATCGAGGAACGCCTCTAGTCGCGTTTTAAGGTGCTGTGTCAGATTGTATTCGTTATTGCCTTCAACAGTCAACATTGGCAGCTTGATATGTTCGCGTATTACGATGTCTCCGATGCCGCGGTGGCAGAACGCCTGGACGTAGTGTATAACACCGTCCACGCGGCGTCTCTCAAGCTCCGGCAGTATATCTTCGATCCGCTGCGAGAGTGAATAAGGGTATGTATATTTACAGTATTGCTCACAGAGGGAGCTGCATTCGTTCGGCATGGCGAACTGGCGCTGTATCTCGTTGAAAACGATGCGCGCGCCGCAGCGTTCCAGGAATCGGTAGAGGTCTCTGCCGAAGACGGACGGCACGCCTATGTATGCCAGCCGGATCATGTCATCGCCGTAAGGTTTCCTCGATCGGCATTCGCTTAACAATCGATTCAATCCGTTCTCGTACTCGCTCACGTCGCCGTTGAAATCGGAGGCGGATACCAGCCAGAAGTGGTTCTCGAAGCCGCTGACGAAGCCTTCTTTCCAGGTCATCTTGTCGAGCTCACGCGCCAGCGAGCGCGGCCGTTCGAGTTCTAATCGCACCTTTTCCGCCTCATCGACCGTGGCGCCGAGCGTTTTGGCCAGCGATTCTAGGCAGGCCTGCATGTGCAGCAGGTTGGGGTTGTCAGGATAGGCGAACGGTATCGCGTTCACGCCCTTAAGCTTGAGCACCTCCATGAGCATCTGCGTGTTGGAGCAGTCGCCGTTGGTGACACAGATCACCGGGTCGATGCCCCGCTCCATAACAGTGCCGTATATCCCCTTGATCCAGGTGCAGCAGTTGATGGGGAAGCCGGCGCGCTCGGCCTTTGTCACTAAGCGCTCCGGGTTGGGGTCGGATATGAAGACATTGTTGAGGTCGATGGGCTGGCAGCCAGCGGCCAGCAGGACCTCTGTCGGGACCGTTGTTGTTATGCCGATGGTTTTCATTTTCCCAGGTTATATAGCGCGTTCATTCCGGGGAAGCGGGCGTGGTCTCCCAATTCGTGCTCTATCTCCAGCAGCCGGTTATATTTGACCGAGCGCTCGCTGCGGCATGGAGCACCCGCCTTGATAAGCCCCGTGTTCTTGGCCACGGCCAGGTCGGCGATGAAGGTGCTGGCCGTATCTCCCGAGCGGTGGCTTATGACCGCCGTCCATTTCGCATCCTTGGCCATGTCGATGACCCTTAGCGTCTCGGTCAGCGTTCCTATCTGGTTCATCTTGATGCAAATAGAGTTGGAAGCCTTGTCGCTGATGCCTTTGGCCAGCAGGTCGGGCTGTGTGGAATAAAGGTCGTCGCCGACTATCTGCACCTTGCTTCCAAGCTTGCCCGTCAGCAGCTTCCAGCCGTCCCAGTCCTCCGGAGCCATGCCGTCCTCGATGCTGATAATGGGGTATTCTCCGGCCAGCCGGCCGTAGTATTCCACCATCTCGGCGCTGGTAAAGGAGACTCCTTCTTTTGGCAATACGTATTTGCCGTTTTTATATAGGTCGACACTCCTGGAGTCTATGGCGATGAAGCAATCTACCCCCGGCTTATATCCGGCAGATTCTATGGCGTCAACGAGGAATTGCAAGGCTTCCCGATTCGATTTAAGGGAAGGCACAAAGCCGCCTTCGTCTCCGACGCCGGTGTTGAGCTTCTTGTCCATGAGGAGCCAGCCTAACTTCTGATATATCTCGGCGCACATCCTGACGGCTGTACTAAATTTAGATGAGCCTAAGGGCGTTATCATGATCTCCTGCACATCCATGGAATCGATGGCATGTCTCCCCCCGTCTATCATATTCATCATCGGAACAGGCAAGGTATTAGCTTCTTCACCGCCAATGTAGCGATATAGAGGCATTTTATGAAAAGCAGCTGCGGCGCTGGCAAGGGCCAGGGAGACACCAAGTAAAGTATTTGATCCGAGTTTGGATTTCCTGGGTGAGCTGTCCAGATCTATCAAACGCCTGTCTATAGCCTCCTGGTCGCGTACGGTCATACCGATGAGCGCGGGCTCGATAATTTCATCTATGTTGCTGATTGCTTTGAGCACGCCGAGTCCGCAGAACCGGTTCTTATCGCCGTCGCGCAGTTCCACGGCTTCGTGGGTGCCGGTGGGCGCTCCGGAAGGCACCGAGGCGTGGCCGGTGGTGTCGTCGGTGAGCCTTGCATCCACCCATAATGTCGGATAACCGAGAGAGTTCAGTATTTCCCTGGCGATCAATGCTTCAATAGAGGCCATTTTCCCCTCCTTATCCGATGCCGTCTAAGGCTTTCTCAACGGCGTCCGATGCATCTCTGGCGATGATAATCGAGACTTCCTTAGATTTACCGTTGGCAAGTTTCCATGTGCCGAGGCCTATAACAGGTATTTTCTCCTGCAGAGCGTAGGCTATCTCCGAGAGGGTTCCGTATTTCCCGCCGATGGCGATGGCCGCCTGTCCCGTTCGTACGACGATGGGGTTCCTGGTATAACCCATGCCGGTGAGTATAGGTATGTCGACATGCGGGTTGGCATCTTTGCGGTTGTTGCCCGGCAGGATGCCGACGGTGAGCCCCCCTTCGGACTTGGCCCCGCGGCATGCGGCCTCCATTACGCCGGTGAGACCGCCGCAGATGACGACAGCGCCGCGCCTGGCCAGCTCGCGGCCTACTTCCTCGGCGAGCCTGGCCTCTTTGGCGCTGCACTTGCTGGCGCCTATCACGGAGATGAAAATCCTGTCCTTCAAATCAATAGCCTCTATATCTGGGTGAAGGCGATTATAGCATTCCTTAAGTGTTTGTGGCAAATAAGATGCCGCGCCGTCCTAGTTGTATCGATTCATAGCGGCCTCGAGGCCTTCGCTTAAGATGCAGTCGACTGCGTCGGCAACGGTCGCTATGGCTTGATCGATGGCTCGCCTGTCCTCCGGCGGGAAGTTGCTCAGCACGTACGATACCTCGTCATTGTCCGGCCGCCCGATGCCGACGCGGATGCGGGTGAAAGCGTCACTTCCTATGGAGCTGATAATCGAGGCCAGGCCCTTGTGGCCGCCGGAGCCGCCCTGCGGGCGTATGCGTATCTTGTCCACAGGCAGGTCCATATCATCGCAAATTACGATGATATCGGAGACAGAGGCTTTGAAGCGGTGCATCAGTTGCGATACCGCCTGACCGCTGAGGTTCATGAAGGTGGTTGGTTTGGCCAGCACTACCGCCGTGCCGTCGATGTCGCTTATGCCGAATCTGGCGCGCATGCTGCGATCGCGCCACCTGCGTTCTTTGATCTCGATCCTGTGGCGGCGCGCGAAATAATCGAGGCATCGGAAGCCCACGTTATGCCGGTTACCGGCATAACCTTTACCCGGATTCCCGAGCCCGATTATAAGTTTCATAGTATCAAGACTGCGTCCTGAGATTAGCCCCCGGCAAGTTTCTTGCCCAGGACTTTAAGCTCGGCGATATCCTCCGGCGTCGGTTTTCCCTTGGCCATCACGCCATCTCCTACTTTTTTCAGGCTGTAGGCAAAGGCAATGCCGTCCAGGACATCCAGGGCCTTTCGTTTGCCCATGCCGCTGCTGGTGAACGTGCAGTAGGGCTTGTCCTTCGTTTTCTCGCGGCACTGGATGAGCGTCCGGTCGAAGAAGTCCTTCAACGCTCCGGATATGTATCCGAAGGTCGTCTGTGAGCCGAAGGCCACGGCGTCGCATGATATGAGATCTCTCTCCGTTGTGTCGGCTGCCTTTTTCATAACCACGGTCGCGCCGTTTACGGATTTGGCCCCTTCAGCCAGGGCATTAGCCATCTCCTCTGTATTGCCTGTCTGGCTGGAGTAAACTATAAGTACTTTGGTCATCAGGTTAGCTCCTCTCTAAAGCTGTCGATATTATCGAATTACTATTATATCAACCCCCTGATATCCCCCATTCTTGGGGGATTCAAAAAATGATAGGGGACACCCCTAATACCCCGTCAGGAGAGATTTCTCTCCTGTACCTCTCTTAAAGTAACCTCTCCATCTGCAAGGGAAGAGGGCTAAGATGAAGATTCTCAACTCGCACAGCCACAATTCTCAAGAATCCGTATAAACCTGTCTGGATTCTGAGAAAATCATGTAAGGTGCCCTTTTATTTGATCAGCTTGAGGAATTCATCCTCGCCGATTATTTTAACACCAAGCTTTCGCGCCTTTTCCAGCTTCGAACCGGGATCGGCGCCCGCCACTACGTACGTCGTCTTCTTGCTTACGCTCGATCCCACCCCTCCGCCGAGCGCCTTTATGCGCGTCTCCGCCTCGCTTCGAGTAAATGATGCGAGCGTTCCGGTTAGCACGAACTGCTGTCCTTTGAACGGCAGGTCTTTCTTCGCGCCTTCGCGTTCCTTCAAAGCGACGCCTGCTTGCTCCAGCCTCTCGATTATACTACGGTTCACAGCTTTTTGGAAAAAGGCTACGATGCTACCCGCTATCTTCGGGCCGATAGCAGGTATCTGCGTCAGTTCCTCTTCGGTTGCTTGCGACAGCGCGTCGATGCTGCCGAAGTGGTTTGCCAGTATGTCTGCGATCTCAGCGCCCACATGCCTTATGCCCAGCGCAAAGATGAGCCTTTCTAAAGATCGACCCTTGCTTTCATCGATGGCTTCGAGCATGTTATTTGCGCTCTTCTCTTCTATACCGTTAATGGTCAGGAGCTGTTCTTTGGTCAGGTAATAGAGGTCGGATGCGTCCTTTACCAGCCCATTTGATATGAGGGATGCTGCTATCTTCTCGCCGACGCCGTCTATATCCATTGCGTTGCGCGAGACGAAGTGCTCGACCAGACGGTGCAACTGCGCCGGGCACGACGCGTTTGTGCACCGCGCTGCGGCCTCGTCCGCTGATTTGTACACCTCGCTGCCGCATGAAGGGCAACGGTCGGGCATGACGAATTCTTTTTCCTCTCCGGTGCGTTTCGATATCACGGGGGCCACGATCTCGGGAATCACATCGCCGGCCCGTTGCACTATCACCGTGTCGCCGATGCGCAGACCTTTGCGCCTGATGTCCTCCTCGTTATGCAGCGTCGCCCGCTTGATCGTAACGCCGCTCACGGAAACAGGCTCGAGAATAGCGTATGGATTGAGGCTTCCGGTGCGGCCCACATTTATGCCTATGTCGAGAAGCTTTGTCGTTGCCTGTATCGCGGGGAACTTGTAGGCCACAGCCCAGCGCGGGTCGTGGCCTACCGCACCCAGCGTCTCCTGCAGCGCGAGGGAGTTGACCTTGATGACGACGCCGTCAGCCTCGAAGTCGAGTTTCTCGCGCCAGTCGCACCAGCGGTGGTAATATCTGGTAGCCTCATCAATGTTTGCGGTCTTAGCGCTGTAGGGACTTATGCGAAATCCAAGCGATTTGAGGTACTCCATCATTTCCCAGTGCGTAGCCGGCGCCTTGACCGACGGGTCGTCGATATAGCCTATGGCGTAGATGTATATATCGAGAGGGCGCCTGGCCGTGACGCGCGGGTCCAACTGTCTAAGCGACCCGGCCGCCGCATTGCGCGGGTTGGCGAACAGCGGCAGTTCCTCCGCGGCGCGCTCCCTATTCAGCTTTTCGAAGCCTTTCTTGGAAAGGTACACCTCGCCGCGCACCTCGAATTTCCGCGGGGCGTTTTTGGGCACGGCCAGCGGTATGCTCTTGATTGTGCGCAGATTTTGCTTGATGTCCTCGCCGCGGAAACCGTCGCCGCGGGTGGCGCCTCTCATTAACTTGCCATCGACATATGTCAGCGCCACGGCGAGCCCGTCCATCTTAAGTTCGCAGACGAAGTCCATGGCCTGGTTTGGAACCAGATTCGAGATTCTCTTGTGCCAGGCGAGCAGTTCATCGTCGGAGAAGACGTTGGCCAGGCTGAGAAGCGGTTTTGGATGCTCGACGGTTCCGAACTCGGCGAGGGGGGCGGCGCCCACGCGCTGGGTGGGGGAGTCGGGGGTGATCAGCTCCGGATGCTGTTCCTCCAGACTGCGCAGGTCGACCATCATGCGGTCGTATTCGGCATCGGATATCTCCGGGCTGTCCAGAGCGTAGTAACGATAACTATGATAGCTGAGCCGCTCCCGCAGCTCAGCTATCTGTTTTTTTGCTGTTTCGATGTCCGGCACGAAGGTTCAACTCCGGCGATTAGAACTTAACCAGCTTCATTGTATATACTTCGGGCAGTTCCATAAGTTTCTTAAGAACAGCTTCGTTGACGGCTTCATCGACATCCAGTATCAGCAGGGCCTTGCCTCTAGGTTCCAGCCGTCCCAGATGCATGGCGCTGATGTTGATATCGGCGTTACCGAGTATGGTGCCTACCGAGCCGATAAGGCCGGGGCGGTCCTTGTGATCGCTGAAGAGGAAGTACCCCTCTCTGGGAATGATGTCGATCCAGAAATCGTTGATCCTGACGATATGGGGCTCTCCCCTGATAGCCGTGCCCGCGACAGTGACGGTTGCGGCTGATGTTTTTAGCTCCACCGTGATTACATTAGTATATACTTCGCATGCCGGGTCTGTTGTCTCGCTGATCTTCAAACCGCGGCGTTGAGCTATCATATTGGCGTTTACTAGATTGACGCGCTCCTCGACGGTGCCCTCGAGCAGGCCGCCCAGGATATTGGCCTTGAGCGCCGAAGTATCGCAGCCGGCGATCTCCCCTTCGTATTTTATGTTGAGGCCCTCCATCTGCCCTTCTCCCAGCTGATAGAGCAGCTTGCCCATCGATTTGGCAACACCTATGAACGGGCCGATGATGGCCAGTGTGGCGGCCGGTATCCTGGGGATGTTAACGGCATAGCGCACCGGTTTATTGTTTAGAACGGCAATAATCTCTTCCGCTACGTCGGTTGAGGCCAGTATCTGTGCCTCGGCTGTGGACGCGGCCAGGTGCGGGGTAACGATGATCTTCTCGTTCTTAAGCAGCGGGTTGTCCGCAGGGGCCGGCTCCTTGGTGAACACATCTACCGCAGCTCCGGCGATCTTGCCGTCCTGCACCGCCTTGCAGAGCAGTTCCTCATCGATGATGCCGCCGCGGGCGCAGTTGATGATACGGACGCCGGGCTTCATCTTGGCGATTTCCTTCTCGCCTATAAGCCCTTTGGTCTTGGCGGAAAGAGGCGTATGCAGCGTAATGAAGTCCGACTCGGCGAGTATCTCATCGAGGGTGACCATCTTAACGCCGAAGTTGGCGGCGAACTCAACCGAAACGAAGGGATCGTGCGCTATGACCCGCATCGCCAATCCGACGGCTCGTTTAGCCACCTCCGAACCCACGTTGCCGAAACCTACGATGCCCAGGGTCTTGTTCCTGAGCTCGGTGCCCATGTATTCTTTGCGTTTCCACTCGCCGGCCCTGAGCTTCTGGTTGGCCTGCGGTATGTGGCGCGCCAGGGCCAGAATAAGGCCGATGGTGTGCTCGGCCGCAGAGATGGTATTGCCTGTAGGGGCGTTCACGACCATGATACCGTTCCTGGTTGCGGCGTCCAGGTCAACGTTGTCCACGCCGACGCCGGCGCGTCCGATCACCTGGAGCTTCTTGCCCGCATCGATGATATCAGCCGTTACCTTGGTCTCGCTTCTCACGGCGATGGCGTCGTACTCTCCGATAATGGCTTTTAGTTCGTCCTTGGAAAGGCCTGTTTTAACGTCAACTTCCGCGTATGCTTTAAGCGCCTCCACGCCCTCTTTGGCGAGGGGGTCGGCGACTAGTATCTTGAATTGGTGACTCATATATCCCCCTTAAAAATTTGGAATGACAAAAGTATTATTGTGGATATTTGCAGAAGCTCTCCCTACGAAGCCAGGCTCGAGGGAGAGCCGGCTCCAATTCCCCCCGTCTTCATCCTTGTTTGTCTAAAAGCTTCTTTCATGATGACATCTATATCGGACAATCCCTATGGTGTCGATTCGATTGTCGGTATACGGTTACATTATAGCCGAAATCATTTCTATTAAAAAGAGTATGCGGTGGAGGTTTTCTGTTAATCGAATTCACCGGGGACTAATACAACATCCTACTTTTGCGAGATCGGAGGATTGGTTTTATCCGGTAAAAATTCTTAGTCCTGTCTGTAATCGTTTTTCACGGTTGTCAATCATTCAAACCTTGGCGCAGCAGGGAAGCTATCTGCTCCAGTTCTTCGATAGTCTCAGGAGTGTCGCCGTGTCCGAAACGCAGAGTCACGGAGTCGTCCCGATAGCGGGGAACCATATGTAGATGGAAATGGGATATAGTTTGTCCCGCGGCGGCTCCGTTTGCCTGTATCAGGTTCAGTCCGCTAGGACTTAATTGTTCCATGATTGCTTTAGCTATGGAGACCGCTACGGCCATTATGCGGGCTCCGGTATCTGACGGCATGGCGTAGATGTCTTCGATATGCCGTTTAGGCAGCACAAGTACATGGCCTGGAGTGGCCGGGTACAGGTCCATAATCGCCAGTATCTCATCGTCTTCCTGAACCACAACGGGGCTTAACTCATGCTTAACCATCTTGCAAAATGGGCAGTTGTTGTTACTCATGCTTGTTTTACCTCATCCTTAGTATAGCAGACGGCAGTGATGACCACGGCTTTCCTAACAGATGTCGATGAAGAATTATTCCCGGCATACTTTGTGGATCAAAGAGAAATGGCTGCCAGACTATCGAGAATGCTCTGCAGCTTTGATTCGAAGTCCCGCAGCTTCTTAATCTCGATATTGACGCTGTCGGCCTGCTGTGTCCGCCGGGTGTGAGCTTCCTGAATAGCGCCCAGAGTGGCTTGGGATACCTCCTCCAATTGCTCGTCTAGGTTCAAAGAAAATCGGCGGAACGTCTTATCCACATTTTTTATTGTTGCCCATCGCAGATTTTCGATATTATGCAGCGTTATGGCCTCTATATCCTGCTGTAACCATTTCTTGATCCTTCGGACGGCCATGCTCCTGGGGAGTATACGCTCGAATATTTCTCTAGGGATGGGGCTCATGGCGGCGCTCCAGTTCTCGGTTACCCAAGAAGGCTTACTGGTCGTCACTATTCTTTCGTCACCTTTACCCGGAGAATACGGTATTTCAAAGAGCTCAGCTGCTGTTCGCCATATTGTCTCGGCCAGATCGTTTGCCTTTTCTTGGTGAGAGCCTAGTATGTCCTGCATGCTCTGGTTGACCAGTCCCGATATTTTGGCCAAGCTTCCGCTGAACAGGTCCGGGATTATATCGGACAAGCGAGCGCTAATATTCTTCTCTATCAACTCGGTGCCGGCGGTATTTTCCAGTGTTTCTGTGAGAATCAGGGATAACTCTCTACGATTCTTCTCTAATTCCGCTGCGCACTCCTGTTCCAGCGTTTCGATAAGTCGTTTCTGGTCTCCAGCAAGAAGGTCATGTGCCAGCTCCCGTTGCCGGTCTATTTCCTTGATTTTCTGATTGAATGTTGCCAGCCTCTGTTCCAGGTCCTCTAAGGGAAGTGTGAGGGAACGCTGTTTCAAGCGAATTTGGAGCAGGCCTTCGCCAATAATGTCACCGGCCTTTCTGGCTATAGCCAGGTTCAGGGTCTGTATCTTCTCCAGGTTGAGGAACTCGACCAGTGAATTCTCCAGCTTTGAAATGCCGCTATCCGCTAATTGCTGGCCGTTGTCCTTCAGCTTCGCCTCCAGCCCGCGGCGTGCCGAGATGCTGAAGATCGGTTCGCTGCTGTCGAGCCCCGCCTGATCCTGCAGCACCTTCTTGAGAAACTCGACTGCTACCTGACGCTCTTTTTCTGAAAGATAATCAACCTTGTTCATCAGGAAAAATGTTTTTACCACCTTATCCCGCACCGTCTTCAGGAACTCTATCTCTACCTGGGTTATAGGCGGGTCGGCGGATACCAGGAACAGCGCCGCGTCGCATTGGGGCAGGAAATTCACGGTGGCCTCGGTGTTATGCTGGAACGTTGAGCCGATACCCGGCGTGTCGATGAGAACCACGCCTTTCTGAAGTAGCGGCGAGGAACACGCTACTTCAACATGCGCCACGCAGAGATGGTTCTTAGAGTTACAGTCCTCGGTAACGTACCGGGAAAGAAGCTCCCTGGCCTCTGCCGCACTCTCAGGGACAAAATCGTGAACGTTGCCGTCCAGGAAAACCACTCTGACTATATGGGTCGCTCCCCAAAATAGAAACGTCGGGACGGATGTGAGTGGAACCACGGCGGAGGGCAGCAGCTCCTCTCCCAGCAGGGCATTGAGCAGGGTGCTCTTCCCTCGTTTGAATTGTCCCAGCACTGCGAGGTGGAAACGGGCCGTAGAAAGCCGCTCCTCTAAGGAGGAGAGATGATTGCGTTCGGATGCGAATTCATCGCCGAGGCCGTCGAGTAGGGCTTGTGCGTCCTTGAGCACGGAAATCAGCGGCGATTCATTTTCGCGAATGGCGTTTAAAGTGTCTGCCCTTATATTTTCGTTCTCCATAATGTAACCTTTTAAAATTACCGTCAGGCAGAGATGTAAAAAAACCTTGCTATAAATAACATAGCCTCTACCTGCAAAGCCAGTAGAGGCTATCATCCCGTTGATTGGCGGGCACTTCGGGATCGCTCCCGGGCGAGCATCATCGCCTTAACTGTTTTTATGATAACAAAAATACAATATGCTGTAAATGTTTTGGAATCGGCGAAATAATTTGGATAAACCTATTGGTTATATATACCGGTTTTATTTCTCAGGGCTTCGAAGAGAGGTTTATCCTGTTTTTCGAGTATGGAGTTAACTTCGCGGAGTGCCGCGATGTAATCGGATACCTCGTTGCCTTTGATCTGGACGCCGCAGTCCTTGGCCAGGGAATCGATGATGGAGAACATCTCTTTCCTGATGAGGCCGTAGAGTTCCTCGCCCTGGATGTGGGCCACGGCTCTGGCCAGGGCCAGGGAAACGGAGAGTATGGCGTTCATGCCCAGGTTCTGCTTGCGCTGCATGGCCGTTGTGGAGGCCTCCGGGTCGTTGGCGGCGAGCTTGCCGCGTTCGGCGGCCAGGTCCCGTTCCAGTTTCAGCAGGGTGGTATCGATATCTCTCAGGGAGAGAGTGGTCAGATTTTTGCCCTCGAAGTGAGGGG